>NZ_BAABGT010000097.1:0-131644 GCF_039541715.1 Pseudonocardia xishanensis
GCCAGGCAGTCACACGTTCCCTGACCGCCTACGACCACTGAAGGGGAGTTCGGACTTACTCGTCTAGACGTCCCGGCCGAAGCCGGTGAGCACCGCGTGCTCGTCGTCCCACTCCGTCGGGAGGTCGGCGAGCGCGTCGACGGTCGCGCGGGCGAGCCGCAGCGACTCCGCGGTCGGGACGAGGGGACCGGCGGCGTCGCCCAGGCCGAGGCGGTCCGGCGCGTCCACAGGATCGCCGCCACCTCGTCCCCGACCTCCTCGTACTCGCGCCAGTAGGACGCGGCGTCCTGGTCCGGTGCGGAATCGGTGCTGCTCAGCGCCCCGCCGGTCATCTCCTGCAGGCCGACGCGGACGTGCACGAGCACGTCGAGCGCCGTCCAGCCGTGGCAGCGGCTCGGCCCCAGCAAGGCGTGGTCGGAGGTGCCGTGCACGACCTCTCGGAAGCGGTCCAGCTGGGCGAGGAACGCCGTCCGCGCCGGGGCGTGCGCGACGGTGAGGACAGCCATGCGACCCGGGTTCCCGGCACGCGCCCGACGAACCGCATCCCCGTGACACGGCGGGACCCGCCATGTCGTGCGCTCAGGA
Source organism: Pseudonocardia xishanensis (assembly GCF_039541715.1). NCBI lineage: Bacteria > Bacillati > Actinomycetota > Actinomycetes > Pseudonocardiales > Pseudonocardiaceae > Pseudonocardia > Pseudonocardia xishanensis. The sequence continues at coordinate 586 of NZ_BAABGT010000097.1, forward strand.
AACGGCGGAGCCCACCGTGGAGCAGCTCGCGGTCCTCGCCCCCTGTCGGCCGGGTCGGCGCATCGCCCGCCGGTCGACGGGGGAACGGGACTCCCCCGAGAGGGGACGGCGGAGGCCGGTCAGCGCGGCGTGTCCGGCTGGGGCGTCGGATCGAGCTCCTCGTGGCGTTCGAGGCCCGGTTCGTCGGGACCGGTCTCCTCGGGCTCGCTGGTGTGGACGTCACGGGGGTCGGTGTGGCTGTCCGCCTCGCTGCGCAGCGACCGGATGCCGGAGTTGAGCACGGCGAGCAGCGGGACGGCCAGGAGCGCGCCCGCGATCCCGCCGACCAGCAGGCCGGTGGCGATCGCGAGGACGACCGCCAGCGGGTGCAGCTTCACCGCGCGGCCCAGCAGCAACGGCTGCAGGACGTGGCTCTCCAGCTGCATGATCCCGATGATGATCGCGAGCACGATCAGGGCGGAGACCGGACCCTGCGCCACGAGTGCGACCAGGACCGCCACCCCGCCCGCCACGACCGCGCCGATGATCGGGATGAACGCGCCGAGCAGGACCAGGGCGGCGAGCGGGATCGCCAGCGGGATCCCGAGGACGGCGAGACCGATCCCGATCGCGACCGCGTCCACGACGGCGACCACGGCGGTGGCCCGGACGTAGCTGACCAGGGCAGCCACCCCGCGTCGCCCGGCGACGTCCACCCGGGTCCGGACGTCGCGGGGGGCGGCGCCGAGCAGGAACCGCCAGATCCCCGCCCCGCCGTGCAGGAAGAAGATCAGGGTGAAGACCACGAGCAGGATCTCGGTGAGGATCTCGCCGATGGTCGCGGCGGTGGTCAGCGCGCCTGCGGTGATGGCGGCCTGGTTGGCGCTCAGGGTGTCCAGCACCTCCTGCTGGATGCCGGCGAGCTGGGCCTGGCCGATCTGGAGCGGGCCGGTCGCCAGCCACCCGACGATCGAGTCGACGCTGGTGGTGAGCTGCGCGCCGAGCTCGGGCACGCCGCGGACGAAGGTGATCACCACGAAGGTCAGCACGGCGCCGATCGCGGCGAGCCCCGCGACGACGACCAGGGCGGTGGCGGGCCCCCGCGGCACCCGGCGCGCCTCGAGGACGCTCACGGCGGGGGAGAGCAGCGCGGCGAGCAGCAGCGCGATCGCCACCGGCACGACGATCGCCGCGAGGTAGGTCACGACCTGCCCCAGGACCCACAGCGCGGCGGCGACCGCGACCAGCCGCCAGCCGATCGCCCCGCTCACCCGCAGCAGCCGGGGCACCAGCACGCGGACGTCGTCCGTCCGGGCGGGCTCCGTGCGTGGCACTCCCGCCGCGCGTCCGTTCGTCCCGGTGGTCGGAGGGGTGTCGGCGGTCATCGGCTGTCTCCTGGAAGCGCTGGTCGTCCGACCCGGGTCGGCGCCGGGAGGCTCATCGGGGTGTGAGGACGTCGTGGTCGGGATGGCGCAGCCTATGGCGCAGCGACCGCACGTCGGGGGCGGCGGGTCGGCTGGTGCGGAGGAAGTCGAGCAGGGCCGCGGCGAAGCGGGCGGGGTGCTCGGAGTGCGGGAAGTGCCCGGTGCCCTCGAAGACCTCCAACCGGCTGCCGGGGAGCCGCTCGTGGGCGGCCCGGGTGTGCGCGGTGGGGATGACCGTGTCGGTGCTGCCCACCACGAACAGCACGGGGACGTCGGCGAGCAGGTAGAGCCGCCCGGTCCCGTCGAGCCGCTGCCCGGCCCAGTTCAGCGTGCTGCGCACGGTCTGGACGAACGCGTGCCGCGCGTCGCGCTCGGTGAAGGAGGCCAGCGCGTAGGACATCCCGTCGAGGTCGGCCGCGGGGACGCCGGGGAGCGCGCGGGCGACGCGGCGCACGAGGTCGGCGACCGGGCGTGGGGTCAGCGCCGTGGCCAGCTGCAGCGCGGCGGCGGTGCCCGGCAGGGTCGCGGCGCGCAGGGCGAGGGTGACGTCGGGGCCGAGGCCGCCGCTGGCGTCGAGTACGAGCCGTTCGGTGAGCTCGGGGAACTGGTAGGCGAACTGCATGGCCACGCCGCCGCCGAACGAGTGCCCGACGACGGTCGCCCGCTCCGGGCCGAGGGCGAGCAGCAGGTCGCGCAGGCCCGCGGCGTAGGCGCCGAGCGAGTAGTCGCCGCTGTGCGGCTTGGCCGACTCGCCGTGCCCGAGCAGGTCCGGTGCGATGACGTGGGCGTGGCGGCCCAGCAGCGGCAGCACGGAGCCCCACGTCGCCGAGCTGCTGGCGAGCCCGTGGAGCAGGACCACGGTGGGCCCGCCGCTGCGGGCGCCCGCCTCGAGGAAGGTGACGCGCTGGTCGTGGAGGGTGATCTCCCGGCGCCGGACGGCGGCCGGGCGCACGCGCGCGGTGCGGTGCGAGGGGCGGCTCCGGAGGGAGGTCGGGCTGAGCGGATGACCGCACGAGGTGGACATGGCTTTCCTTCGGTACGGGCACCCGGGTCCGGGGGAGCGCGCGGTGATGGGTGTGCGGACGGGGGGTAGCCCGAATCGCCCGCACCTACCGCGGAACCCGGCGTCGGGTCCGTCACCCTCCGCTCCGCCGGGCTCGGCAGCGGGCCCCGGAGCGGTCGACGTCCTGCAGGATCTCGGCGCGGTCGGCGACCGAGAGCCCGCCCCAGACCCCGTACGGCTCGCGCGTGGCGAGCGCCCAGCGCCGACACTCCGCGATCACTGGACAGGCCTCGCAGATCCGTTTGGCCCGCTGCTCTCGGGCGTCCTTCTCCGCCCCGCGCTCGCGCTCGGGGTGGAAGAACACCGCGCTGTCGAGATCGCGGCAGGCGCTGGAGAGCTGCCAGTCCCAGTCATCGGTCACCGGCCGGGCGACGCCCAGGGTGCCGAGCTGCGGGGTCTTCGCGGTCATCAGGACGCCACCATCCATCCGGGTCGACTACACATGTGGTGTCGCCGAGGTCCGGGGCGGCAGACGGCGGGCGAGACGATCGCACCGCCGGCAGAGGCAGGGCAACCCCGTCGGTGAGGGGGATGGGCCGGGCCCATCCCCCGCACCGCCGGCAGAGGCAGGGCAACCCCGTCAGTGAGGGGGATGGGCCCGGCCGCAGCCTACCGTCGCACCACGGATCCTGCCGGGTGGAAGCACGCTCCTCAGTGGCCGGTGTGGAACGGAGGACGGTGAGGTGCACCCGCCCGATCACACCGGCCCCGACCACGAGGACCGTCGTCATCCACGATCGAGAGCCCGCCCGCGTTGCTCAGCGCGTGCGGCGCACCAGCCGCCGGGCCTCCTGGATCTCGGGGGGCGCGGGCGGGTCGGGGAGCAGGTCGGTGGCCCGGCGCAGCGCGCCGAGCGCAGCGGAGGCGGCCACGTCGGTGGTCGGCAGCCCCGGCAGCCCGTACATCCGCCGGGCCCAGCGCGGCAGGGTGGCCAGCGCGGCCGTGGCGGTGGCCGAGATCGCCGCCCGGGTCCACGCCGGGGGCCCCGCGGGCGGCGCGAGCAGCCCGCCGACGGCGATCCGCGTCTCCTCGGTGATGCCCAGGCGGGGCCGCATCCGCACGAAGTACGCGGCGAGCTCGGCGCGCGAGGCGGGCACGGTCGCGGGGTCCAGCCCCACGACCTCGGCGGCGCGCACGCTCTCGGCGACGTACGCGTCGGCCTCGGCGGCGGTGACGACGCCTGCCCGGCGGGCGATGTCGACGTAGGAGTCGATCTCCCCGCAGTGCACCCAGAGCAGTCCCTCCGGGGCGTCGATCGGGAAGCGCCTGCCCGTGTCCGGGTCCACGGCGCGCAGCCGGCGGTGCAGGTTCCGGACCCGGGCCCCCGCCGTCTCGACCTCGGCCAGCGACCCGAACGTGCGGGTGCCGACGAACTGCACGGTCCGCTCGAAGCGCGGCCAGGCCTTCGCCGGGTCGAACAGCGCGCTGTTCTGGAAGGTCCCGCGCATGACCCACGGGTGCAGCGACTGCAGCAGCAGCGCGCGCATCCCCGCGACCCAGGTCACGGGTTCCAGGTGCACCCGCCAGGTCACCGAGTCGGGACCGAACAGGCCGTGGTCGGCCGCGGGGCGGACGGGGGTGGACGTGGCCACGGGGACTCCCGACGTGGACGGGGCGGGGACGAGGCGGGGCTACCCGGTGGACGCCGGTTCATCCCGCCCGACGCCCGCGGCGACGCGCGGTCCTCGCGCGTGCACCACAGGGTTTCCGCCAGGAGCATGTCCACGGAGACCAGCGCGTGGACGGTCGGCCCGGCCGTCGCGTGCCGGTTGGTCCGCACCGGAGGCGAGCACGGCCCGTCGGTCAGGAGTCGGTATGCCGGTGTGTCGGGGGTCCTCGCCTTGCTCGACCGCTTCAGCGGTCCGCATCAGGGAGTCGAGGTAGGCGGAGGACCAGACCTCGTCGGCCACCTCCGGTTCACCCTCGGGCCGAGATCTCCGGCCGGGTGCTCGCCGGACCTCAGGGCGGGGTGGCGCGAGCGGTGGCGTGGGCGGTGGCCGCGGTGAGCCGCCCGGCCCCGGTGACCGTCGCGCGCCGCCACGGCGCCACGCCCTCCAGCTCGACTTCGAGGGAGAAGCTCAGGAACGTCCGGATCAGCACGATCAGACCGAGGACGGCGACGTCGGTGAGGCTGGGCGCGACCGCGACGCTGCGGAGCAGGTCCGCGGCGACCAGGATCTCGACCGACAGCAACAGTGCGCCGCCGAAGGTCTCGCGCAGCGTGGTGAAGGCCGGTCGGCCGCTCCGCGAGCGCACCAGCACCCACGCGGCGAGGGCGAGGGCGAGGACGATGCCCACTGCCAGCGCCGCCGCCCCCAGCACCTCGAAGACCACGGCCGTGTGCTCCAGGAGCTCGACCAGCGTCATCGGTGTCCTCCTCGGTCTCGCTCCCGCGCGGGCCCGCCGGTCGAGCGTGCCGACCTCCGAGCCTGGACGGCCCCACGCCACCGGGCATCGCCCCGACGGGGTGACGGCGCCGCCGGGGTGTGCGGGATCGATCCCGACCCGCGACGGTCGCCCCTCACGGGTGACGTCGGGGCGGCGGGACGGTCCTACGGTCCCGGCGTGACCACATCGCAGAGACCTGCCGACACGTCCACCGGCGCACCGGCGGGCACGTCCGCCGGGGCCCCGCCCGCCGCCGCGGCGACGCGGCGCGCCCTGCCCCGCGCGCTCGTCGTGCTGGTCGGCGCGGCCTCCGTGGTGGTGGTCGTCGCGGGCATCCAGGCGGTGGCCTGGCTGATCGGTCCCGCCTTCATGGCGCTGATCATCGTCATCGCGGTGGCCCCGGTCCAGGGCTGGCTGCGCGGCAAGGGCTGGCCCGGCTGGGCGACGACGCTGGTCGTGGTGCTGTTGGTCTACGGCCTGCTGCTGCTCCTCGCGTTCGGCCTCATCCTCTCGGTGGCCCAGCTCGCGACGGAGCTACCGCAGTACGCGAGCAAGGCCGACGGGCTGGTGAGCGGGGTGACCAACGAGCTGGCCCGGTTCGGGGTGGGCCCGGACCAGCTCGCCGCCGCCAAGGGCTCGCTGAACCTGGGCAAGCTCGCCGGGATCCTGGGCGCGCTGCTCAGCAGCGTGGCCGGGTTGGCGTCCAACCTGGTGTTCCTGCTGGCCCTGCTGCTGTTCCTCGCCCTCGAGTCCGGCGGCGCGGGGGACCGGCTGGCAGCGGTCGGCAGGGACCGTCCGCAGGTCACGGACGCGATCACCGGCTTCGCCCGGGGGACGCGGCAGTACCTGCTGGTCACCACGGTGTTCGGGCTCATCGTGGCGGTGCTGGACTGGGCGGCGTTGCTGATCATGGGCATCCCGCTGGCCGTCACCTGGGGGTTGTTGTCCTTCATCACCAACTACATCCCGAACATCGGCTTCATCATCGGGGTCATCCCGCCCGCGCTGCTGGCCCTGCTCACCGGGGGCTGGTCGCTCGCCATCGCCGTGGTCGTCGTCTACTGCGTGCTGAACTTCGTGGTGCAGTCGATCATCCAGCCGCGGTTCATCGGGGACGCGGTGGGCCTGTCGGTCACCGTGACCTTCGTGGCGCTGGTGTTCTGGGCCTGGCTGCTCGGGCCGCTCGGGGCGATCCTGGCGATCCCGCTGACCCTGCTGTGCAAGGCGCTGCTGGTGGACGTCGACCCGAGCGCGCGGTGGGCGGGCGTGTGGCTCCGCGACACCCCGATGGAACCGGAGGAGGCCGCCGCGGCCAAGGCGGCCCGCAAGGCCGCCCGCAAGGGCCACCGCCGCGCCGACCGGAACGGCGACACGGTCACCTCGACCGACGGCTAGACCTGCCCGTCGCGTCCGGCCGCCACCCGGAACAGCCCGCCGACGGCCTTGCCGAGCCCGGCGTGGGCGACGCCGACGGGGGGCGCGCCGGGCGCGTCGAGCGGGGTGCGCACCCGCAGCGCGCCCGGCAGGCACCGGAAGCGCAGCGGCGTCGGCAGCCGCAGGGCCTCACCGTCCACCCCGACGTCGACCAGCTCGTCCCCGGAGTCGACGACGAACTCCGGCGCGGTCCACTCGCGGTACCCGGCGAAGTGCCTGAGCCGCCCGCTCGCCTGGGCGGCGATCAGGCCGCCGACCTCCCGGCCGACGGTGACGGAGACGATCCCGAGCACGCCGGCGTCGAGGTGCTCGCGGGTGCCGAAGCCGCGCAGGTCGTCGAGGCGGTAGACGCCGTTGGACACCAGCAGCACGTCGGCGGTGTCGACCGGCTTCCCGTCGGCGCCGGTGAAGCGGAGGTCGAACGGCTCGGCCCCGGGACCGACGAGGTCCGGCAGCATCCCGATCGCGGTCGAGACCTTGGCCTCCCGGTACCCCTCGGACTGCACCACCGTGGCGTAGACCCCGAGGGAGGCGTTGTTCACGAAGACGCGGTCGCCGACCAGGGCCAGGTCGATCCGCCGCTCGACGGCGTCGCCGTACGCGGCGAGGGCCGCGGCGACGTCCTCGCGGTCGAGCCCGAGATCGAGCGCGAAGTGGTTGCGGGTGCCCGCGGGGACGCACACGAACGGCAGGTCGTGCCGACGGGCGACGTCCGCGACCAGGGCCTGCGAGCCGTCTCCTCCCGCCATCCCGATCACGTCGGCCCCGTCGGCGACGGCCCGCTCGGCCAGCTCGCGCAGGTCGTCCCCCCGCTGCAGCACGATCGGCGTCACCCCGAGCCGGACGGCCTCCTGGACCAGCGCGAACCGCTCGACCTTCCCACCCCCGGACCAGGGGTTCATGAGCAGGACCCCGCGGTGGGCGGGCGGGACCCGACGGGCATCACCCGGGCCGGGCGCGGGTTCGGCGGACCCGAGGGCGACCCGGGCCGCGGCCGTGGCGACCACGGCGAGGGCGACCACGAGGATCAGCCGGACCAGCGACCCGACGTCGAGCAGCACGATCACACCGACCAGTGCGGCGACGGCGACCGCGACGGCGACGATCCGCGTCCACCCCCGGTGCACGAGTGCCGTCCAGGCCGCCACGACGGTGACCAGGAGCAGGAGCAGGGTGGACGGCAGCCGCAGCGGGTGCTGCCAGAGCGCCCAGACGATCACCGCGAGCCCGGCGGCGAGGGCGAGCAGCGCACCGACGGCCGCGATCCGTCGGTGGGGGGCGGGGGTTGTCTCGCTCGGCATGACACGCGCCTCTCTGCGGGTCCGTGGACGACGGGGATCACGCTGCCCCGCGCGGCGGCCGGCGTCGTCACCCGTGACGGGGGAGGGCCGCCACCGCGCGGACACGGTGCGGCGACCGGTCAGCCCGGCCCGCGGCTGCGCAGCCAGGCCTCGGCCCGGGCCACCGCGGCCCACCGGGCGGGCAGGCCGAGGTCCAGCGCGGCGATCGCCCGCGGGTCGTCCGCGCGGCGGCGGCGGATCTCCGCGAGCCGGGACTCCACGTCCATCGGGGCACCGTCCGGCCCGATCGTCATGTCGGCGTACCAGAGCAGGTCCCGGACGACCGTGTCCTCGTCGGTGAACTCGGCCAGCTGGTCGGCCAGCCCCAGGACCCGGGCCTTCGCGGCCGCCGCGGAGTGGAATGCCACCAGGGCGGCGATCCGGTCCCCGAAGCCGAGCGCCCGGACGTACCGGGCGCCGTCGAGCGGATGGAACCCGGTGTCCGCCACGGCGGGGGCGTACCCGACGTCGTGCAGCCAGGCCGCGGAGACGAGGGTCCGGACCTCGTCCGGGGGGAGTCCGACGGCGAGGTCCGCGGCCCGGCGCGCGACGGCCCGGACGTGGTCCCACCGGCGGGGCAGCGCACTCGCGAGCACGGCCTCGGCCACCGCCGCGGCGGTCGCCTCCACGGCGTCGGGGTCCTGCCGTCGGCCGGTCCGGGCGAGCAGCATGACGAGCTCCTCTCACGCCCGCCCGGCGCCTGCTGCGGCGGTGGGTCGGTGTGTCGTCCGCCCGTTGGCCGACGCCGGAGCCTGGGCCATCAGCTCGGCGCGGGCCGCGGCCAGCTGCGCCCGCGTGTCGGCGTCCACGGTGGGGAAGCGCGGGTCGATCTCGATGAGCGTGTGGGCGAGGATCGCGGCCGTGCAGATCCGGGCGAACCACTTGCGGTCCGCGGGCACCACGTACCAGGGCGCCCAGGGCGTGCTCGTCCGGGACAGCATCTCGGAGAAGGCCTTCTGGTAGTCCTTCCACCGACGGCGTTCCCGCACGTCCGCGGCCGAGAACTTCCAGTTGCGGTCCGGCTCGTCGATGCGCCGCAGGAAGCGCCGCCGCTGTTCGTCGTAGGAGAGGTTCAGGAACACCTTGAGGACGCGGAAGCCGTTGTCGGTGAGGTAGCGCTCCCAGTCGTTGATCTCCCGGTAGCGGCGGTGCCAGATCCGCTTGCGGCTCTCCGGCGGCAGCTTCTGCCGGTCCAGCAGCTCCGGATGGACCCGCACCACCAGCACCTCCTCGTAGTGCGAGCGGTTGAAGATCCCGATGTCGCCGCGGGCGGGCAGCCGGGCCGCGTAGCGCCACAGGTAGTCGTGGTCGAGCTCCTCGGCGGAGGGGACCGTGAACCCGGAGACGTGCACGCCCTGCGGGTTGACCCCGCTCATCACGTGCCGGATCGTCCCGTCCTTGCCGCCCGCGTCGAGCGCCTGCAGGCACAGCAGCACCCCGTAGGTGTCCTGGGCGGCGAGCCGGGCCTGGTAGTCGGCGAGCAGCGCGATGCCGGTCTGCAGGATCTCGCGCCCCTCCTTCTTGCGGGAGACGGTCGACGAGTGCAGCCGGGGATCGAAGTCCTTGTGCAGCTTCACCTTCCGGCCGGGTTCGACCCGCAGCGGCGCGATGAACTCGGCGATCCGCTGGGCGCGTTCGTCGACCATGGGATCCTCCCCCGTGGGGTTCCGGGTGTCGCGGTCACCGTCGGGCGTCGCGTCGGGATTCGGACGGCCGGTCCAGGGACTCCTCGGCGGCCCGGTGCCGTCGGGCCGCGCCGACCAGATTGCGGGCCGCGGTCGCGAGCACGACGACGTCGAACACCAGCTGCGCCACGACGAGTGCCCGCGCGACCTGGCCCTCCGCGTGCACGTCGCCGTAGCCGACTGTGGTGAGCGTGGTCAGTGAGAAGTACAGGGCGTCGGTCTTGGTCCGCAGGTCCTCGAACTGGCCCGGCATCGTCGTGGCGACCACCAGGTCGGCGAGCGCGAAGATCACCACGCCCGCGACCAGCGCGACGAGCAGCGGGCCGGTCCGCGACGGGCCCTCCGTCCGGACCTCGTGCTCCACCCGCCGACCCACCAGTACCACGAGCACCACGATGGCGAGCGCGAGCAGACCGCCGCGCAGCCACGCGTCCCCCGCCGTCACGTGCTCGCCGTAGGGCGCCAGGTAGTAGGCGGCGAGCACGAGACCCACGCTCACCACGGTCCGGGTGATCTCACGACGGCCCATCCGCCGCCCCTCCCGCGCCGATCCCGACGGTCTCGGGCTCGGCGGCCGCGACGTCGGCCGCCGCCCGCCGCGACGGCAGGTCCCGGGTGAGGAACAGGCTGGCCAGCGCGATCGCCGCCGCCGCCAGCAGACCGACCTTCAGCCCCGCGAGCTGGGCCTGCGAGTAGGTCGCGACCAGGGTGTCCACGTCCGCCTGCGCCACGCCCCCCGCGGTCAGGGCGGTGCTGACCTGGTCCACCGACAGGAACGGCAGCCCGGTCTCCAGCGCCGTGCCGACCTGCTGTTTCACGCTGTCCGGCACCGGTGCCGCCCCGACCCCGTTGGCGGCCGCCCGGGTCAGCCCGCCGAGCAGCAGCGCGCCGATCAGCGCGGTGCCGAGCGAGGACCCGAGGTTCTGCGCCGTGTACTGCAACCCGCCGACCTCGCTGCGCTCCGCCTCGCCGACACTCGACTGCGCCACGTTGCCCAGCTGGCCCGCCAACAGCCCCATGCCGATCCCGAGCACGCCGGTGGCCAACGCGAACGTCACGTCGTTCAGCTGGGGCTGCACGGTCGCGGTGAGCCAGAGCGCGGCGCCGCACAGGATCAGGAACCCCACCCGCGCGACCGTCCGCGGCGCGGCCCAGCGGTTCACCAGCGGCGCCGCCATCGACGTCACCAGCATCGTCGCCGACACCGGCAGCAGCCTCAGCCCGGTGGAGAAGGCGTTCATGCCCAGCACCACCTGCAGGTACAGCGGGATGGTGAAGAAGATCCCGAGCAGGATGAGGTTCTGCGCGAGCAGGGTCGACAGCGCTCCGCGCAGCGACCGGATCCCGAACAGCTCCCACCGCACCAGCGGGTCCTCGCCCCGGGCCTCGCGGTGCCGGACCCAGCTGCGCAGCAGCCCGAGCACCACGAGCCCCGCGGCGATGACGAACAGCGTGGGGGAGAACCCGAAGACGGTGAACGGGGGGTTGCGGGGCTCCAACCAGCCCCACGCGCTGCTCTGCAGCACACCGAACACCACCAGCGCGAGGCCGGCGACGGACAGGGCCGCGCCGACGACGTCGAGCCTGCGACGCGGTCCCGCGGCCGGGGCGTCGGCGACCCAGCGCAGCATGAGCAGGATCGCGATCACGATCAGCACCTCGCCCGCGAACACCCACCGCCAGCTCAGGTAGGTCGTCATGTAGCCGCCGACCAGCGGCCCGACCGCGATCCCCGCCCCCGCCAACCCGCCGACCACGCCGTAGGCGACGGCCCGGTCCTTCCCGTGGTAGTTCCCGCCGACCAGGGCGGCGAGGGCGGGCAGCACCAGCGCGCCGCCGAGCCCCTCGATCACCGACCAGCCCGCGACCAGCACCCACAGCTGCGGCGCGATCGCGGTCAGCCCCGAGCCCACGCCGTAGACGACCAGGCCGATCCCGAAGGCGCGGCGCCTGCCCAGGATGTCCCCGAGTGTCGCGCCGGTGATCAGGAAGGCCGCCATGACCAGCGTGTAGAGGGTGATGGCGGCCTGGATCGCGGCCACGGTGGTGTCGAAGTCCGCGACCAGCGTACTGATCGAGACGTTCATGACCGCCGTGTCCAGCACCACCAGGAACTGGGCCAGGCCCAGCGCGAGCAGGGGCTTCCAGCGGTTCATCGCCGTCGGGCCGAGACGTAGCCGACCAGGAGGCCGACCCCGACCATCACCACGAGCAACAGCCAGAGGGGTGCGCTGAGCGTCAGCGTGATGAGGTGGACGCCGACCGGGCCCCGGTTCTGCAGGATGAAGACCAGGGCCAGGACGGCGATCACCCCGGCGACCACGACGCGGGGGGAGACCTTGCGGCCCTGCCCCCGCTGCGGTCGGTGTTCGGTGGTCACGGTGTGGTCCTCCGACTCAGGCGCCGGCCTGCTGCTCGCGCACGAGCGCGGCGATCACCACGATGTCCAGGGCGATCACCACCAGGGACCAGACCGGGTAGTACGGCATGAACATGAAGTTGGCGATGATGCTCAGCGAGGCCAGCACGATGCCGACCACGCGGGCCCAGGTCTGCCCCTGCAGCACGCCGATACCGGTCAGGGCCACCGCGGCACCGACGATCAGGTGGACCCAGCCCCAGGTCGTCACGTCGAAGGCGTAGATGTACTGGGGCGTGGTGATGTACAGGGTGTCCCGGATCAGCGCCGCGATCCCGAGGAGCACCTGGCAGATACCGGTCACCAGCAGCACGGCGCCTGCGAAGGCGGTGAAGCCGGTGGACCAGCCCGTCGAGGTCGGTCGGGTCGAGGGGGACGTGCCGCCGGGTGGGCGGGTGGACGTGTCGCTCATGATGTTCTCCTCCATCGGGGACTGCCGGCCGGCAGATGTGTCGAACCCTCGCTCCGGCGACGCGGTGGTGCATCGCCCGTGGGGTGTGGTTCCGCCGCCCTCGGGCGGCCTCAGGCGTGCGAGGTCAGTGCCCGGGCCGGTCTGATCAGGCCGCGCTCGTAGCCGGCGAGCACCGCGGTCCGCCGGGTGTTCACCCCGAGCTTCGTGTAGATCGACCGGACGTGCGTCTTCACGGTGTTCAGCGAGACGGACAGGTCCTCGCCGATCTCCGCGAGCGAGAGCAGCGAGGGCAGCAGCTCGAGCACGTCGCGCTCCCGGTCGCTGAGCCGGGTGGACCCGTCGGTCTCGTGCGCGATCGCCGTCAGGACCTCGGCGGCGAACGACCCGGTGTCGGCCCGGCCGCCGTACAGCCGGGTGAGGATCTCCCGGAGTCGGGATCCGGCGACGGTGAAGGGGCGCACGGCGCGCAGGGGCTCGGCGGCGGCGAGCGCGGCGTCCAGGGAGCCGCGCACCGCGGCGCGTTCGGCCCGCCCCGCCGCGACGTTCGCCTCGAGCAGGAGCGACTCGACCTCCGTCAGCCCGACGAGTATCGGGGCGCCCTCCGCGCCGGCGAGGGTCCGTCGGGCCGCGGCCCGCGCGCCGTCGTCACGACCGGCGGCGAACTCGGTCCACCCGCGCATCAGCGCGGTCTCCGGGGTCTCGCCGACCCGCTCGCGCAACCAGCCGAGGACGCCCCGGGCAGCGGTCCGCCTGCCGAGAGCGAGCGCCGCCCGGTGCTCGACGAGCGCGGCGAAGGCGGCGATCCGGGCGTCCATCGGGCGTCCGCCGACGGACTGCCGGACCTCGCACAGCGCGTCGAGGGCGGCGGCCCGCGGGCCCGCACCGTCGGCCAGGTCGAACCGGGCGGCGGCCTCGACCAGGGCCGTGCCGACGCTGAGCTCGATCGGATCCTCCGGGGTCCCGGCGCCGCGCCCGGTCCAGTCGAGCACCTCGCCCGGGCGACCCCGGACCAGAGCGGCCAGCCCGAGCACCGCGGCGGCCGCGGCGCTCCAGCGGGAGCGCGGCAGGGCGATGCGGTCGGCGCGGGCGAGGGCCTGCGCCGCGGTGTCGCGGGCGACCACGACGTCCCCCCGCGCCATCGCGGCGACCGCGGCGATCGCGCACGCCTGCACGCCGAGTGGCGCGAACCCGTGCTCGTCGGCGAGCCGGACGGCCTCGACGGTGGTCTCGACCGACGGCACCGATCCCGCCCGCAGGGCCTCGACGGCCTGCACGACCAGGCCCAACGCCCGGTGGGCGGGGTCCGTGGGCAGCGCGACCGTGTCGTGGCGCCCGGGCCGCCGGGGCACCACGCCCCAGTCCTCGGCCGCGGCGCGGAGCACGGCCAGCTCCGCGGACGGGTCCGGAGGCCACTCGGGCGGGACCGCCTGCGGGAGCGGGCGGCGGGCGGCGAGCGCGTCCAGCGTCGCGAGCCACGGGTCTCGGCTGGTCTCGGCCCCCGCGACCCGCAGGGCACGCCGCAGCAGCGTGAACCTGCCCCTGACGAACAGGGGTACACCCGTCGTCCGCAGCACTTCGGCCGCCGCGTCCGCGTCGGCGGAGCGGACGACGTGGTCGACGGCCAGTGCCGGGGCGCTGGCGCTGAGCCTGCGGGCGGCGACCGCCTCGAGCCGGTGGTACTCGCACCGGTCGTTGCGGCTCAGCTCGGCGAGCAGGTGCATACGCAGCAGGGGTTCCACCCGGTGGGCGGGCCCGTCCGCGCCGTCGGCGTCGAGCCGGTGCGCGAGGGAGGTCCGCCTGCCGAGCTCGTCTAGCGTGCGCCCCGCGTCGGCGTCCCCGGTCAGCTCGACCGCGAGGTCGGGAGGCACCGGGTCGGCCACGCTGGTCGCCCGGAGCAGGGGGGTCTCGGCCTCGGTGAGGTGGGGGAGGACCTCGTCGGTGAGGTACCCGGCGAGGAGGCGGTGGGCGCCGTCGAACGCGGGGGACGGCTCGCCCTCGGACGCGGCCTCCGCGACGGCCAACCCGGCCAGCCGCAGACCCACCGGCCACCCCGCCGTGAGCCGCGCCAGCCGCGCCGCGGCCAGCACCGGCAGGCCGGGAGCCGTCGCCGCGAGCAGGGCCGCGGCCTCGGCGCCGTCGCACCGGAGAACCTCCGGACCGATCTCGGTGAGCCTGCCCGCCACCCGCAGCCGGGCCAGCCGCAGCCGCGGGTCACCGCGGCTGCACAGGACCACCCGGGCGTCGGGGCGGCGGTGGTGGAGGAGGTCGCGCAGCCCGGTGGACCACGGGGCGTCCTCGTGCGGGTCGGCCTCCTCGAGGGCGTCGAGGGCGTCGAGCACCAGGGTGGGCGGGCGGGCGAGGTGGTCGAGGGCCGCCGCGAGGTCGGAGGGGAAGCGCGGGTCGCCCGCCCGGTCCGGGTCGAGCTCGGCCTCCAGGTCCGCCCCGCCGGGTGTGCGGACCAGGGCGGTGAGCACGGCGGTCCACAGCCGGCGGGGGTCGGCGTCCGCGGCCTCGAGCGTGACCCACGCCGTGTCGCCCGTGGACCGGGCCCAGTCGGCGACCGCGGTCGTCTTCCCGAACCCCGCGGCCCCGCGGACCAGGACCGTGTCCCGGCCGCGGTCGAGGGCCGACCGCACGGCGGTGCGGGCCACGACGGGGTGCGCGGGCCGGGGGATCCGGACGCTCGCGTCGGGCACTCGGTGCATGGTCGCTCCCGGGGCCGGGCCGGCGCGGTTCGCCGGCGGGGCCCCGATGCTGCACGCGCGCGGTCGTCCCGCCCCGGAGCGTCCGGCCCTGGGGTTGGGGGCGAAGGTCCCTTTTCGCGTTCGGTGTCCGCCGACCGTCGGTCACCCGGCACCCGACCGGCCCCGTCCGCTCTCCGCCGGGGAGTCGGAAGGGGCCGGGGCGGGTCGCGGGTCAGACAGTCTCGTGCTCCTCGACGAAGATCTCGCGCAGCTTCTCCTCCTGCTCGCGGGAGAGGTTGGTGGAGATCAGCTCGGCACGGGTGCCGCGGAACTCCTCGAGGACGCGGTCCTGCACGACGTTGTCGGTCATGGCGAACAGCGCCGAGGTCCCGGGCGTGACCTTCTCGCGCACCTCCTTCACGAAGCGGTCGTCGATCCCGACGTCGGACATCGAGCCCGCGAGCGCGCCCATCGCGGCCCCGACCGCCAGGCCCAGCAGCGGGACGAAGAACAACAGGCCGAACAGCAGGCCCCAGAAGCTGCCGCCGAGCGCGCCCGCGCCCTTGAGGTCGTGCAGCTGGCGCGTGCGTGGCTTCTTCCGGCCCTCCGGCCACGAGACGATCGCGGCGTCCTGCAGGACGAGCAGCTCCTGCTTCTGCATCCGCTCGAGCAGGTCGAGCGCCCGCTGGGCGCCCTCGGGGTCGTCGAACTTCCATACGGTCAGGGTCGCCACGGGGCCCTCCTGGGGGTCGTCGGTTCGTCCCCCGACTGTCCCGACCGCCGCTCGTGCGGCGCCTCACCCTTCGGAGGCGAACGCGCCACCCTGCTCCAGGGGCCGGTCGCGGAGCCGAGCGGACGGACCAGCGCGGGGTCGGCGTCGGACGGAGCCGGGTCCCGCGGGGTGCCGCCTGCGCGCGCAGTGTCCAGGGTCGCCGGAGCCCCGGTCGGGTGGTCGGTGAGGTGCAGCAGCGGCGCCTCTCGCGCGGTGGCAGACACGGTGGCAACGGAGTCCGGATCGAGGGTCGTGGAACCGGCCCGGGTGGTGCGCTCGCTGCGAGGACCCCGGGTCGGTCTGGTGTCCCCTTCGCTCGGCCGGCGGCTCGGGGCCGACACGGTGGGTCTGGCGTCGGTCGACTCCCCGGAGGCCACGGACGCTGTCGCCGACCTCCTCGCCGAGGCGGACGTCCGCACGGTCGGGTTGACGACCTCCGGGATGGAGAGGTCCGTGCGGTCGGCGCCGAGCCGGGCGTCGGTCTCCTCGGCGCCGTCGCTCACGCGCACGAGCTGCCCCACTGTCGGCGGATCAACCGGACGTGCGTCGGGACGGCGGGGGAGAGGCCTCGGTCACTCTGTTGTGGCGGGCCGCGCCGTCGGGAGCGCGGTCTCGTTGACGGACCGTGCACACTCGAGCGCGTTTCCCCGGTAGGCGACACGATGGCCTGATGACGGGCGGAGCGAGCCTGGGCGGGCTGCGGGTCGGGGTGACCGCGTCTCGCAAGGCGGCCGAGCTGGGGGAGCTGTTGGCGCGCCGAGGGGCCCGTCCGGTGTTCGGCCCGGCTGTGCGCATCGTTCCGGTCGAGGAGGACGAGCAGGTGGCGGCCGCCACCCGCGGCCTGGTGACCGCGCCGCCGGACGTCACCGTCGTCACGACCGGGATCGGGTTCCGGGGCTGGCTCGCGGGGGCCGAGCGGTGGGGCGTGCGCGTGGAGCTGCAGGAGATGCTGGGCCGCGGCGAGATCATCGCCCGGGGCCCGAAGGCGAAGGGCGCGGTCCGCGCGGCGGGGCTGAGCGAGGTCTGGTCGCCGGCCACGGAGTCCTCGGCCGAGGTGCTCACCCACCTCCTCGCCCGCGGGGTGGCGGGCGCCCGGATCGCGATCCAGCTGCACGGCGATCCGCTGACCGAGATCGTCAGCGCGCTGACCGACGCGGGTGCCGACGTGCTCGGCCTGACGGTGTACCGCTGGGTGCCGCCCGCCGACCCGGGCCCGGTCGACGCGCTCACCGATGCGCTCGTGTCGGGCGGGTTGGATGCGGTCACCTTCACCAGCGCCCCCGCGGTGGCCGGGCTGCTGCGTCGGGCCGACGAGCGTGGGCTGCGCGCCCGGGTCGTGGCCGCGATGCGGTCCGGCCGGGTGCCTGCGGTGTGCGTCGGGCCGGTCACCGCGGCGCCGCTCGAGGAGTTGGGGGTGGCCACGGTGCAGCCGACGCGGTCCCGGCTCGGTCCCATGGTCCGGGCGTTGGAGGAGGTCACCGGACGACCGATGGTCGCCTGACCCGCGACGGGTCGGCAGCAGCCCGACCACGGTCACTCGATGGATCCGCAGGTGTTTCTCCGCGTGGCCGACCGGCTAGCTGTCGCCGCCGCAGAGGTTGTTGACGCGGTGGGCGGGTGGATGTCCGCCGATCGCGGTGTGGGGCCGGTGGAAGTTGTAGCCGTGTAGCCATGCCGGGGCCCTCGGCTTGCTCCTCAGTCGGCGTTGTCCAGCGCGTCGATCAGCAAGTCGCGCGCCCGGCCGAGGTGGCCGTCGAGCACCTCGGCCGCCTCGTTTCCAGCGCCCGCCTCGACCAGCTCCAGGATGCGTTCGTGCTCGGCGACGATGACCGCTGGGCTGAGCAGCTGCCTACCCTGAACTTGGGCCATGCAGAGCCGGACCTCCGAGGCCAGTCCGCGGTACATGCGGCTGGTCCGCACCGTGCCGACGGCGTCCACCATCGACGTGTGGAACCGCATATCGGGCTCCACCACGTCGAAGCTCGACGCGTTCCAGCGCCTGCGGATCTCCGCGTTGGCCTCGCGGGCGGCCTCCGGGATCGGCGTGCCCGCCGCGGCCAGGCGGCGGAGCACCTCGGCTTCCAGGATGGCGCGGGAGAGATAGATGTCCCGGACATCCTGCGGGCCCAGTCGAACCACCCGTGCGGTCTTGTGGGTACTGCGCTCGAGCATCGACTCGGCCACGAGGCGCTCGATGGCCGCCTTCGCCGTAGCGCGCGCCACGTCGTATCGCCCTGCCACGTCAGCCTCGGTCAGCGAGGAGCCCGGCCGCAGCTCACCGCTCAGCACACTGCGACGTAGGTCGTTTGCGATGACGTCGACGACGGACGGGACCTGAACCCGGATCACCACGGAGAGCAAGCATACTCAGCTATGTTGCTCTCTCAGTAGACTTGCTGAACAATCTTGGTTGCTGTCAGACGAGGAGCCTTGGTGTGACTGTCGAACTTCGTACCGACGACCTGGTCCGCCATGCCCAGGCGCATGACGCGTCGCACTTCTTCCTGCTGCCGACCGCCGTCGCGGTGCCGCGCTGCGCGGCGGAGATCGGCCAGCTGCTCGCGCGCAGCCACCGGTCCGGGGTGCCGCTGACGTTCCGCTCCGGGGGTACCAGCCTGTCTGGGCAGGCGGTCACCGACCAGCTGCTCGTCGACACCCGCACGCACTTCCGCGAGGTCGAGATCCTGGACGACGGCCTGCGCGTGCGCGTTCAGCCCGGGGTCACCGTCCGCCGACTCAACGCTCGGCTGGCCCGCCACGGCCGCCGGTTCGGCCCGGACCCGGCCAGTGAGGCGGCCTGCACCGTCGGCGGGGTGCTCGCCAACAATGCCAGCGGCATGGCCTGCGGGACCGTCGAGAACAGCTACCGCACGCTTGAGTCCGTGGTGGCGGTGCTGCCGTCGGGCACGGTGATCGACACCGGCGCGCCGGACGCCGACGAGCGGCTCCGTGCCCTGGAGCCGGACCTCACCCGGGGACTACTCGAGCTGCGCGACCGGGTCGTGGGGAACGCGCAGAGCGTCTCGACGATCGAGCGCCAGTTCGCCATGAAGAACACCATGGGCTACGGGCTCAACGCCCTGCTCGACCACGACACCCCGGCCGCGATCCTGTCCCACCTGGTGGTGGGCAGCGAGGGCACGCTGGCGTTCGTCGCGTCGGCGGTGTTCCGCACGGTCCCGCTGCGCACGCAGATCTCCTCGGCGCTGCTGGTGTTCGACGACCTCGTCACCGCCAGCGAGGCGCTGCCCGCCCTCGTCGCGACGGGCGCGGCGACCCTCGAGCTGATGGACGCCGCCTCACTGCGGGTCGGGAAGTCCTTCGCCGACTGCCCGCCCGAGGTCGCCCGGATCGCGGTGGACGCCCAGGCGGCGCTGTTGCTGGAGTACCAGGCGACCTCGCGGGAGGAGCTGACCGGGCTCGTCGAAGCCGCGGGGCCCACGCTGGCCGGCCTGCGCACCGCCGACCCCGTCGAGCTGACCACGGACGACGCGGTGCGCGGCCCGTTGTGGAAGCTGCGCAAGGGGCTGTACGCGACCGTCGCGGGCGCCCGGCCGCCGGGGAGTACGGCGCTGCTCGAGGACGTCGTCGTGCCGGTGCCCGCCCTCGCCGAGACGTGCCGCTCGCTGGCCGCGCTGTTCGACCGGTACCGCTACTCCGACAGCGTGGTGTTCGGACACGCCAAGGACGGCAACATCCACTTCATGCTCACCGACCGGTTCGAGACCGACGAGCAGCTCGGCCGCTACCGCGACTTCACCGAGGACATGGTGGACCTCGTCCTGGGCCACGGCGGATCGCTCAAGGCGGAGCACGGGACGGGCCGGGTCATGGCGCCGTACGTCCGCCGCCAGTACGGCGACGAGCTGTACGGGGTGATGCAGGAGATCAAACGCCTGTTCGACCCGCACGGCGTGCTCAACCCCGGCGTGGTGCTCAGCGACGACCCGGAGCTGCACCTCAAGCACATCAAGCTCAACCCGGAGGTGGACGTCGAGGTCGACCGCTGCACGGCCTGCGGGTTCTGCGAGCCGGTCTGCCCCAGCCGGGACCTCACACTCACGCCGCGACAGCGGATCGCGGCCTGGCGGGCCATCCGCGAGGCCGAGGAGACGGGGGACGTCGAGCTGGCCGAGCGGCTGCGCGCGGACTACGAGTACAGCGCTGTCCAGACCTGCGCGGTCGACGGCATGTGCCAGACCGCCTGCCCTGTACTGATCAACACCGGCGACCTGGTCAAGACGCAACGCAAGCGCGAGCAGGGCAAGGCGAACGCGGCGGTGTGGACCACCGCGGCCAAGCACTGGTCGGCGGTGACGCGCGGGGCCTCGCTGGGCCTGACCGCGCTGCGGAAGGCGCCGCTGGACCCCGTGGTGATCGCCGGGAACACGGCGGCGCGCGCGGTCGTGGGGAAGGACCTGGTCCCGCTCTGGTCCGCCGAGCTGCCCGGTGGCGGCGCCCGACGACGGCGCCCCGCCCCGGACGGCCCGCCCGCGGCGGTGTACCTCCCGGCCTGTGTGAACACGATGTTCGGCCCGGCTGGGGATCCCGCGGGCCCCGGCGTGCAGGCGAGCCTCGAGGCGCTCTGCCGCGCCGCCGGCGTCGAGCTGCTGGTGCCCCCGGGGATCGACTCGCTGTGCTGCGGCACGCCGTGGTCGTCCAAGGGCGTCGCGGCCGGGTACGAGGCGATGAAGGAACGGGTCCGGCCGGTCGTCCTGGATGCGACGCGGAACGGCGGGCTCATCGTGATCAGCGACGCGTCGTCCTGTTCGGAGGGCTTCCACGGGCTGCTCGACGGGACCGGGGTCCGGGTCGTCGACGCGATGCGGTTCGTCCTCGACGAGGTGCTCCCGCGGTTGGGCGCGCACCCGAAGGTGCCGTCGGTGTCGGTGCACCCCACCTGCTCGTCCTTGCGGATGGGGCTGAACCCGGCGCTGCTCGCGCTGGCGAACGAGGTGGCCGACGAGGTCCACGTCCCGGACGAGTGGGGCTGCTGCGCATTCGCGGGTGACCGCGGCATGCTGCACCCGGAGCTGACCGCGAGCGCGACCGCCCGCGAGGCCGACGAGGTCCGCGACCGGGACACCGCGGCGCACGTCTCCTGCAACCGCACCTGCGAACTGGGGATGACCCGGGCGACCGGCCGCGACTACAGACACGTCCTGGAGCTGCTCGCTGCCGTTGTCGTCGGTCGGGACACGATCGAAGCCACACCCGGTTGGCGCGAAGACGATTCGAGGTGAGTGGCGCCCGCGAGCATTGAGGCGATCGGGCCCCGGTTTCACGAGACTGCGGTTCACGCGGATAGGCGATGGGTCGGCTGTTCGCCATGTGCTCCTCTGCGCATTGCTTGACGGGCCAGCCTTTGGCCTCTACTGGCTTATGACGCGACTCCCAGCGAGCGTGCGATGAGGAGCCGTTGGACCTCCGAAGTCCCCTCGACGAGCGATCGCCGCCTCCCGCTCGATGGGCAAACCGTGGTCGCGTTTCCACGCCTGTTCATAGGTGAGGACCCTGGCCTGGGTGGCGAGGGTGACCAGGTCGGCGAGGCGGAAGCCGGTGTTCTGAAACTCGGTCAGCGGCCGGCCGAAGACCTCGCGGTCGGTGACGAGTTCCAGCGCGTGGCGAAGGCATCCCCCGGGTCACCCCGGTGCCGACCGCGGCGACGGCGATGCGGGCCCAGGTCAGGACAGCGCTGCCCGGAGGTCTTCACCCGGCCGACCCAGTAGCGCCGTGGACGGGACGCGGACCTCGTCGAAGTAGAGGGGGTGGGTGTCAGCGGAGCGCCGGCCCAGCTCGTCGTAGTCCTTCCCGACTGTGACTCCCTTCGCATCGAGGGGGACCAGGAAGGTCGAGATCTCGTTGCGGCCCTCGGTCTGGCCGGTGACGGCGAAGAGACTCGCCGTGGTCATGACGACGTCGGCGGCCGCACAACAGAGAGAGGACAGTCGCAGGGGGACGGAATCGCCGGCAGGCAAGGACGCCGCTGTCGTTCGGCCGCGTGCGCGATCAACCACATCAACGCCCAATGGGTGTCGTCGACCAGGGTTGTGCCCGGGTGCTCCGGTGAAAGCCGATAGTCGACCGACAGAAAGGGCACGCCGCTCTTCTCGACGTAGCTCGCGACGAACCGGTCATAGACCGCTATCGATCCGCAGATCATGGCACCGCCGTGCGCGTAGACGACGGCGAACCCGGGTTGGAGCCGGCCTTGGTGTACCAGCGAGCCGGAATCGACGAGCCGTTACGCGGCGTCGATCCGCAGCGCGTCGCCGTCAAGGCGATAGTGGCGGCGGTGGTGTCGCGGCGGGAATGGCCGTCGCCGCTCGTGACGCCGGCACGCCGCTCGCGATGCAGGTCCTCATCTATCCGATGCTGGATGACCGCAACACGAGCGCGGACCCGCACACGGCGCCGTTCGTCGGTTGGACGTGGGACGACAACTACACCGGCTGGCACGCCCTCTTGGGCGATGACATCGGCACAGCGGAGGTGGCGCCCTACGCGGTGCCGGCACGCATCAGCGACTACCGCGGGCTACCCCTCCAGCAGGAACACGAGCTGCCCCGGGGACACCCGCCACCGCCGCACCCTGAGATCGTGACGCGGTGATCACCCCCGGTACTCGCGGAACACCTCCAGCGCCGGCTCGCCGCCCACCGGGCCCTCGACCGCGATCTCCACCGACGCCGCCGCAACGACGTCCGCGCAGCGCAGGGTGAACTGTGGGCCCTCGCCCAGGATGGGGGAGAAGTCCGGCTCGGCGGCCGCGAACACGATCCGCGCGAGACCCGCCCACACCATCCCCGCGCTGCACATCGGGCAGGGCTCGCCGCTGGCGACCATGGTTCCGCCCGCCCCCGACAGTCCGGCCGTGCGAGCGTTCTCCAGCGCGTCGAGCTCGGCGTGCGCCCGCAGGTCCCCGGTTGAGGTGACGCGGTTGCGCCCCTCGGCGAGCACCGCCCCGTCCGGGCCCAGCAGGACCGCGCCGAACGGCCGGTTCCCCTCCGTGGCGGCCTCCCGCGCCAGCTCGACCGCCCGCCGCACGTGCTCGTCCACAGCTCCTCCTTCGCCGAGGTGAACCTCAGCGTGGTTCTCGGGCCGCCGAACGACCCCGATGCTCATCTCGACAGGTCGATCTCGGTGCCGACACCCTGGGCCGCCGCGGCCTCCAGGAGCAGCTCCGCCGTCGCCAGGTCCTGCAGGCCGAGGCCGACCGAGTCGAACAGCGTGATCTCCTCGTCCGACGACCGCCCCGGCGCCAGCCCCGCCACGACCCGGCCCAGCTCTGTCTCGACGTCCGCCGAGGTCACGGTGCCCTCCGCGAGCGCGAGGACGACCTCGCCCGACTTCGCCATCGCCGTCGGCACCGAGTCGACGACGACGCGTGCCCGAGCCAGCCCCTCGCCGTCGACCTCGCGGTGGTCCGGCCGCGGCGGCGCGCCGACGGCGTTGACGTGCAGCCCCGGTGCGAACCACGCCCCCCGCACGATCGGATTCCGCGACGGGGTCAGCGTGCACAGCACGTCCGCGGCACGCACGACCTCCTCGACCGAGTCGGCGGGTTTGACCACGAGCCGCAGGTCCTCCACGGCCGCACGGTAGCGCTCCACGGTCGCGGTGGATCGCGACCACACCACCACCGTGTCGATTCCGTGCACCGCGGCGATCGCCCGGGTGTGCTCGACGGCGAGCGTCCCGGCCCCGACCAGCCCGAGCACCGAGCTCCCCGGCCGGGCCAGGTACCGGGTGGCCACCGCGCTGGTCGCAGCCGTGCGCACGGCGGTGACCTGGCGGCCGTCGACCAGCGCCCGGCACTCGCCGGTGGCGACGTCGGTCACCATGATCGACGACCGTTGGACCGGCAGGCCGCGCGCGGCGTTGCGGGGCACGTCGGCCAGCATCTTGACGGCGGCGAGCGTGCTCCCCGCGGCGACCATCGGGACCAGGCTGGTCCCGCCGACCGTCATGGCGGGTGGGCCGGGCACCTGCGCGATCCCGAGCCCGTGCTCGCGGTGGGCGCGCTCGACCGCCTGGAGGACGAGGTCTCGGTCGATCAACCGGCAGACGTCGGAGTGGGTGAGGATGATCATCAGGCCCTCGCGAACGGAACGGTGAGACAGGACGGTGCACGGCTGCTCCCGGCGAGCCCGCTGACCGCCACCACGGCGATCGCGTACGGGATCATGGTGAGCAGCGCGGGCGGGACGGCGACGCCGAGTGCGGGCAGCGCGTACTGCAGCGCCTGGGCGAGTCCGAAGAGGACGGCGGCGAGCGCGGTCCCCGGGGCGCGCCACCGCCCCGCGATCACCGCGACGACGGCGAGGTAGCCGATCCCCGCGGTCATGTTGTCGGAGAAGGCCCGCACCTCCGACAGCGCGAGCTGGGCGCCCGCCAGCCCGGCCATCGCCGAGGTGAGCAGGATGCACAGCGCGCGCAGCCTGCGGACCGGCAGCCCCGTGCGGTCGGCGGCGACGGCGTCCTCGCCGGTCGCGTCGATCCGCAGGCCGCGGCCGGTGCGCGGACCCAGCAGGACCGCGGTGACCACGACGACGAGCACACAGATCCAGCCGAGCGCGGTCTGGGAGAACACGGCGGGCCCCAGCACCGGGATGTCGTGCAGGACCGGGATCGGGAGACGGTCGAAGGCGGGCACCTCCGTGCCGCCGGTGAACACCAGCCGGGCGCCGAAGGTGCTGGCCGCCAACGCCAACGCGTTGGCCGCGATCCCGACGACGATCTGGTCGGCCAGCGCCCGCACCGACAGCAGGGCCTGGGCGGCGCCGAGCAGGAGTCCACCGAGGACACCGGCGACCGCGCCCAGCCAGGGCGACCCGGTGGTGACCGAGCCGAGGACGGCGCAGAACGCACCGGAGAGCATCATCCCCTCGAGCGAGAGGTTGAGCGCGCCCGCGCGCTCGCTGACCAGCTCGCCGACGGCGGCGACCAGCAGCGGCAGCGCGAACCCGATGCCGGACACCAGGATCTGGGTGAGCAGGGTCATCGCGTCGCTCCCACGGTCTCGACCGGCGCCCCGGCCGGGCGGTGTGCGGGCCTGCGCGCGGCGGCCCGACGACGGGCGGCCCAGGCGGCGCTGCCCGCGATGAACAGGATGATGAGACTCTCCACGATGGACACCGTGGTGGCGGGGACACCGGCGACGAGCTGCAGGTTGATCCCGCCGGACACCAGGAACCCGAGCAGCACGGCGACGGCGGCGAGCGCGGTCATCGAGCCCCGCGCGAGCAGCCCGACGACGAGCCCCGAGAACCCGTAGCCCGACGTGAACCCCTCGGCGAGCACCGCGGGTGCGGTCGCCACGACCATCCCGCCCGCGACGCCGGCGAACGCACCCGCGCCGCCCAGGGCGAGGAACCGGGTCCGGGCGACCGGGACGCCGAGCCGGGCGGCGGCCGCGGGGGCGTGCCCCAGGGCCGTCAGCCGCAGCCCGGTCCCGGTGCGGCGCAGCACGATCCCGACGGCGACGAGCGCGACCACCGCGACCGCGACCGCGATCGTGGCGGGGGACCGGGGGAGCCCGAGCGAGGGCAGGTGGGCGCCGTCGACCAGCGGCGCGGACTGCGGCAGCGTCTCCGAAGAGGTGACGGGCTGGCGCAGCAGCCCCTCCTCGTGGACCACGAGCGTGACCAGGGCGAGCCCCACGAAGTTCAGGAGCAGGGTCGTGATGATCTCGCTGGTGCCACGCCAGGCCCGCAGCGCGGCGGGCACCGCGGCCCAGGCGAACCCGGCCGCCGCGGCGGCGATCAGCACCGACGGCAACGCGACGACGGCGGGCGTGCCCGCGGGCAGCCCCGTCCCGACCGCGGTGGCCGCGATGCCGCCCGCGCAGAGCTGGCCCTCGCCGCCGACGTTGACCAGGCCTGCCCGGTAAGCGATCACGAAACCGGCGGCGACGAGCATGAGCACCGCGACGCCGTTGAGCGACTCGCCGATCGCGTAGGGCGTGCCGACCATGCCCTCGACCAGCGCCGAGACCGTGGTGAGCGGGTCGGCACCCGCGAGCCCGGCGAGCAGGACCCCGACGAGCAGGGCGGCCACGACCGCGCCCGCGGCGACGGTGGCGGGATGGAGGAGTCGTGTCGTCATGCCGCAGTCCCCGTCATCAGTGTGCCGACGCGGTCGGCGGCGGTGGGATCGGTCGTCTCGACTGGGCCGAGCAGGCGGCCGCGGTAGCCGACGAGGATCCGGTCGCAGAGCGTCAGCAGCTCGCCGACCTCGCTGGACACGACCAGCACCGCGACTCCGCGGTCGGCGGCCCCGCGCAGCCGGGCGAGCACGCTCGCGACCGCGCCGAAGTCGAGCCCGCGGGTGGGCTGGGCCGCCACCAGCACGGTCAGCCCGTCGATCGCGAGCTCGCGGGCCAGCACGATCTTCTGCTGGTTGCCGCCGGAGAGCGAGCGCATCTCGGCCCGCGGTCCGTCCGCCCGGACGGCGTAGTCCTCGATGACCGAGGCGGCCGCCGCGTCCATCGCGGCGCGCTGCAGCATCCCGCGGCGCCGGAACCGGCCCCCCGACCGGCCGAGCTCGGCGAGCAAGAGGTTCTCGGCGACCGAGAGCTCGCCGACCATCGCCTCGCGGTGGCGGTCCTCCGGGACCACCCCCAGCCCGGCCCGTGTGCGGGCGGCCGGGGTGGCGGAGGTGATGTCGTCGTCCCCCAGGCGGACCGTGCCCGCGGTGGGGCGTAGCGCCCCGGACAGCACGCGGACCAGCTCGGACTGCCCGTTGCCCTCCACCCCGGCGATGCCGGTGATCTCCCCGGCGCGCAGGTCGAGGTCGACGCCGACCACGGCGGGCGAGCCATCGGGGTGGTGGACCGTGAGCCCGCGGACGGACAGCACGTTTCGTGCGCCCAGGGCGGTCTCGGCGCCCGACCCCGAGTGCACGTTTCGTGCGCTCAGCGCGGTCGCCCCCGCCCGCCCCGCCCGCCCCGCCCGCCCCCGCGTGCTCCCACCCGGCAGCAGACCGACGGCGCTCGCGGCGTCGGCGTCGAGCTCGCCCGCGTCCCGCCCGAGCATGAGCGAGAGCAGCCGCGGCACCGGGACCTCGGACAACAGCCCGCCTCCGACGACGGTGCCGTGCCGCAGCACGGTCGCGGCGTCGGCGACCCGGGAGACCTCCCCCAGCTTGTGCGTCACCAGCACCACCGCGCGGCCGGAGCCCGCGATCGCCTGGCAGGTGCCGATCAGGGCGTCGATCTCGGCGACGTCGAGGACGCCGGTGGGCTCGTCGAGCAGCACGAGATCGGGATCGGGCAGCAGCGCCTTGACGATCTCGACCTTCTGCCGGGCGCCGACCGGGAGGTCGCCGACCCGGCGGCCGGGATCGACGGCGAGCCCGAACTCGTCGGCGATCCGGTCGAGGCGGTCACCGAGTGCCCTGCGCCGCACCAGCTGCAGGTTCTCCCGCACCGTCATGGTGGGGATCAGCGAGAAGTGCTGGTGGACCATCGCGATGCCGCGGCGCAGCGCGTCGGCGGGGGAGCCCGGCCGGTAGGCCGTGCCCTGCACCGACATGTCGCCGGTGGTGGGGCGGACGCCGCCGTTGACCAGGTTGCAGAGGGTGGACTTGCCCGCGCCGTTCTCGCCCAGCACACAGTGGACGGTTCCGGCGGCAACGGAGAGCGTGACGTCGTGCAGCGCCCAGCCGTTCCCGACGGCGCCGTAGCGCTTGCCGAGACCCTGCAGCTCGAGGAGGGCGCCCATGTCAGTAGGGCTGGACGGCGCCGGCCGCCAGCTGGTCCTCGGCCCGCTGGAGGGTGGCGGCGACGGTCGGGTCGGTGCTGCACAGGACGAAGTCGGTGCCCCCGTTGCCCGAGGTCAGGCCGAAGCGGACCTGCTGCGCGGCCCAGGTGCCGCTCTGCACGGCGTTCACCGCGTACTCGATCTCCTTGCCGATGTCGGTGTGCACGTAGCCGACGAACCGCGGGTCGCCGCAGTCGCCGGGGATCGGGCCGCCGACCATCGACTTCCCGCCCTCCTGCGCGGCCTGGGCCATGCCCTGCTTGCCGAGGTTCACGATCTGGCCGAGCACGTCGGCGCCCGCGCCGTACGTCGCCGACGCGGCCTGCTTGGCCTTGGCCGGGTCGTTGAAGTCGCCGACGTACTGCGGCGGGAGGACGGTGGCGTCGTGCTTGGCGAACCGGGCGCCGTTGCCGAAGGCGTGGGCCGCGTTGACGATCGCGGGCAGCTCGACGCCGCCGACGAACCCGACCGTGCCGTTCGACGAGACCGTGGCGGACACCGCGCCGGAGAGGAACTCCGCCTCGGCCTGCTGCGGGTCGTAGTAGGCGAGGTTGGGCAGCGGGGGCGCGTCGGCCGGGCCGCCGATCTCCACGAACTTCACCTCGGGGAACTGCGGGGCGACCTTGCGGACGTCGGCGTCGGTCTGCCCGCCGAGCGAGACGACCAGGTCGTTCTGCGACGCGAAGCGGACCAGGGCCTGCTCGTAGTCGCTCGCCTCGAGCTGCTCGACGTAGCTGAGCTCCACGCCCCCGGCCTGCTCGAGGCGCTGGTAGCCGAGGTAGCCGGACTGCATGAAGCCGGTGTCCGAGACGGAGCCGGGGAAGAAGACCCCGACCTTCAGCGCGTCGGACCCGGGGCCGACGTCGCCGGATCCACAGGCGGACAACGTGATCGCCGCGGCGGCGGCCAGGGCGCCGAGGGTGGCGCGATGGGTTGTGCGAGTCATGGTTGCTCCCGATTTAGTGGTATACCGCTAAGTCGAAGAGTGAGGGCAGAGTGTTCCAACGGTGTTACCGATGGGTAAGTCGTCCAAGGTCATCTCGAAACATCGGGTTCCGGCGAGGGCGCGACCGGCTACCGTGTCCGGCGTGACCGGGTCCCTGCGCGACAGCACGTACGCCGAGCTGCGCAGCCGGATCGTCAACCTGGCCTACCAGCCGGGGGAGCGGCTGATCGAGCGCGACCTCGCCGCCGAGCTGGAGGTCTCCCGGATCCCGCTGCGCGAGGCGATGCAGCTGCTGCAGAACGACGGGCTGGTCGTGCTCGTCCCTCGGCAGGGCGCGATCGTCGCGCCCTTCACCGCGGACGACGTCCGGGACCTGTTCGACGTCCGGGAGAGCCTGGAGGTGCTCGCCGTCCGGTTGGCGGCGGACCGGGCGTCGACGGACGGGCTCGCCCGGCTGCGGGAGCAGATGGACCTGGCCCGCGCGGCGATCGCGCGCCGGGACGATCCCGAGATCGCCGCCGCCAACTCCGCGTTCCACCGGGTGCTGGTCGAGGTCGCGGCCAACCCGCTGCTGTCGGTGATGATGGGCCCGCTCGCTGCCCGCGTGCAGTGGCTGTTTCACCTCACGAAGCAGCGCGACCTGGTGGTGCAGTGCGAGGAGCACCAGGAGATCTACGCAGCGGTCGAGGCCGGGGACGCCGACCTCGCGGCACGGCACATGTTCGAGCACGTGACGTCCGGTCGGGAGGAGAGCATCGCGCTCGCCGAGGGCTGGTCGGTCATCGACCCGGTGGCGGCCACCCGCACCCGTCGGCGGTAGTGATCGCGGCGCGGACGAGCAGGCCGGGCGGCCGCGTCCTCGCCTCGAGGAGTCGACGAAGGTCCCGACTTCGCGGGGCAGGGTGGTTCTCACACGGCAACCCGGGGTGCCCGCGGGACAGTCCCTCGGAGAACAGACCGCGGTCGCAAGCGCGTTCTCAGCAGTCCCGCCGGGCTGGTTGTGCTCGTGGGCCTCCTCGGTGTGGCGCAGGTGCAGGCCACCTGGCCCACCTGGAGGATTGTTGACGGCGCCGCGCCGTGTGGAGGCGGGCCACCCGAAGTCGGTCAGCCCTGCGCGTCGTCCGTGGCGACGATCGCGCTCGAACGCTCGTCGACCTCGTCGAGCCGTCCGGACAGCACCCGCGACCCGGACTCCAGGATCGCGGCCTGCACCGGAGCGCTGTCGCGGTCGAGCGCGCTGATCTGCGCGGCGCGACGCCGGTGTCGATGCGGCTGTCGAGCTCCGCGGCCAGCCCGGCACGGGAGCGGTAGCCGACCCGGCCGGTCGTCGCGGTCGCGGTCTGTTGGTCTCGACCGTGTCGGGTAGCACGTAGCTGCGTTTGTAGTCGAACCGGTCGACGCTGTTGATCTTGCCGGTCGGGTCGAGGATGTCCGGTGGCCGTTCGAAGCGAGGGGCGGGCCCGGGCCCACCCGGGGCGGGATCGAGGTCATCGACCAGCGCCGCCCGGTCACGCAGGTGGCGGACTTCGTGCACCCCCGCCTCCTGCGTTACGTACACACCCTGCCCGTCGACGGCGGCGGCTCCCACGGGGGAGCACGGCTCCTGTCCCTGCACGCAGTGCAGCCGCACGAGGGAATCGTGGAACTCGCCGGATCGGTCGGGGTGCGAGGGCGCCGCCGCGCGCTGGCCTCGTCCGTGGCCCTGACGCAGGACTACGTCTGGGCGTGCCAGGACCTACGGAGTCCGGTGTGGAGGTTCCAGTGTCGACCGTCGCGGTCGGGGGCGCCGGTGAGGATGTCCATCGACGAGGACGGCTCAGGCGTGCCGGGCTGGTCGTAGGTCCACCCGATGGAGGCGCCGGGGGTGGCGCACCTCGAGTCGAGCGTTCCCCCTGCTCGGTCACCTCCGGTGCGGCGGTGCGGTGCCACACCCCACCGGGACGCCAGCGCTCGGCCAGCTCGTCCTCGGGGAGGAGCCCGAGGTCTCCCACCCGCATCCTCCATTCGTCGATCGCGGTCCGTAGGCGCACGAGGTCCGCGGCGTGACCGGGTCGCGGGCGAGGTTGTGGATCTCGTGCGGGTCGTGGCGCGGCTCGTAGAGCTCCTCGGCCGGCTTGCCCGGCGCGACGAGCGCCCGATGCGGCGGGGTGAGGCGATCCGGCACCTCGCCCCGGCCCCGCCTGCCTGGCCTCCTCCGCAGCCAGCTCCCGCAGCTCGGCCCAGGTGGCGAGGCGGTCCGGGTAGGCCGGGTGCGGCATCGGCGGACAGCCGGGGTGCAGGTGGCGGATGTAGCGGTAGCGCCCGTCGCGCACGGTGCGACCGGTGTCGGACTGCTCGTTCACCGACACCCTCGTCCGCACCCTGCTGGCCGGTATGCGGCTGCGCCCGGACGAGTAGACGCCCTGAGACTCGTCCGCACCCTCGCCCCGAGACGCGGTCAGGGCGCGGACCGGGAGTCCCGGTCCGCGCCCTGGTGACCGCGGTGCGTCAGTGCTTGCGGACCTGGTTCTGCGGGTCGTCGACCTCGACGCGCTCCTTGCGGACGGTGTCGGAGACCGTCTCGTCCTCGGTGACCGTGTCGGTGCCCAGGCGCACCCGCTCCACCGCCTCGGTCGTCTTGTCCACCACCGGGCGCTCGGCGTGCAGGGTGACCTCCTGCTCCTGCTCGCCGATCGCCGCGCCCGTCGCGTGCTCGCCGTCGCGGATCGGCTCGCGTTCGAGGCGGACCTCCTCGTGGGAGACCGGCACGGTCACCTTCTGCTCCTCGGTGACCACGTACTTGCGCAGTCGGACCCGACCGGTCTCCTCGGTCTCGGTCCCCACCCGCAGTCGCTCCTCGGATCGGGTCACGGCCGCGTCGCGGTCGTCGGTGCGCCGGTCGTCACGATCGGCCGCGCCGTGGGAGGCGGCGCGGGTGTCCCCGTTCGCGCCCACGTTGTAGTGCCGCAGCAGGGCCTGCTCCTCGCGGGCGTCGAGGTGCTCGTTCGTCTCCCCGACGTGCGGGGCCTCCTTGACCTGCTCCTTGGCCACCGGCAGCGCCACGTCGCCGCCCTTGACGTCCGCGCCCTGTAGGGGCACGAAGCTCTCCTTCGTCCCGAACAGGCCGGTGTGCACCGTCGCCCAGGTCGGGGTGCCGTTGCGGTCGTCGATGTAGACCTGCCCGATCTTGCCGATCTTCTCACCGCGGGTGTCGTACGCCTGACGACCGATCAGCTCGGCGGTCATCTTCTCGGTGATCACGATGAAGCTCCCTCCGTCGTTCTCGGGCCTCGGTCCCCGGGATCGGGGCGGCCCGGTGAAGGGATCGACCGCAACGCCGTCGGACATGCGCGTGACCCCCGGAAGCAGGCCCATCGAGTGATCCACGTGGGCCGACCGGTTGGCGGAGCGGCACCACAGGAGATCACCCTTCGTGTACCGAGAACCCTCCCGGAGGACCGTCACCCGAGGTCGAGAAGGCCGCCGCGGGGGGTCCGGCACGTGCCGGACCCACCCCACGGGGCCGAGCGTCAGGAGGGCGAGATGACGACCTTGAGCGCAGAGTTGGCGGCCGCGTTCTTGAACACGTCGTAGGCCTCGTCCATCTGGTCGAAGGTGAACGAGTGGGTGCCCATCCGCTCGGCGGGGATGCGTCCGCTGCCGACCATCTTGAGCAGCGTCGGGATGGACACGGTGTCCACGAGCCCCATCGTCAGGGTGACGTTCTGGATCCACATGTCCTGCATCGGCAGCTCGACGGCGGTGCCGTGCACCCCTACGTTGGCGATCGTGCCGCCCGGCCGGACCAGGGAGGCGGCGGTGAGCAGGGTCTCCGGGTAGCCGACGGCCTCGATGGAGACGTCGACGCCGAGACCGTCGGTCAGCGCGATGACGTCGGCGACGGTCCCCGGGCCGACCTCGACGGCGTCGGTGGCCCCGAACTCGAGCGCCTTCTCCAGCCGGAACTTGTTGGAGTCGACGGCGATGACCTTGGAGGCGCCCCACAGGCCCGTGGTGAGGATTGCGGACAGGCCGACCGCGCCCGCGCCGACGACGGCGACCGTGTCGCCCGGGCGGACCCGGCCCGCGAGGACGCCGACCTCGTACCCGGTGGGCAGTGAGTCGGCCAGGAAGATCGCCTGCTCGTTGCTGACCGACTCGGGCACGGCGTACAGCGAGGTGTCGGCGTAGGGCACCCGGACGAGCTCGGCCTGCGTGCCGTCGATGAGGTGCCCGAAGATCCAGCCGATGCCCCCGACGGTCTGACAGTGCGACGGGATGCCGCGCTGGCAGTACTCGCAGCGGCCGCACTTGGTGATCGCCGGCACCAGGACGCGGTCGCCCACCGCGAAGCCCTTCACGGCGTCGCCCACGGCGGTCACCGTGCCGACGGCCTCGTGGCCGAGGATCCGGCCGTCGGTCACCGCGGGCACGTCACCCTGCAGGATGTGCAGGTCGGTGCCGCAGATCGTCGTGGTGTCGACGCGGACGACCACGTCGGTCGGGTCCTGGACCGTGGCGTCCGGAACCTCCTCCCACGCCTTCTCGCCCGGACCGTGGTAGACAAGTGCCTTCATCGTGTGCCTCCGCGCTGAGGAACGCTCGCGTTCCGTGACCTTCTGGGCCCTGCACCGTCAACCCTGGTGGTTCGGTCAGGCGTCGACTGTCTCAGAATCGGACCATCCTGGCGGCGGCCTCGCATCAAGCGGCCGGGAGTGTCCCGTCCTCGGGACAGTCGCTGCGCCGCGGCGTCGGCAGGGGGGAGCCGGGGCTATCCGGGACCGGCCCCCGGTCCATAAGCTGCCGGGATGGGATGGTCGGCGGTCGAGATCGAAGCCGCCCGGTCGGCCTTCGACACCTCCGGTCAGCACGTCGGGGCTCGGGACGTCATCGCCCGCGAGGCGCTGCGCCCGGAGGTGCTCGCGTCCTGGATCCGGTCGCGCGAGGCCGGTGTCGACGCGGCGCGGATCGGGGCTCGCTTCCTGGGCCACACCCCCGAGGTCCCGCCCGTCGTCTCGGCGGCCGACCACGTGTTCGACGAGTTCGTGACGGCGAACCCGGGCAGCGGCTGTTCGCTGGTCCTGCTGGACTCCAGCAGCATCGTCCGCTGCCGCCGCGACGACGGCCCCGAGCTCGCCGCCGTGCTCGACGGCCTGCTCGTGGTGCCCGGTTACGGCTACGCCGAGCGGCAGGTGGGCACCACCGCGGCCACGGTCGCGCTGCACGAGCGGGCCGACGTCGCCATCGGCGGCGCCGAGCACTACCACTGGCGCCTCGCAGGCCTCGCAGGCGCCGGCGCGGTGGTCACCGACCCGCACCGGGGGGAGGTCTGCGCAGCGGTGTGGCTCGTCGGTCCCGCCTCGGAACGGTCCGCGCTGCAGCTCCCGCTGGCCAGAGTGCTCGCAGACCGGATCAGCGAGCGGATTGCGGCGCAGCCGCATCGCCGCACCCGCGCGGTGCTCGACGCGCTGGAGCGGGTGCGCGCGGCGGACCAGTGGGTGCTGGCGACGGACGGTGATCTCCTGGTGTCCAGCCCCTCCTTCCGCCGACTCTCCCCGACCGACCAGCGGGTGGTG
Organism: Pseudonocardia xishanensis; assembly: GCF_039541715.1. Taxonomy (NCBI): domain Bacteria; kingdom Bacillati; phylum Actinomycetota; class Actinomycetes; order Pseudonocardiales; family Pseudonocardiaceae; genus Pseudonocardia; species Pseudonocardia xishanensis. The sequence continues at coordinate 34,449 of NZ_BAABGT010000097.1, forward strand.
AGCGACCTGGTGCTGTCGGCCCTGGTGCTCGGGCAGGTCGGGCAGCGGCACGTCGAGCTGCCGTCCGGAGCGTGCGCCGAGGTCACGCTGCAGCCGATCCACCTGGACGGGGAGGTCGTCGGCTGCGTACTCGGCGGCGGACGGACGCAGCACGGGGAGGTCGCCGAGACGCCGGAGGCCGTGCGACGGCAGGGTTCGCACGTCGCCCCGCTGGCCCGCCGGGACTACACCAAGGACGCCGGCCCGGCCCGCACGCACGCCGACGCGAAGGTCCGGGCCAACCGCGAGCTGCTCTCCCCGTACCTGCGGGCCCGCCAGGAGGTGGTGGCGAGCATCCACCACGGCCGCAACCACCTCCTCATCGGGGAACCCGGAGTGGGGAAGCGGACGCTGGTCACGGCACAGTTCCGGGCCGCGTATCCGACGGGTCGGGTCGTGTCGGTGGACTGTTCGTCGTTCACCGGCCGCTACGGCGTCGACCCCGTGCGCGGCCTCGCTCCCACCGGGGACGGTCGCCCGCAGCTGCTGGTGCTGTCCGGGATGACCACGCTCTCCCCGGTCGGCGCCCGGAAGCTCGACGAGGCGTTGCGGCCGCTGGTCGCGCTCGAGACGCCACCGCTGGTGGTCGGCTGCGTCGACAGCCCCGCGGTGGACGCGACCAGTCCCTACGGGCTGCTGCTGCGGCACTTCCACGAGGTGACCCGGATCCCCGCGCTGCGGTACCGGGCCGACGAGATCTCCGAGCTGGCGCTGACGGTGTTGCGCCGGGTCGCCGGTCGCTGCTCGCTGCGGCTGAGCCTGCAGGTCATCCGGGTGCTGGAGGGCTACGCGTGGCCGGGGAACATCAGCGAGCTCGAGGACGTGATGCGGTACGTGGTCGCGCGCAAGACCATGGGCGAGGTGCAGCCGACGGACCTGCCACCACTGTGTTTCCAGGGTGGGGCGCGCCGGATGTCCATGTTGGAGTCGGCGCAGTGCGACGCGATCATCCAGGCGCTCTACGAGGCGAACGGGAACCGCTACAAGGCCGCGGCGATGTTGGGTATCGCCCGCTCCTCGCTCTACCGCAAGATCGACGCGTTCGGGATCAGCTACATCGCCTGACTTCCCGAGCGAGAGGCCGACCGGAGGCGGCTGCGCGGGAGCGGCGGGAACACCGACTGTTCGACTACGTCGCGGGCGGGGCGGGGGCCGGACCGACTGCAGCCTGAAACGCGGATCGGCGAGGTCTGCAGGAGAGGGCATGTCCTGGGCAGGAACCGCGCGGGAGAGACGGTCGCCGATCGTGTCCACCTTGGACGGAGTACTCGCATCGGTGGCTGGATAAGTGCGCTGTTCGTCATTGCTGGTCAGAGCTGCGCGTGTCAGGCTCGGCGGAGACGAACCCTGTTCGAAGGAGTGGTGCCGTGCAGGTCGCCACCGTCCTCTACCCGGACTTCACCGCGCTCGACATCATCGGGCCCTACGACGTGCTGGGTCGCCTGCCCGGTGCCGAGGTGGTGTTCGTGGCCGCGGACCCGGGTCTCGTGCGCAACGACCTGAGGAGCCTCTCGGTCCAACCCGAGGCCACACTGGACGAGGTGACGAGCCCCGACGTCGTACTGATCGGCGGCGGCCCCGGGTACCTCGGCCAGCTGGAAGGCGGGAGGCTCCACGAGTGGCTGCGGGCCGTCGACCGGACCAGCACCTGGACCACGTCGGTGTGCACGGGCGCGCCGATCCTCGCCGCGGCCGGGCTGCTCGAGGGCAGGCGGGCCACCACCCACTGGTCGGCGCTCGACGACCTGACCCGGTTCGGTGCGACCCCCACCTCCGAACGCGTGGTCTTCGACGGTCACTACGTCACCGGGGCCGGCGTCTCGGCGGGGATCGACATGGCCCTGACGCTCGCGGGCCGGATGGCGGGCGACGAGACCGCCGAGATGGTGCAGCTCATCATCGAGTACGCGCCCGAGCCGCCCTACCGGTCCGGGTCGATGGAGGTCGCCTCGCCCGCGGTGATCGAGAGCGCCCGCGTGGCCCTCGGCTAGCGGGAGGCCGCCGTCGCTCCGGTCACGCGGGGGGTCGGAGCGACGGACGGGCCGACCGGAGGTGCCGCACGCGGTAGGCGGCGGGCGACTCGTCGAGCAGCCCGACGAACGCCCGCCGCATGGCCTCGGCGGTGCCCCAGCCGCAGAGGCGGGCGATCCGGTCGACGTTGTCGTCGGTGTCGGTCAGCATGCGCTGGGCGGCCTCCACCCGGACCTGCTCGACGTACTTCCCCGGGGTGGTGCCGGTCTCGCTGTGGAACAGGCGGGCGAAGTGCCGCGGGGACATCCGGGCCCGCTCGGCGAGGGCGGCGGCGGACAGGTCCTCGTCGAGGTGGTCGGCCATCCACACCCGGATGTCGCCCAGCCGGGTGGTGCGGGTGGACTGCACGGCCAGCTGGATGCTGACCAGCGCCTGCTGGCCCGGCCTGCGCACGAACACCACCAGCAGGCGGGCCACGCGCAGCGCCAGCTCCCGGCCGCAGTCCTGCTCGATCAGCGCGAGCGCGAGGTCGATCCCCGCGGTGACCCCGGCCGAGGTGAAGATCCCGTCGTCCTCGACGAAGATCGGGTAGCGCTGGACCTGGACCTTCGGGCGGTCCCGCGCGAATCGGCCGTAGAAGGACCAGTGCGTGGTGGCGCGCCGCCCGTCCAGCACGCCGGCCTCGGCGAGCAGGAGCGAGCCGGTGCAGACCGACGCCAGCCGCTCGGCCTGCGGACCCAGGGTCCGCAGGCGCGAGGCGATCTCGGGGTTCGGCTGCCGCCGCGGTGCGGGCCGGCTCACCGCCGCCGTCGTGATCTCATCTGCGAGGCTGCTGCGGCGGCGGAGGTAACGACGGCCACCTGGATACCATCATCGACTCCATCCGGACCGCACTCCCCCCGCTGCGTGAGCCGCGGGGTCCTGACACATGATCGGTCGGGCCACGCCCACTCTGGGGCGGGGGTCGGGCGCAGCTCGCGTGCGCCTTCGGGCCCGACGGTGGAGGATCAGCCGGTGCCCCCGGACCACCCGACGCCGCACCTCCTGCTGGACCTCGCGGTCGTCGCGCGCCGGTACGCCGAGCTGTCCGCGCTGTTCGACCAGGTGCGGTACGCCGTGAAGGCGTGCCCGGAGCCCGCGGTGCTCCGCACGCTCGTCGAGCTGGGCTGCGGGTTCGACGTCGCCTCCCGCGCCGAGATCGAGCTGTGCCTGGCCGCGGGCGCCGACCCCGCGACGATCAGCCACGGCAACCCCATCCGCGGGCCCGGCGAGGCGGTGTGGGCAGCCGAGCAGGGCGTGCGCCGGTTCGTGACCGACAGCGCCGAGGACCGCGCCCTGCTTGCCCTGCTCCCCATGGACGTCGAGGTTCTGGTCCGGGTGCTGGTGGCCGACACCGGCTCCGCGACCCCCTTCCTCGGCAAGTTCGGCGCGGCCCCCGCGGAAGCGGCGCGGCTGGCGCGCGGGGCGACCGGGATCGCCCTCCACGTGGGCTCGCAGCAGGTGCGCCCCGAGACGTTCGCGGCGGGGGTGCGGGTCGCATTGGAGGTCGCGGAACGGGCCGGGATCGCGGACCCGATCGTGGACGTCGGCGGGGGGCTACCCGTCGCCTACCGCCTGCCGGTTCCGCCGCTGTCCGAGTTCGCGGAGGCCGTGCACGCGGCCGCGGGCGGGGCGCGGATCGTCGTCGAGCCTGGCCGCGCGCTGGTCGCCGAAGCCGGGACCCTGCGCACCCGGGTGCTGCGCGTCTCCCGACGCCCGGGGATCGACCACCGCCGCTGGGTCTACCTCGACTGCGGCCGCTACCAGGGTCTCGCGGAGACGGAGGGGGAGGCGATCGCGTACCCCGTGCGGGTACCCGGCCGGTCGGGCCCGTGCGGCCCGGTCGTGCTCGCGGGCCCGACCTGCGACGGCGACGACGTGCTCTACCGCCGCACCCCCGTCGCACTCCCGCTGGATCTCGCCGCCGGGGACGCGGTCGACCTGCTGCACGCGGGGGCCTACACCGCCAGCTACTCGAGCATCGGGTTCAACGGGTTCGGACCGCTCCCCGTGCATGTTGTTGAGTAGCGCGATGCGCACCTCCCAACCCGACCCCTCCGGACGCCACGTGCTCGCCGAGCTGCACGGCGTCGACGCCGCGCTGCTCGACGACGCCGAAGGCCTCGTCCACGCCCTGCGCACCTCGCTGCTCGGTGCCGGCGCGGACGTGCGGCAGATGGCGGTCGAGGCGTTCACCCCGCAGGGGGTCACAGTGGTCGCGCTGCTCGCCGAGTCGCACGCCTCCCTGCACACCTGGCCGGAGCACGGCACCGCCCTGGCGGACGTCTTCACCTGCGGCGACAACGCAGACCCGGAACTCGCCGTGCACAGGCTCGCCCGCACCCTCGGCGCAACCGGCCTGGTCTCGCGAGTGGTCTCCCGCGGCGGCACCGAAGTCGTCGAGGCGCTGTCTGCAGGCGTGACCCGGACCTGGGCCATCGAGGGCGTCCGGGCGCGGGTACGGACCGCCTGGCAGGAGGTGCTGATCGCGGACACCGCGCAGGGCGTCACCCTCTTCTGCGACGACGAGCGGCAGAGCGCCGAGCACACCCAGCTCACCTACCACGAGGCACTGTTCGTCCCCGCCGCGCTGCTGGCCGACCGCCGCGAGCGGGTCTTGGTGGTCGGCTCCAGTGAGGGGGTGGTGAGCGAGCTCGCTGTGGCCTGCGGTGCCCGCACCGTCGACCACGTCGACCTGGACGAAGAGTGCGTGCGACTCTGCGCCGAGCACCTCCCGTACGGCTACTCGCCCGCGGGGCTGGCCGCCGCGGAGCGGGGGAGCGGTCCGGTCCGGATGCACTTCGCGGACGGGCTGGCGTTCGTGACGGCGGCGACCGAGCAGTGGGACGTGATCGTCGTCGACCTGCCCGACGAGCGGCCCGGCGATCCGTCGGCCCAGCTCAACCGGTTGTACTCCGAGGACTTCCTGACGGACTGCGCGGGTCGGCTGCGCCCCGGCGGTGTGGTCGTGGCGCAGGCGGGCAGCCCGGCGGTCTGGCGGGACGGCACCCTGCGCGCGGCCTGGGCGCGGTTCTCTGGGGTGTTCGCGCAGACGGTGTACGCGGGGTGTCCGGAGCACGAGTGGGCGTTCCTGTGTGGACTCACGCGGCCGATCGCCGACCCCGGCAGCGTGGCCGCGACGCGGCTGGCCGAGCTCCCGTACACACCGGCGACCCTGGACGCGGACGATCTGCGCGCCCGCACCGTCGCGCCCTCGACCCTGCGTTCGAACCGGAGTTCGTCGACGGCGTCGTGACCAACTCGCCACGCTCCGTGGTGTCCCTCTTGAAGGCTTGGGCCGCAACGATCCCGAGAGGCTGACCCTTCATGCTGGCTGGGGTGGTCAGCTCTCGCCGAGTTCCTTGCCCTCTGCTCGAAGCAGGCCGTCGGAAAGGTCAGCTGCGCTCAGGGTTTCGGGTCCTGGGGAGTTGGCGATGACGACGCTGTATTCCTTTGCGACCGCTGCGCGCGCCAGGTGGTTGCCGACCTCACCGGCACCGAGGATCGCGATGGTCGTCATCGGCGGGTGTCCTGCTCGCGGCCCGCGGCCGGGAGATCGGCCGCGGCGAGGAGGGCGAGGGTATCGGCGTCGCGGCTTCCGGCCGCAGGGAAGTACACGATGAGCCCGAGGCCGTCGGCGCCGTCGATGCCCAGCCGTTCCCGTTGCAGGGTCAGCTCGCCGACCTGGGGGTGGGTGAAGCGGATGAGCGTCTCGCGCTGGCCGCGCACCTCGTGGCGGGCCCACAGCCTGCGGAAGAGCGGGCTGGCGAGGGTGAGCTCGCCGGTGAGCTCGATGAGGCGGGGATCGTCGATGTCGGTGCCCACGGCTTGGCGGAAGGCGGCGACGTAGCACTCGGCCATGTCCTCCCAGTCCGGGTAGTGGGCCTGCTCGGTCGGGTCCAGGAAGAGGTCCCGGAGCTGGTTGCGTCCCACGGCGAGGTCGGGGGAGAGCGCGCGGGCGAGTCTGTTCGAGGCCAGGACATCCAGGTAGCGGCCCTCGATGAAGGCCGGCTGGGTGAGGGAGGCCAGGAGGGTCAGCGCGCCCGGCGGGACGGTTTCCGGGCGGCGCCGACGACGGCGGGGTCGTGGGACATCGGCGCCGAGGGTCAGCAGGTGGGCCAGATGCTCGTCGTCGAGCTGCAACACCCGGGCGATGGACTCGAGGACCTGCACCGACGGGTTGCGGTCGCGGCCGCGCTCCAACCGCAGGTAGTAGTCGGCGCTGATGCCGGCGAGCATGGCGACCTCTTCCCGGCGCAGTCCGGGGGTCCGCCGCACGCCGCCGTCGGGGATGTCGACCTGCTGCGGTGACACCAGCTCGCGCCGGGCTCGTAGGAAGGCGCCGAGAGGGTTCGTCGTCTCGCTCACGTGGTCAGCGTAGGCATCGCCGGCGCGGGGAGAGGGGGCCCTGTCGCACCCCGGGCTGCACGGGGCTCTGGCTGGTGCCAGTAGCCGGTTCCTACCTTCCGGGTCGAAAGCGAGGGAAGGACATCACACCATGACCGTCACACTGATCACCGGTGCCAACAAGGGCATCGGCTTCGAGACCGCCAGGCAGCTCGTGAAGCTCGGCCACGAGGTCTACATCGGGGCGCGCGACCTCGGACGGGGCGAGGCCGCGGCCGCGGAGCTCGGCGCCCGCGTCGTCCAGCTCGACGTGACCGACGACGTCTCGGTGGCCCGAGCCCTGGCCACGATCGACGACGCCGAAGGGCGGCTCGACGTCCTGGTCCACAACGCGGGCTTCCAGGAGCAGGCCGGGGTCGCCGACGGTCCCACGGCCCTGCGCGCCTTCGACACGAACGCGGTCGGTGTCGTGCGGGTCACCCAGGCAGCTCTCCCGTTGCTGCTCCGATCTATGAACCCGACCGTCGTCACCGTCTCCAGCAGCGCGGGTTCGTTCTGGGCGGTGACCAACCCCGACCGCCCCGAGTTCGGCCTGCCGCTGGCCCTGTACTCCGCGTCGAAGGCGGCGGCCACGATGCTGACGGTTCAGTACGCCAAGGCCCAGCCGGGCATCCGGTTCAACGCGGTCGAGCCCGGATACACCGACACCGACATGACCTCGGCCTACGAGGGGGGCAGGTCGGCGGCGGCGAGCGCCGAGGTCGTGGTGCGGCTGGCGACCCTCGGTCCGGACGGCCCCACCGGGACCTTCCAGGACGAGACCGGTGATCTGCCGTGGTGACCGGCACCGTCGCTTCGACGGCTCACCGTCCCGCGTCCTGGGTGGGTGTCGGGTCCCTGGGCCTGGGGATCTTCGCGATCGTCATGTCGGAGTTCCTACCCGCGACCCTGCTCCCGCGGATCGCCGACGACCTCGGGGTCTCGGCGGGCGCCGCGGGCCAGAGCGTGACCATGACGGCCCTCGCCGCCGCGGTGTCGGCCTTGTGCATCGCGGCCGTGCTGCCCCGAGCGGATCGGCGGCGGGTGATGATCGGCCTGACGGGGCTCGCCGTCGTCTCCGACCTGGTCGTTGCGCTGGCGCCGAACCTCGCCGTGCTCCTGGTCGCGCGGCTGGTGCTGGGTGTCGCGTTGGGCGGGTTCTGGGCCATGGCCACGGCGATGGCCGCCCAGCTGGTGCCCGCCGACCGTCTAGGGCGCGCGTTGACCGTGGTCAACTCCGGGGTCGCGGCCGCGACGGTCGTCGCCGTGCCGCTGGGGTCGTGGCTCGGCGAGGTCTGGGGTTGGCGCGGTGTCTTCCTGCTCGCTGCCGGTATCGCGGTCCTCGCCCTGTCCGCACAGGCGACGACCCTGCCGCAGGCTCCGTCCCGAGCCGCGAGCGGGTTGGGGCAGCTCGGTGCGACGTTGCGCTCCCGGGTCGTCCTTCTTGGACTGGGTGCGATCCTGCTGGTCTTCAGCGGCCATTTCAGCGGGTTCACCTACATCCGGCCCGCCGTGGAGAGCCTGTCCGGCATCGGCGCGGAGGGACTCGCCCTGATGCTGCTGGCGTTCGGTGTCGCCGGCTTCGTCAGGGGAACTGCCACATCGTCTTCTCAGGTCGGGTTCGCTTTAAGCAGGGAAGGTCAGGCGAGTCTTGAACGCGGGGGGAGCCAGTGCGCGTCGCATACTCCGGCGCGGTACCGCAGACCGCGACGGAACCCGCAGGCGTCGGTCGGGTGTCACTCGGCGCAAGCGATTCGGGCCCTTCGGGCCGAATGATCACGGTGACTCCCTGCGGGGCCTGGAGGCGAAGACCACGGTTCCGTACCGGGCAGGATGGAAACTCCGCGTCGTGCCGAGTCTCGGCCACATCCCGCCGCCGATGATCACCACTGGAGTCGTCGATCGGGCAGCCCGAAACTGGATCGCCGAGGGTGTCGGACGGTCCAGCGTCAAGAACAGCCTCGCCGTGCTCGTCCGTGTCATGGAACAGGCGCTTCGGGACGGGCTCGTCGACCGCAACCCCGCCAGGATCACCGGCTGGCAACGCGAGTATCGGCTGGCCGAGGACGAACTCGACGATCCTCGCAGCCTTGCTCTGCCGGACTGGGAGACGCTGCAGCACCTCGCCACGGCACTCGTCGCGCGCTCGGCGCTGCGGTACGCGGGGTGGGGGGACATCGTCGAGTTCGCCGGGGCGACGGCGGCCCGCATCGGGGAAGTCTCCGGCTGCCGCGCTGCCGATATCGACACACGTTCCTGGCTGTGGACGGTGCGACGACAGACGACGCCGGGGCCAGGTGGGTTGACCGACAAGGGGACGAAGGGGAAACGGGCCCGCGTGGTGCCCTTGATCGAGGAGATCAGACCGATGCTCGTGCGACGTCTGGCCTCGGCCAAGGAGCGTCCGGACGGTCGGGTGTTCGTCGGGCCACGAGGAGGTCGCGTCACCACGGCCATCCTGCGGGACGCGACCCACTGGGACGAGGTCGTCACCCAGCTCGGTCACGAGAAGCTCCGTCGCCACGACCTTCGGCATACGGGGCTGACGTGGATGGCGGACGCCGGAATTCCACTTCACCAGCTCAGGCTGATCGCCGGGCACGGGTCGCTGACGACGACGCAGCGCTACCTCCACTCGAACCGCAACACCGTGACGGCGGCGGGGGGCTTGCTCTCCGCGCACCTGAACGCGGAGCGACCAGATGCACGGCTTAGGGCGGTCTCGGTGGGCTTGGTCCCAAGTTGGTCCCAAGTCGGACATTCCGCCCACCCCTCAATGATCGAGGAGCGATCGAATGATGATCGTCATCACAGCGAATGCGACCGGCGTTATCGCAGGTGGAAACGACGAAGGCCGGTGGCTCCGTCGAGAAACCACCGGCCTCTGCCGACCGTCGGGACGACAGGATTTGAACCTGCGACCCCTTGACCCCCAGTCAAGTGCGCTACCAAGCTGCGCCACGTCCCGGCCGCCCCCGTGAGGGCTCGATCAGCCTACCGCACCGCTGATCGTGCTCTGCACCGGCCCGGACCCCGCGTCCCCCCAACTCGTCCGCGACCACACCGACTCGAGGATCACGGTGGGGCACCACCGTGACGGTCGTGAGCCAGTCTCGCGGGACCGCACCTGCTGCGCCACCGTCGTCGGTCGCCCCGCGGAGGCGACTTTGGTGGGTACCCGTCGGTAACGAGGGAGTCAGCGCCTGCGGTCGCGCCAGGCGTGGATGCGGTCCTCGGGGCGGCGGACGCCGCTCAGGGAGCGGACCGCCGCGGCCACCGCGGGGGTGGCGCGGTGCTTGGCGACCGCACGCTCGGCCTCGGCCAGCTCGACGGCGGCTTCAGACTCGCCGCGGGTGCCGTCCAGGTCGATTCCGCCCAGCTCGACCCGGTCCGGGTCGCCGAACGCGCCGGACCGGCGGGCGTCGGAGTACGGGCTGTCCTGGTGGGGGCGGCCGGTGAACCGACCCCAGGAGCCGATGACCAGCAGGATGCCACCGACGACGAGGCTGAACACCACGTTGGGCATGCGGAAGGCGAGCAGGTTGTACTCGGAGTTCAGGACGAGCACGTTCGCGATGCCGGAGACCATGAACAGAGCGCCGACGACGACCTCGACGGTCGAGGCGAGCCGGCCGCCGCGGATGCCCGCGCCGAGCAGGACCGCCCCGAACACCGCGGACACCGTGGACAGCAGGCCGTTGGACGACAGGCCCAGGACCTGCTGCCCCTCGGTGGAGAAGAACTCCAGCTGCTGGACGAACCCGAGGATCGCGAAGACCCAGAGGCCGGCCCCGATGACCAGTGACCCGATCCGGTGCACGAGTCCGATCCGGCCCGCCGACGGCGTGCCGTGCTGTGTGTCGATCTCGCTCATGGTGTCCCTCCCTCGGTGAACGACGCGATGCGAATCGCGCCATACCTTGTTCACCTGAGGATGCGCCGGGCCACGGGGCACCGCCACTCGACGACCACCCGATCAGGAGTGGTCCCGCAGCGCCTCCGTCGTCCACTGCATGGACCCGCGTCCGCACAGGACGACGCCGGCGGTGGATGCCAGGCTGTGGGGGTGCCTCGCTCCGACGAGTCCCTGCGGCCCATGCTGGCCACCGCCGGCGTGCCGCCGGTCGGGCCGGGGTGGGCGGTGGAGTTCAAGTGGGACGGGGTGCGCGCCCTCGTCGTGGTCCGCGGCGGCGCGGTGCGACTGGTGTCCCGCAACGGCAACGACGTCACCGGGGGTTATCCCGAGCTGGTCGCCGCGCTGCCGACCGACCGGGACCTGGTGCTGGACGGCGAGATCGTCGCCCTCGACGCCGCCGGACGGCCGGACTTCGGGCTGCTGCAGCACCGGATGCACGTGCGGTCACCGGGGGCGGCGTTGCTGGCCGAGGTGCCCGTCGAGCTGTACCTGTTCGACGTCCTGGAGATCGAGGGGGAGGACCTGACCGGCCTGCCCTACGACACCCGCCGGGCGCGGCTGGCGGAGCTCGGGGTCGAGGCCTGGCGGCGGGTGTCGGCGCCGCAGGCGTTCACCGACATCACCCCGGCCCAGGGCCTCGACGTGGCGCGGGCGCACCGGCTGGAGGGGATCGTCGCGAAGCGGCGCACGGCCCGCTACGAGCCGGGCCGCCGGTCCGGGGCGTGGGTGAAGACGGCACTGTTCCATCCGCAGGAGGTCGTGCTCGGTGGCTGGACCGCGGGCAGGGGCAACCGCGGGTCCACGCTCGGGGCGCTGCTGATGGGCGCGTACGACGAGCACGGCAGGCTGCGCTACCTCGGCAACGTCGGCTCCGGCTTCTCGGAGGCCACGCTGCGCAGGCTGCTGGACCGGCTCCGGCCCCTGGCCCGTCCCGACAGCCCGTTCGACGACGAGGTCCCCCGCGAGCTGCGGCGCGGGGTGACCTGGGTGGAGCCCGAGGTCGTCGGGGAGGTCGAGTACCGCACGCTGACCCACGACCGGCGGCTGCGGCACACCGTCTGGCGCGGGCTGCGGCCGGACCGGGACCCCGGCGAGATCGTCCTGGCGGACGTCGTCGAGGCGGCCCGCGCCCCCGACCCGGAGCTCGTCCGCTACCTGCGGGAGATCGCGCCCCATCTGTTGCCCTACGTCGACGGGCACCCGCTCGTCGCGCCCACCGGTCCCGTCGCCGTCGGCTCGGAGGCGGCCCTGGTGGGGCTGGCCGAGACGGGCGTCGTCGAGCTGCGGTTCGCACCGAGCCGACCGGGCGAGCACCCGCGCTGGGTGGTGGTCGAGCTGGAGGCGGGGGCCGCCGGCCTGCTCCGGACCGCACTGGACCATCTCGGCGTGGTCGGGATGCCGGTGGTGACCGGGCACGGACTGCAGGTCCACGTGCCCGTGGGGGAGGGCACCACGGCCGCCGAGGCCGGGCGTTGGGCGGAGCGGCTCTGCGCCGCGGTCGGCAGCATGGCGCCCGGTGCCCGGCCGATGGCCGCGACGGCCGCGCTCGTCCCGTTCAGCCCGACCCGCGACGGCGCCGTCGCGGTGCCGGTCACCTGGGCCGAGCTCGAGGCCCCCGAGCTGCCCCGCTGGACCCTCGACACGGCCCCGGTCAGGGTCGCCGAGGCCGGGGACCCGCTGCGGCCGCTGCTCGGTCTGGACCAACGCCTTCCGCCGCTCTGACCGGTCGGGCCGGCTCGGGGCGGAGGAGGCCCGGCCGCGCGTCCGCGGAGGCGTCGGAGCCGGTTTCGGCGAGTGGGATGCACGACACGCCCGGCCCGCGGTCGATCCGGAGTTGCGCAGGGTAGATGATGGCGTGATCTGATCGGACCGTCCACGATTGGTCGTGGATGGTCGTCCACCGAAGGGAGCAGCGGGGTCTTGGCAGAGGAGACATCGGGTCGAGCAGGACTGTCGATCCAGGGCGAGCAGGCGCAGGACACCGGCTGGGTCAAGGCGTCGGACGACGACGTCGACCTCTACGTCGACCGGGTCTCGGACGAGGTGCTGGCCTGCCGTGAGCGGGGCAGGCACCTCTTCCCCTCGATTCGGCAGGCCGGAATCCACTTCACCGAGGTCGACGACGACGGTCTGTTCGTCCGCAGGCTCACGTGCACCTGCTGCCTGCTGGCGGTCCGGGTGGAGAAATGGGAGGGCGCCCGCCGCGGCGGCCGGACCCGGTTCAGCCGGGTCACCTCCGGGCTCGTCTACCAGACCGGGCCGGACGGCGCGGAGTACCTCGCCCCGTCGGGTCGCGGGCACATGACGGCCCGCCAGATCGGGGACTCCGTGGCGTCGAAGGCGCTGGCCGGGGAGAGCATCACCGCGTTGCGCAAGTCCATCAAGCAGGCGCAGAAGCGCGCGGCGGGCGACGGGAAGGCCTGACATGGGCGTCCGGCAGATCAAGTTCTGCGATCTGAGCGGGGTCGAGAAGGACGTGCAGACCCACGAGCTGCAGGTCGACCAGATGCGGATCGAGATCGACCTGGCCGACCCCGAGTACTCGAAGCTGCTCAAACTGCTCAAGCCGTACCTGGACGTCGGCCGGATCGAGGCCTCCGTCCCGGCGGGCCTCACCCGGCGCACCGCCCCGCCGTCGGGCACGGCGCTGACCGCCGAGCAGCGCCAGCAGGTGCGGGAGTGGGCCGAGGCCAAGGGCATCGAGGTCCCGGTCAACAACCGCTTCAAGCGCTCGCTGGTGGACCAGTGGAAGGCGGACACCGGCCAGGCCCCGTCGAAGGACGAGGACGACGCGGGCGAGGACACCCTGTTCTCCGACGAGGACTGAGCGGACACGGGCAGGCGACCGCGGTCGGCCGCCTGCCCGTGCCGCACCCGGGGACTCCGGCGCGGGTGGTCCGGGGTTCCCGGCCGGGCACGAGACCGCGTCGACCATGCTCGGGCTCGGCACTGGGCGATCTACGGGCTGGAGTCGCTGCCGTCCGCCGGCCGGTCAGGCGATCCGGACCGAGTACGGCCCTGACCGCGGGAACCCGGCCGTGACCTCCGGGTCGTGGCCCGGGACGATCAGCGCGGGATCGTCGGCGAGGGCCTTCGCCCGGTCGTAGGCGTGGTAGATGCCGGGCATCGAGTGCAGGATCGGGCCGGGGCGGTCCTGCACGAGGTTCTCGGTGAAGTGGGCGGCGTCGGAGGCCAGCACGACCCAGCCCGCCGCCGTCCACACCCGGGTGAGCTGCATGCCCGCGGTGTGCCCGCCGACCCGGTGCACGGACAGCCCGGGGGCGAGCTCCCGGTCCCCGTCGAGCAGGTCGAGCCGCTCCGGATCCAGCATCGTGGCCAGGTCCGGCTCGGACACCAGCCAGCGCTCGCGGGTGATCCGCTTCGCCACCGGGCCGGTCCAGTAGTCGGCCTCGGTGCGCTGGACCACGCGGCGGGCGGCGGGGAACCGCGCCGCCGCGCCGGTGTGGTCGTAGTGCAGGTGGGACAGCACGAGGGTGTCGACGTCGGCGGGGTCGACCCCCAGCGCCGCGACCCCCTCGTGCGGGGCGCACGCGAACTCGATCCCCGCCGGGCCGCTCCCGGGCTCCAGCCCGGCGTCGATCACGACGGCCCGGGTGTCCGAGACGGCGAGCCACACGTAGTAGGCGGTGGGGTGCGGCTCGGCCCAGGTGTCGTCGTAGCCCAGGAAGTGCTGGCCGCGCAGGCCGTCCCGGGTGGCGTAGCGGATCGCGTGCACCTCGAACATCAGGCGCTCACAACCGCCTTCTTCGGGGCCCGCACCGGCTCCAGACCGAGCTGCTCGGTCGGCGTCCGGTAGTAGTCCTTGCCCGTCCCGACGGCGATCACGTTGAGCACGCAGACCGCGGCCACGAAGATCGCGACGGGGACCCAGTTCGCGCCGCCCTCACCGGCCAGCGCCGCGGAGATGGACGGGGCGAACCCCGCGACCGCGAAGCCGATCTGGGTGCCGATCGCGGTGCCGGACAGCCGGACCCGCGCCGGGAACATCTCGCCGTAGAACGCGGGCCAGACGCCACCCGTCGCGCTGTGCACCACGCCGAACATCAGGATGCCGACGACGAAGATCAGCACGTAGTTGCCGGTGGAGATCGCGCCCAGGTAGCCGAACATCAGCACCGCGCAGCCGAGCGAGCCGCCGATGAACACCGGCTTGCGGCCGATCCGGTCCGCCAGCGAGCCGAAGAACGGGATCGCGGCCAGCGCGGCGACGTTGGCCAGCACGCCGACCCACAGCATCGCGGTGCGGGACAGCCCGACCGTGTTCACGGCGTAGGACAGGGCGTAGACGGTGAAGATCGTGCTGACCGTGGCGATGGTGGCGGCCGCGACGACGCGCAGCACCGAGGCCCAGTGGTCGCGGAACAGCACCGCGAGCGGGAGCTTCTCGACCTCGTGCTTGCTCTGCTCCCGGGTGAAGACCGGCGTCTCCTCCAGCGTGCGGCGGATCAGCAGCCCGACGACGACCACGATCGCCGACAGCCAGAACGGCAGCCGCCAGCCCCAGGTCAGCAGCGACTCCTCGGGCAGCACGGCGATCGGCAGGAAGATCGCGGTGGCCAGGATCTGGCCGAACTGGGTGCCCGACAGGGTGAAGCTCGTGTAGTACGCGCGCCGGTTCGGCGGCGCGTGCTCCAGGCTCATCGAGTTGGCGCCCGCCTGCTCGCCGCCCGCGGAGAAGCCCTGCAGCAGCCGCAGCACGACCAGCAGGATCGGCGCCGCGACGCCGATGGAGCTGTAAGACGGCAGGCAGCCGACCAGGAACGTCGCGATGCCCATCAGCAGGACCGTGGCGACCAGTACCCGCTTGCGGCCGAACCGGTCGCCGACGTGCCCGAGCACGAAGGCGCCGACCGGGCGGGCCACGTACCCGACGCCGAAGGTGGCCAGCGCCAGCAGCGTGCCGGTGGCCGGGCTCGACGACGGGAAGAACACCTTGCCGAACACCAGCGCCGCGGCGGTGCCGTAGATGAAGAAGTCGTAGTACTCCAGTGCGCTGCCGATCCAGGCGGCGAGGGCGGCCTTCCGCGGCTGTGCCGTGGCGGTCGGCGGTGATGTCGAGGACACAGTGGGCTCCCTGGGGTGATGCTCCGATGCAGACACCGGGACCGGCGAACCGGATCCGACGGTATGTACCGTCTGGTTACGTACCGGATAGTGAGTTAGTCGGCCCGGGTGTGTCAACCCCTAGGGACGGCCCACGTGCGCGGTCAGGTACTCCAGCACCAGGTCGCCCAACATCCGGCGGTAGTGGTCGCGGCGGGCGGGATCGAGCAGGTCGCGGTCGAAGATGGCCTGGAAGGTGTGCCGGTTCGCCGTCCGGAAGACGCAGAACGCGCTGATCACCATGTGGACGTCGAGCGCGTCCACGTCCGTGCGGAACAGCCCGCAGGTCCGGCCGCGGTCGAGGATCCCGCCGAGGACGTCCACGGCGGGGGCGGCCAGCCCGGTCCGGATCGGGGAGGTGCGCAGGTGCTTGGCGTGGTGGATGTTCTCGATGCCCACCAGCCGGATGAAGGCGGGGTGCGACTCGTGGTGGTCGAAGGTCAGCTCGGCCAGGGCGCGCATGGCCCGCGCGGGGTCGAGGTGGTCCACGTCCAGCTGGGACTCGAGCTCACGGATCCCGCGGTACGCGTGCTCCAGGACGGCCACGTAGAGGCCCTGCTTGCTGCCGAAGTAGTAGTAGAGCATCCGCTTGGTGGTGCGGGTGCGTGCCGCGATCTCGTCGACCCGGGCGCCCGCGTACCCGCGGTCGGCGAACTCGTCCGTGGCGATCGCGAGGATCTCGGCGCGGGTCCGCTCGGCGTCCCGCTGTCGCTCGATCCCCGGTTCGGCGCTCACTGAAGTCCCCTCACGGGTCCGACGATATCCGCCGTCCGCTCTTGCCGAGACCGCCGCCACCCGGTAGAAGTAACCATCTAGTACATACATGCCTCACCGAGGAGAGCCGTGGACGTCGTCGGAGCCCGCAGCCTGCCTGTCCGGACCGGGCTGATCGGATCGGGCATCGGCCCGTCCCTGTCGCCCGCCCTGCACGAGCGCGAGGCGCGCGAGCTCGGCCTCGACCTGAGCTACACCCGCTTCGACCTCGACGAGCTGGACCTGCCGCCGGAGTCCGTCGGCGACCTGGTGGGCCGGGTGCGGGCCGCGGGGTACGCCGGAGTCAACGTCACGCACCCCTGCAAGCAGCTCGTCATCCCGCACCTCGACGGGCTCTCCCCGGACGCCGCCGCGATCGGCGCGGTGAACACGGTGGTGGTCGAGGGTGACCGGACGACCGGCCACAACACCGACTGGTCCGGCTTCCGGGACGGCCTGCTCGCCGGCCTTCCCGGCGCGCCCTTGGACCGCGTGGTCCTGCTGGGCGCGGGGGGCGCGGGCGCGGCCGCCGCGCACGCGCTGCTCACCCTCGGCGTCGGCTCGTTGACCGTCCTGGACGTGGACCCCGCCCGCGCGACCCACCTCGCGGAGTCCCTGCAGTCCCGCGTCCGCCCGACTCGGGTGCGGGAAGTGGGGGACTCGTGCGTCGGGAGTGGGGGACTCGCGGGGGGTGGGGACGCCCGTACCCGCGAGTCCCCCGCTTCCGACATGCGAGTCGGACATCCCGGCCCGCGAGTCGGACAGGCCGGCGGAGGAGTCGGGCGTGTGGGGTCCGTGCGTGGGGGTGGGATCGGGGAGCTGGGGGCCGCCCTGGCCTCGGCGGACGGGGTGGTGCACGCCACGCCCGTCGGGATGGCGGACCACCCGGGGCTGCCGGTGCCCGCCGCCCTGCTGCGGCCCGAGCTGTGGGTCGCGGAGATCGTCTACCGGCCGCTGGACACCGCGCTGCTGCGGGCCGCGCGCGCGGTGGGCTGCCGCACGCTCGACGGCGGCCGGATGGCCGTCCACCAGGCCGCGGAGGCGTTCCGGCTCTTCACCGGCCTGACCCCGGACCCGGATCGGATGCTGCGGCACCTCGCCGAGCTGATCGGCCAGGAGGACTCCCGTGTCGCCTGAACCCCGGACCGCCATCGCCACCGTCTGCCTCTCGGGCGCGCTGGACGAGAAGCTGGTCGCCGCCGCGGCGGCCGGGTTCGACGGCGTCGAGATCTTCGAGCCGGACCTCGTCGCCTCCCCGATGCCCCCGGGGGAGGTGCGGCTGCGCTGCGCCGACCTCGGCCTGTCGATCGACCTCTACCAGCCCTTCCGCGACCTCGACTCCACCGACCCGGCGCGGTTCGCCGCGAACCTGCGCCGCGCGGACGCCAAGTTCGGCGTGATGGAGGCGCTCGGCGTCGACACCGTGCTGGTGTGCTCCTCGGTCGGCGCGGACGCCGTGTCCGACGTGGACCGTCTCGCCGAGCAGCTGCACGCGCTGGCCGCACGGGCCGGGGAGCGGGGCCTCCGGATCGCGTACGAGGCGCTGGCGTGGGGGCGGCACGTGTCGACCTGGGACGCCTCCTGGGAGGTGGTCCGGCGCGCGGACCACCCCGCGCTCGGGCTCTGCCTGGACAGCTTCCACATCCTCTCCCGAGGCTCCGATCCCGCGCCGATCGCGGACGTCCCGGGGGACAAGCTGTTCTTCCTCCAGCTCGCCGACGCCCCGCACCTGTCCATGGACGTGCTGCAGTGGAGCCGCCACCACCGGCTCTTCCCCGGCCAGGGCGCGTTCGACCTGCCCGCGTTCCTCGCCCCCGTGCTCGCCGCCGGGTACGCGGGCCCGCTCTCGCTGGAGGTGTTCAACGACGTCTTCCGCCAGGCCGATCCGGAGCGCGCCGCCGTCGACGGGCGCCGGTCGCTGCTCGCGCTCGCCGAGGCCACCGCGGCGCGCGGCGAGGGCGTCGACCCGGTCGGCGAGGCCGCGGGCAGGCTCTCCGGGCACGCCTTCGTCGAGGTGTCCGGGGACTCGTCCACCGGCGGGGTGCTGGCCGCGCTCGGGTTCGCGCGCACCGGTGTGCACCGGACCAAGCCGGTCGAGCGCTGGGAGCAGGGCGGCGCGCGGATCCTGGTGAACCGGTCCGGCGCTGAGGCGGCCATCGCGGCCGTCGCCGTCGAGACGGCGGACCCGCCCGCCGCCGCCCGGCGCGCCGTGCGGCTGGCTGCGCCCGTCCCGCCCCGCGAGCGCGGGCCCGCGGAGGCCGACCTGGCCGCCGTCACCGCACCGGACGGGACGGCGCTGTTCTTCTGCCGCACCGGTGCCGCGGACGACTGGTCCGGGGACTTCGTGGGGACCGACGAGCGCGCCGAGGGGATCGGGGTGACCGGCATCGACCACGTCGGGCTGGCGCAGCCCTTCGACCACTTCGACGAGGCCGCGCTGTTCTACCGCTCGGTGCTGGGGCTCGACCCGGTGACGGCGGCCGAGTTCGCCGCGCCGTTCGGGCTCGTGCGCAGCCGCGGGCTGGCCGACGCCGGGCGGCGGGTCCGGCTGGCGCTCAGCGTGTCGCTGCTGCGGCGCGGGCGGTGGGCGCCCGGGGTCTCCGAGCCGCAGTACATCGCCCTCGAGGTGGACGACGTCGTGGCCGCGGCCCGCGCGGCCCGCGCGGCCGGGGCGCCGCTGCTGGGCATCCCGGACAACTACTACGCCGACCTGGAGGCCCGCCTCGAGCTGCCCGCGGACGTGCTCGCGGAGTACCGCGACCTCGGCGTGCTGCGCGAGGAGACGCCCGAGGGGGCCTACCTGCAGGTCTGCACCGACGTGCTCGGCGGGCGGCTGTTCCTCGCGCTCGTGCAGCGGATCGGCGACCACGACCTGTTCGGCTGGACCGACGCGCCGGTCCGGATGGCGGCACACCGGCGCAGGCGCCTCGCCCGGGAGCGGGTCCAGGCTTAGGGTGACCGGGTGCCCCGCCCGAGCCGCTGGTCGGAGATCCTCGAAGCCGCAGGCGCGGAGTTCCGCGACCGCGGCTACGAGAACGCGACCCTGGAGGGGATCGGCGCGCGGGTCGGGATCCTCAAGGGCTCGATCTACAACTACGTCGGCTCCAAGGAGGAGCTGCTGTTGGCGGTGGTGGAACAGCCCGCCAAGCAGCTGCTCGCCGAGCTGGAGCGGCTGCAGGCCGACACCGGGCACAGCGTCGCGGTGCGGCTGCGCGAGCTGATCCGGATGCAGGTGCGGATCTTCGGCGACCACCACCCGGCCGCGTTCGTGTACCTGCAGAACATCGGCCGGATGACGGCACCGCGCTTCGCCGACTTCCGCGACATGGACGCCCGGTACATGGCGGCGATCGAGTCCCTCGTCGCCGAGGGCGCCCGCACGGGGGAGTTCTCGCTGGCCGGGAGCCCGCGCACGGTCGCCCGCGCCGTCGTCGGGATGCTGGACTGGATGCAGCACTGGTTCGTCCCGCGCGGCCCGGAGGCGGACCGCGAGCTCGCCGACCAGCTCTTCGCCTTCGCCCTCGGCGGCCTCGTCGCGGGCGGCGGCCTGCACGGCCTCACCCGCTCCCTCCCCGAACCCTGACGGACGGGTGGGTCAGCGGGTGTGGACCGGGAGGGCGCGTAGGCCCCGTGACAGCAGGACGGGGTGCCGGGTCAGCGGCTCGTCGGCCAGGGCGAGGTCCGGGTAGCGGCGCAGCGCGGCGGGGATCGCGATGCCCGCCTCGAGCCGGGCCACGGGAGCGCCGAGGCCGGCGATGCCGTCGCGGGTTCGGCAGGCAAGGATCGTGCGCGAGGTCTCCCCGGTCCGTGCGGACCGACGCCCGGGGCTTCCCGCGGTTCTGGGACGAGGAACGCGAGACCCTCGACCCGGTCAAGCGGGACGCCCTGATCCTGGAGCGGATCCAGCACCAGCTCCAGTACGTCTACGCCGAGCTGCCGTTCTACCGCGATCACTATGCGGCGCACGGGTTCCACCCCGACCAGGTGCGGTCGCTGGAGGACTTCACCACCCAGGTCCCGGTGATCACCAAGAAGCAGCTGGTGGCGGACCAGGCCGCGCACCCGCCGTTCGGCACCTACGCCCGGACGGAGGGGATCGCACGGATCCACGGCTCGTCCGGCACCTCCGGCGTCCCGACCATGTACGCAGTGTCCCGGGCGGACTGCGAGCGGGCGGGTGAGGTGCACGCGATGGCGCAGTGGTGCGCCGGCGTGCGGCCGGACGACATCGTGCAGGTCGGGTTCCCGTTCGGGCTGTTCTTCGGTGGTTGGGGCGCAGGGGGCGGAGCGGATCGGGGCGACCCTGTTCCCCCTGGGCATCACCGAGTCGAAGAAGCACCTGGAGCCGATCACCCGGCTCGGGAGCACGGTGTTCAGCGCGACCCCCTCGTACTGCATCCACCTGCTGTCCGTCGCCGAGCAGCTCGGCGTGGACCTGCCCGCGTCGACCGTCCGGCACCTGCTGGTCGGTGGCGAGCCCGGGGGCTCCCTGCCCGGGACCGCGCGGATCATCGCCGACGGGTGGGGCGCCACCGTCGCCGACGCGGGCTCGACGTCGGAGATGGACTCGTTCCAGACGAGCGTGGGCTGCGAGCACGGCACCGGCACCCACCTCTACACGGACGAGGTGCTCATCGAGGTGGTCTCGGCCGAGGACCTCAACGCGCCGATCCCGGTGGGGGTGCGGGGTGCGGTCGTCTACACGCACCTCTGGCGGGACTCCCAGCCGATGATCCGGTTCGCGCCGGGGGACGAGAGCTACCTCGCCACCGACCCCTGCCCTTGTGGCAGAACGTATCCGCGGCTGCCGGAGGGGGTGCTCGGCAGGTTGGACGACATGCTCGTCATCCGCGGCGCGAACATCTACCCGAGCGCGGTCGAGACGGCGTTGCGGGCGGTGCCGGGGTTGGGGCCGGAGTTCCGGATGCGGGTGACGCGGCGCGGCGCGCTGGACGAGCTGACCGTGGAGGCCGAGGGCGACCAGGCGCTGCGGATCCCCGTCGAGGAGGCGCTGAAGCGGGTGCTCGGCATCCGGGTGCCGGTGCTGCTGCAGGCGCCGGGCACGTTGCCGGAGACCACGTTCAAGGCCCGACGGGTCGTGGACGATCGTTAGCGGATGCCGCTGCTCGACCTGATCCATCCGCTCGTCCCCGGCATGCAGGTCTATCCGTTCCGCGCCGCGGCGGTCGAGTGTCGGCACCCCGCCGAGCACGTTGAAGGCGGACGTGACCCTCGAAGAAGGCTTCCTGCCCAGCAGAGGCACTGACCCTGTGCACGGCCGAGTAGGAGAGCCGAAGGCTGAACAGCGCGCAGGTTACGAGCTCGCCGCGCAGGCGGATGACGACGTCGCCGAAGTCAACCTCGGCCTCGCGGCCCGGGAGGTGCTCTTGCGGGATGAACGCGTTGGCAGGTTCCCGTCCGACCTCGACGCGAATCTCACGGCGTCGGGTGGCGACGTACTCGCGGACCATCCAGTACGACACCACCCCGGCCCCGTCATGTTCGTCAAGCAGTCGATCGACGCGCGCGCCCAGGTCAGTACGACGGCCCGGCCTTGCGTGGTGACGAGCACGCCCAGGATCAGGCCTGTGATGCCGCCGACGACATCAACCTCGACACCACCTGTCCGCCCCGTGTCCCTGGCGCGACGAAGATCTGCTTGTGCGGTGCCTAATCGGTCTTCCTGCAGCACCTCGCGGGCCCCTCAGCGTTCGCTGCTGAAGAACCGTAGCAACAGCGGGCCGACGGTCTGTGGGTCGACGACGTGATCCGGCCCCTCGAGGGTCTCCCGTTGAGCGTGGGGTAGGAGGTCTGCGAGCTCGTCGGCCGCGCGGTCGAAGAAGTCCGAGGGCAGGCCTGCCATGTAGGGGACCGTGATCGGTCCTCCGGTGGTGACCAGGACCGGTTGGGTGACCGTTGCCAGTCGATCGGCCGGCAATTGGTAGCGGTTGAGGAAGACACTGTCGTGGACCAGCGTGGGCGCGAGGGCGACCGAATCCGCCCAATGCGCCGTCTGCTTGCCTACCGCTTTCCTGGCCGCGATGTTGTCGTCGGAGGCGCCGGTCATGCGCATGAACAGTTCGAGAACCTCCTCGTCTCGCCCGGCGTCGAAGGCGCGTCGGGTGTCCGCGATGTACTCCTCGAATCGCGGGCGTATGTCGTCCCCGACCGCGTAGGGCACCTCCCACACGGCGATCGTGTCGATGGCTGACCCGGCCGCGGCGGCTTCCAGCGCCAGCGCGCCACCAGAGGACGCCCCGAACAGGTGTGCCGAGCCGCCCGCCTCCGCGATCAACGCATCCAGGTCCTCGATCTCCCTTTCCACGGCGTAGGGCTCGGTGAAGCCGCTCGCGCCGCGTCCCCGACGGGCATAGTTGTAAACCGTGAAGTGCTCGGCGAGAGCAGGTATCAAGGGAGCGTTCTCGGCTCCGTCGTCCTGTGCGCCGCCTACCAGGACGACAGCCGGGCCGCTTCCCTTCCGGTCGTAGGCGATGGTGGTGCCATCGTTTGATGTCACGCGAAAGGCCATCTCGTTCATCTCACATCGCCGTTCGAGAGGTTTGTCTCAGCGCCTGAGCAGCGTGCCGACGACGGCCTCGGTGCGCGACCACCGCGCCCTTGCGATCACGGCCGCCACGACGAGAAAGGCGAGCGGCAGCCAAGGGCTCTGCTCGAGCACGAACTGATCGGTGATGACAGCACCGGTCAGCAATGCCGCCAACCCGAGACTGGCCAGGCCCGCCAGAGCCGGGATCAGAAGTCCAACCCCTCCCGCGACCTCCAGCGCTCCGACCAGGTACCGGAGCCACTGGCCAGCCCCGATGTCGGCGAACATGTCCACCATGACCGGGTCGCCGGCGAGCTTCGAGATTCCGCCGCCGCCGATTATCGCCGCCAGCACGACTTGCAGAATCCAGACCCCGATGCTGCTCGCCCGCCCGGGCGTGTGCGCAACGGTTTCCGAGTTGTTCTTGGGGATGGTGCTCATGCGTCTCTCCTTGTCGTGTCCGGGCCTGGCCTGGTACCGGTGATGGCGTTGGCCGAGTGGGCCGGGTTGTCGGAGTTGATGTCGACCAAGTGCTCGCGGTAGCGGGATCTACTTCTTCTTGCGGTAGAGGACCATGGTGATGGGACCGAAGACCGCGACGAGAAGTACGGACGAGACGAGCACCCAGCCGATTTCCCCGGCGGGCACCGAGCCGTGCATCAGGCCGCGTACCACGGTCGCCAGGTGGGTGATCGGGTTGACCTCGATGACCGCCTGCATCCACCCGGGCATCGTCTTCGGGTCCACGAAGATGTTGCTCACGAACGTCAGTGGGAACATCACCATCATGCTGACTCCCGCCACCGAGTTCGGCGTGCGCAGGATCAGGCTGAGCATCGTCCACAGCCACGACAGGCAGAACGAGAACACCAGCAGCAGCGCGACCGACAGCACCACGCCGACGGCGCCACCCTCCGGCCGGAACCCTAGGACCAGGCCGAGCATGATGACGATCGCCGACCCGATCGAGTAGCGCACCAGATCGCCGAGCAGGGCGCCGACCAGCGGGGACGGTCGCCACACCGGGAGCGACCTGAACCTGTCGAAAACGCCTTTCTGAATGTCGGTGTTCAGCGTAATACCAGTGTTCATGGTGATCATGACGTTCGCCTGCACCAGGATGCCCGGCAATAGGAACTGCAGGTATTCCTGCGTCGACCCGGCGAGCGCGCCACCGAACAGGTAGGTGAACATCAACGTGAACATGATCGGGAACATGGTCACGTCGACGAGTTGCTCGGGGACGTGCTTGATCTTCAGGAGGGCGCGCCAGCCGAATGTCAACGAGGTGCTCACCGGACCGGGTCGGGGCGGGCGCTCACCGGCCAAGAGCACACCGCGCAGCGCGTCCTCGGTGACCGGCGGCGACGCCTGCTCCGCGGACGTGGCATTCATGCGGCATCCTCCTTGGGTGTCTCCTCGGACGGGTGACCGGTCAGGGCGAGAAACACCTCGTCCAGGCTCGGCTGACCGAGCGCGAACTCGGTGACGTCGATGCCGCCGCGGGATAGCTCGGCCAGGGCGCGGGCAACCCGCTCGGGGTCGGAGATCCGCGCGGACAGCGCGACCGGGTCGGCGGACGGCTCGGCCGGCACGTCGAGAGCGGCGGCGAGGATCCGCTCGGCCTCGGCCCGCTGCTCGGGACTACGGAGGCGTACGTGCAGCGAGCCGGCGCCGACCGATGCCTTGAGCTGGCCGCTGGAGCCCTCGGCGATGACCTTCCCGTGGTCGATCACCGCGATGCGGTCGGCCAGCTGGTCGGCCTCGTCGAGGTACTGCGTGGTCAACAACACGGTCGTGCCTTCGGCGACCAAACCCCTGACGATCTCCCACACCTGGTTCCTGCTGCGCGGGTCGAGCCCGGTGGTCGGCTCGTCGAGGAAGATCAGTTCCGGGGGGACGACCAGGCTCGCTGCGATGTCGATGCGCCGGCGCATCCCGCCGGAGTACTTCTTCACCTGCCGGTCGGCGGCATTGGCGAGGCCAAACGCGTCGACCAGGTCGGCCGCTCGCCGCCTGCCCCGCGGGCGCGAGTAGCCGAGCAGCCTGGCGAGCAGCAACAGGTTCTCCACCCCGGTGAGATCCTCATCGACCGACGCGAACTGCCCGGTAAGGCTCACCCGGGTCCGTACCGAACGCGCATCACGCACGACGTCGTAGCCGAGCACTTGCGCCTCTCCGGCGTCGGGGCGCAGGAGCGTGGCGAGCATGCGGATCGTGGTGGTCTTGCCCGCCCCGTTCGGGCCGAGCACGCCGTACACGCCACCGGCGCTCACGGCCAGATCCACACCGGCGACCGCGTGGGTCTTGCCGAAGCTCTTCTTCAACCCTCTCGTCTCGATCGCGAGCTTTCCCATGGGTTCGAGTCCTTCTCTCGGTGTTGCGAACGGATTGGTTGAGCTAGTCAAGTTTGACTACTTGGTCAGTACTACACGAGGAGGAACGTCTAGTCAAGGTTGATTAGAAGCGCATCTTGAGGGGATCGTGGACCGTTCGCCACGAACCCGGATCATCGGCCATGGTGTAGGCGCCCTCAGACAGTCGTTTGCTCAGGTTCTTCGCCCACTCCAGTTCGGTGCGTGCGTGTCCCGCCCACAGTTCGGCCTGATCGCGGACGTGTTCGGGAATGTCGGGGTTCGGGTTCTCCCACCCCTTGGCCTGCCCTACGAGCTCCGCTTCCAGGCGCGCGACCCGCTCGTTAACGTGCGCGATGGCATCTGTCCTGGTCAGCATGGGCAACATGGCGATGGCCGCGTCGAGCATGGTGGGGTCATGGGTGCGCCGCAGACCGTCGCGGACCAGTTCGACCATCTCGTCACGTCCCCGAGCTGTCGCGCGGTACAAAACGCGCTCCGGCCCGGAGTTGCCCGGCTCGGCGTGTTCGGTGAGGAGGCCATCAGCCGCCGCCTTTTTCAGCGCGTGATAAATCGAGCCGGGCTTGACCTTGGCCCAAATCTCCGCACCCCAGCTCTGCAGTTCGGACCGCACCTGGTAGCCATGCGCGCCGCCGGAGAGGTGCACGATTCCGAGTACCAGGAGCTTCGTCGCCGACATACGCCCACCTCCGCTCAACCTGCTCGGACTCGCTCCGCTTGCGCGCCCGCCAGGGTGGTGTCAACTCCCACCAACACTAGGGTGCCCTCCTGGTCCGGGTGGTGTCAGCACTGACCTACAAACGGTGCTGGTGGAGACCTCCAAAGCCACCCGGCGGCGCCACGCTCGCCGACCTCGACCTCGACCTCGACCTCGACCTGGAGCTGTTCCGCGGCGAGGCGGCGGTGGTGGACCTCCGCGGTTCGCGCGAGATCGGCCCGGCGGACCTGGGGGAGCTGCGTCCCGGCGTCGTGCTGGTGGTGTGCACGGGTTGGTCGGCCCGGTTCGGCACGCCGGAGTACCTCGAGCCTCCGTGGCTGACCGACGACGCCGCCCGCGCCGTCGTCGACGCCGGGATCCGGGCACTGGCGGTGGACACCCTGAGCCCGGATCCCCGCGGGTCGCTCGCGGTGCACGAGATCGTACTGGGCGCGGGCGGGGTGATCGTGGAGAACCTGCGCGGCGTCGAGCGGCTGCTGGGTCACCGCGCGACGCTCGCCTTCCACCCCCTCGCTCTCGCGGGCGACGGGTCCCCGGTCCGCGCGGTCGCCGAGATCGCCTGACCGTTCGCGGGGTGTCGGGTCGCGCGTGCTCGCGCGGGCGGGGAAGCTGTCGACCGGTTCGGTCGAAGGGGAGTGGCGTGGACGAGAGTGTGCAGGAACCGGTGCGGGTCGAGGTCCCGGTCGAGGGGGTGCTGCTGGTGACCCTGGACCGGCCGCGGGCCCGCAACGCGGTGAACGCCGACCTGGCCGAGCGGATGGCCGCCGCGATGGACCGGCTGGACGGGGATCCCGAGCTGCGCGTGGGGATCCTGACGGGTGCGGGCGGCACCTTCTGCTCGGGGATGGACCTCAAGGCGTTCGTACGGGGCGAGTCCCCGGTCGTGCCGGGTCGGGGGTTCGGCGGGCTCACCGAGCGCGGGCCGGAGAAGCCGCTGATCGCGGCCGTCGAGGGGTACGCGTTGGCGGGAGGTTGCGAGCTCGTGCTCGCGTGCGACCTCGTCGTGGCGGGGGAGGGGGCGAGCTTCGGGATCCCGGAGGTGAAGCGGGGTCTGGTGGCCGCCGCGGGCGGGCTGCTGCGGCTGCCGGAGCGGGTCCCCTACCACGTCGCGATGGAGCTGGCGCTGCTCGGCGAGCACGTCCCCGCGGCCCGGATGGCCGAGTTCGGCCTGGTCAACCGGCTCGTCCCGACCGGCGAGGCGCTGTCGACGGCCCTGGACCTGGCAGCCCGGATCGCGGCGAACGGCCCGCTCGCGGTCCGGGCGAGCAAGAAGATCGTGGCCGAGTCGCGCGGCTGGCCCGCGGACGAGCGGTGGTCGCGCCAGCGCGAGATCAGCGGGCCGGTGATGACCTCCGAGGACGCCCGCGAGGGCGCCACCGCCTTCGCCGAGAAGCGCCCTCCGGTCTGGCGAGGCCGCTAGCACCGAGACGAGACCCGGCACCCGGGGTCGCCACCGGGCTACCCAGCCGTTCCCGGATCGTCGGGAGTAGGGCGCCCCTGCGGGGGAACTGCGCCCTCCGGCGGCCTCGCTCCGGGGGTGGCGGCCCCGGGTCTGCGCAGGCCTGCGAGATCTGCACCCGTGGTCTGGAGTCGCGGTACCGGAGAGCGGAGGCGGTGAGGTCGGAGGCGGGGCGCGGTGAGGTCGGGCGCGGTGAGGTCGGGCGCGGCGAGGCCGGGGCGGCGAGGGTGCGTTCGATGACCTGGGCGTGGTCGAAGGAGATCTCCGCCGACGCCAACGCCTCGCTGGTCGACGGCATCGGGGCGGGCAGCTCCTGGCCCTGCAGGGTGCGCTCCGCAGTGACCTTCCGCGCCACCCGCACCCGGGCTTCGCGGCGGCGGAGGTGATCCGTTGCACGGCCTGCAACAGGTCGGCGATGTTCTGATAACCGCGCTCAGTGGCGAGTCCGCGGGCCTCGATTTCGGCGATGGTGGCTACCAGCGAAACAGGGGAAGATTCGGCGAGTGGTGGGCTCGCCGGGATGACTGGTGAGTGGGAGCGAGGCCCCCCGGAGGGCGTGGTCTGTCAACTCGAAGTGCGAGCCCCCGAATGACATCCCCACCGACCAGTCCGAGCGGGGGTCACCGAGCCGGACCGGTGGAACCCCGAACCACGAGCTCGGAAGGAAGAACGGGGTCGTCCGGCGCCGTGCCCGTGACCAGGTCGACGAGTGCCCGGCCCGCCAACTCGGCGGGACTGGTCACCGTCGTGAGCGGGGGGTGGCAGAAGGAGGCGCCGAAGACGTCGTCCGCGCCGACCACGGCGACCCGCCCGGGGACGTCGATGCCGAGGCGCTCCAGGTGTTGGAGCACGCCGATCGCGATCAGGTCGTTGAAGGCGATGAGGGCGGTGGCGCCGGTGGCGAGGCCCGCCTCGGCGGCGGGGGCGCCGGAGTCGAGCACGGCGGGGTGGTGGCCGGTCGCGGCGAACTCCAGACCGTGCTCGGCGGCGTGGGCGGCCAGGGTGCGGTGGCGCTCGCCGTCCGCCCAGGAGGTGTCGGGCCCGCGCAGGTAGGCGATCCGCCGGTGGCCCCGCTCGGCGAGGTGGCGCACGACCTGGGCGCTCGCCGCGTCGATGTCGGTGACCACGCCGGGCAGCCCGGCCAGCGGCCGGTTGAACACCGCGGCCGGGTGCCGGTGGAGCAGCGCGGCCAGCTCGTCCGCCGGGGCGCGGGGGGAGACCAGGAGGAAGCCGTCGACGAACGAGGCGAGCCTGCGCAGGTGGGCGAGCTCGACGGCGGCGTCCTCCTGGCTGTCGGCCAACACCAGGCTGTGCCCCGCGGCGGCGGCCTGCGCCTCCGCGCCCCGGATCAACCCGACGTGGTGCGGGTTGGTGATGTCCGGGATGACCAGCGCGAACAGACCCGTCCGGCCGGAGGGCAGCGCCTGGGCGATCCGGTTCGGCACGTACCCCAGCCGCTCGGCGACCGCGACGACGTGCGCCCGGGTCCGTTCGCTCACCCGGCCCGGGTTGGACAGGGCCCGGGAGGCGGTGGAGGTGGCGACGCCGGCCTCGCGGGCCACGTCGTAGATCGTCACGGCCCGCGGGCGCGGACCGTCGGTGTGATCCATGGCGGCATTCCAGCACACCGCTGGAAACCGATGGCAACCGGTTGCCATACTGGCCCGACCGACACCGAGGGGGCAGGACAGCGATGCGGACCGCCGCGCCGGACGAGCACGGGACATCCACCGGCGCAGGCACAGCGCCCGGCGTGTGGGTGGTGTGGGGCACCGCCGTCGTCGTGTACCTGCTGGGGGTCACCCAGCGCACCTCGCTCGGCGCGTCGGGGCTGGACGCGGCCGCGCGGTTCGGCATCGATCCGGGGACCCTCGCGCTGTTCGTCTTCCTCCAGATCTCGGTCTACGCGGCCGGGCAGATCCCCGCGGGCATGCTGGTCGACCGGTTCGGCTCCCGGCGGATGCTCCTCGTCGGCGGTCTGCTGCTGGGGGCGGGGCAGGCGCTCCTGGCGCTCGCCACGGTGCTGCCGCTCGCCCTCACCGCCCGGGTGCTGGTCGGCGCCGGGGACGCGGTGGCCTTCTCCTCGGCCCTGGTGCTCGTCGCGCGGTGGTTCCCGGCTCGGCGGGTCCCGGTCGTCACGCAGGTGACGACGATCCTCGGCCAGCTCGGCCAGATCCTCTCGACGCTGCCGCTGCTCCTGCTGCTGCACGCCGCGGGCTGGACCACGGCCTTCGGGGTGGCCGCGGCGGCGAGCGTGCTGTCCGCGGTCGCGGCGGCCGTGCTGGTGCGCAACGGACCGATCGGCTGGCGGGCGCCGGCGCCGGTGCCCCCGCGCGAGATGCTGCGCCAGGTCGCGGCGGTGTGGAGGCGGCCGGGGACCCGGCTGGGCTTCTTCGGCCACCTCGGCACGCAGTTCTCGATGATGACGTTCTCGCTGCTGTGGGGTGTGCCGTACCTGGTGTCGGGGCAGGGGCTGGACCCGCTGGTCGCGGGGACCCTGATGACGCTGCTGGTGGTCGCGTCCGTCGTCGTGGGGCCGCTGGTGGGGATGGTCACCGGCAGGCACCCGATGCGGCGCTCGTGGATCCTGCTCGGCGTCATCGGGCTCACCGCGGCGACCTGGACGGCGGTGCTGCTGGTGCCCGCGCCCGCGCCGACCTGGCTGCTCGTGGTGCTCGTCGTCGTGCTGGCGGTCGGGGGTCCCGCCTCGGTGGTGGGCTTCGACATCGCCCGCACCACCAATCCCGGCGGCAACCTGGCGGTGGCCCAGGGGATGGTCAACATCGCGGGCTACAGCGCGTCGGTGCTGGTGCTGACCGTGATGGGCGGGGTGCTGACGGCGATGGGCGGCTTCACCGAGGACGCCTTCCGGGTGGCCTGGCTGGTGCAGTACCCGGTGTGGGCGTTCGCCCTCGTCGGGATCGTGGTGACCCGCCGCAAGGCCCGCCGGGTCGACGCCGCGCGCGGGGTGGTCCCGCGCCCGCTCCGCGAGGTGGTGGCGGGGATGCGCCGCGCCTGACGGGGAGAGCCGGTCCCGGCGGGGGCACGCCGGGACCGACCGCCGTCGGCGATCCCCCTCGAGCACCGGACGGCGAAGCGCCCGGTGGGTCCGTCGAGATCCCCACCGGGCGCCACGTCAGGGCGTTCGAGGCGAACCGGGCGACCGGTTCGCTCCGATCATGCTCAGGCCTTCGGCATGAGGACCTTGTCGATCACGAAGACGGTCGCGTTCGAGGTCGGGATGTTGCCGCACAGGATGTTCGCGGTGTTGCCCTGGCCGTCGGTGACGGTCGGGGCGTCGGCGGTGCCGCCGATGGTCAGGTCGCCACCCGCGAGCTCGGTGGTCTTGCCCGCCGCCACGAGGCCCGCGGCGTCGTAGCGCTTCGGGACGACGTGGTAGCTGAGCAGCCCGCCGAGCTGCTGCTGGTTGGCGAGCAGGCTGTTGAAGGCCTGGTCGCCGACCTTCTGCTGGACGGCCGCGAACGCGTCGTTGTAGGGAGCGAAGACGGTGATCGCCTTCTGCTGGTTCAGCGTGTCCGCCAGGCCGGGGACCTTGCCGACGGCCGTGACCAGCGTGGTCAGCAGCGGGTTGGTGCTCGCCGCGGTGGCGACCGGCTGCGGGCCCATCGCGTTCAGCGAGCCGGGCTCCTGGCCCTGGGGCAGCTTGGAGCAGGCCGGTCCGAAGACGTCCGCGTTGGTGGTGACGCCGTCGCCACCCGCCGCCATCGGGGCCGACATGGGGGCCGACATCGGGGCGGCCGACGGGGCGGCGGCCGGGGCCGCGGACTCGGAGGACCCACAGGCGGCCAGGGTGACGGTCAGGGCGGCGATCGACGCGGCGGCGGCGAGGCGGAAGGGCTTGCGCATTCTGGGTGCTCCTCGAAGAAGATTTCAGGTCCGGATCTCCCGGCCCCTTCGACTGTTGTTCGGAACGGCTCGCGGAACGGTTCGGAGGAATCTGGGAATCTTGCCGGTGTCACCCGACCGTGAAGATCGTTGCGGGCTGGCCGGAGGCGCCGTCGGGAATGGGGTCGGTTCGTTGTTCGGTCTGCACGGCGCCGTTCGCGTCGGTCGCGCGCACCTGGACGGTGTGGCTGCCGGGCGCCAGGTCGAAGTCGACCGTCCACATGCGCCAGGTGCGTCCGCTCACCTCGGTGGTGAGCGTCGCCGGGCGCCAGGGTCCGCCGTCCATCCGGACCTCCACCCCGCCGACGCCCACGGGTTGCGACCACGCGATGCCCGCGCAGCGGACCCGGCCGGGCGGGACGGTCTGGAACCCGCGGGGGAAGTCGATCCGGGACTGGGTCTTGATCGGCGCCCGCTGCGCCCAGCCGCGTTCGAGCCAGTAGGCCCGCCGCGCGTCGAAGGTGGTCAGCTCGAGATCGACCAGCCACTTGGTCGCGGAGACGAAGCCGTACAGGCCGGG
Organism: Pseudonocardia xishanensis; assembly: GCF_039541715.1. Lineage (NCBI taxonomy): Bacteria > Bacillati > Actinomycetota > Actinomycetes > Pseudonocardiales > Pseudonocardiaceae > Pseudonocardia > Pseudonocardia xishanensis. Next base: position 66,202 of record NZ_BAABGT010000097.1, read on the forward strand.
GACCAGCATCCGCACGGGGTAGCCGTGCTCGGGCGGCAGCGCCTCGCCGTTCATCCCGAGCGCGAGCATGGCGCCGCGGGCGGGCTCCATGACCACGTCGGTGGGCGTGCCCGCCGTCCAGCCGTCGACGCTCGTGGCGAAGATCTGCTCCGCCCCCGGTCGGACGCCGACCTCGCGGAGCAGGTCCCGCAGGTCGATGCCGGTGAAGGTCGCGGTGGAGACGAGGTCCCCGCCGATCGGGTTGGACACACAGGTCATCGTCACGGTCCGCTCGACGAGCGGGCGGGCGAGCAGGTCGTCGACGGTCAGCGTGACCTCGCGGTCGACCATTCCGTGGATCCGCAGCGACCAGTCCTCGGCACGCAGCTCGGGCACCCGCAGCGCCACGTCGATCCGGTAGAAGTCGGCGTTCGAGGTGAGGAACGGGGGAGTGCCGAGCTCGGCGAAGTCCGCACCCGCCGGGATCGCGGGGGCGCGCTCGGCGAGCCGGGCGCGCGCCAGGCGGTCGGTCATCCGGGCCCGGGACTCGGCCAGCCCGCTGCCTGCCGGCAGCCCGCCGACCCCGGAGGCCACCGCGACGACGGCGACGGCCGCCATGCCGCCGAGGAGGGCCGCCCGCCTGCTGAGCCCGTGCGGCTCGACGTCCGAGGAGCGCCGGGCGAGCCGGTGCAGCCCGAGGAACACGGCGGGCCCCACGACGAGGGAGACCAGCGGGGCGACGAGGTCGAGCGCCCGGAACGTGGGCGCGGTGACCACCGTGGCGAGGCCCAGCAGCCCGAGTGCCACGACGACGGTGACCCCCCGTCCCACCCGGCGCCGCCCGGCCAGGCCCGCCACGACCGCCGCGGCCAGGATGACCACGGCCATGCCGCCGAGCAGCACCGGTTTGTCGGCGGTGCCGAAGGTCGTCTTCGCGAACTCGGTGAGGAACTGCGGGGAAAAGCGGATCACCGTGTCCCCGACCGCCAGGAAAGGCGACGAACCGGGTCCGGTGAATGCGGCGACCAGATGTCCGACGGCGACCGCGGCGGCCACCGACAGGATTCCGATCCCGGCGCCGAGGAATCGGGAGGGGCGAGGCTGCGGGCTCATGTCCGGTATTCGATTCCGGACCCCGTTCCGGTTCGTTTTCCGGAGAGGTCAGGCGAGCCCACCGGTGGCGACGACCGTGCCGGGGACGGCGGGGGCGGTGCGGCCCGGCTCGAGCGACACGGCGTAGGACAGCACCCCCGGCCCGCCCGCCGCGAGGGTGACCACGCGGGTGCCTCCGGAGCCGGCGTCGAAGGTGCCCAGGGGCTGGGGGGCCCCGGCCCCGATGCCCCACAGCACGTAGACCGAGCGGGTCGGGTCGTTGGCGGGCATGCCCGCGACCACGACCTGCACCGACTCCGTCGACGCGACCACCGCGGCGACGGGCGCCCCCGTGCCGTCGTGCAGGGTCGAGTGGACGCTGCCTGCGGTCTCCAGCGCGGACAGCGTCGTGTCGAGGCCGGTGCCGGTCGAGCCGACCGCCTGCCCCGCCAGCCCGCCGACCGCGATCGCGCACGCGGCGGCGAGCAGGACCCCGAACCTCCGCCGGTGCGGTCGGCGGCCGGGGGCGGGCTCGGCTCGTGGCGCGACGGTCGGCGGCGCCGGGTCGGCTGCGGGGGGCGGGAGGACCCGCAGCGCCCGCGCCGGAACGGGTGCCTCCGCGCGCGCCGAGGCACCCTCCAGGATGCGGCGGCGCAGCTGGGCCGGCGGGCCGTCGGCGAGTACGGCCCCGCCGAGGTCCGCGAGCACGGCCTCGTAGCCGGGCAGCGCGGCGGTGCACTCGCGGCAGGTCCGCAGGTGTCGCGCCAGCACGATCTCCTCGGCGGGCTCCAGCGCGTGCAGCGCGTACCCGACCAGCTCGCGGCCCATCGGGCAGGGCGGCGCGGTCATCGGCCGACCCCCTCGTCGAAGGCGGGGGCGAAGGACGGGCCGAGGGAGGCGCGCAGCCGCGCGAGCCCGGCGAACATCCGCGACTTCACGGTGCCGAGCGGGCTGTCGGTGAGCGAGGCGACCTCGCGCTGGGTGTACCCGCCGAAGTAGGCGAGCGCGAGGGCGTGGCGCTGCTCCTCGGGGAGTGTGTCGAGCGCGCGTCGGACGGCGGTGGCGGTCACGGCGGCCAGGGCCGCGCCCTCCGCGGCGGGCACCGACGGGAGGTCGGGCTGCTGGTCGTCGAGCGCGGTGGTGCGCCTGCGCGGGCCGTCCTCGCGGCGGACCAGGTCGACGGCCTTGTGGTGGACCAGGGTCATCACCCAGGTCCCGACGCGGCCGCGGGCGGGGTCGAACCGCGCGGCGCCCTTCCAGACGGCGAGGAAGGCCTCCTGCACGGCGTCCTGGGCGTGGTCGTCGTCGGCACAGATCCGGCGGGCCAGCGCCCAGGCCCGGCGTCCGTAGCGGTCGTAGAGCCCGGCCAGCGCGGCGCGGTCGCCCGCGGCGAGGGCGACGACGAGGTCCTCCTCGGTCGCCGGGCCGACGGGACGCCCGCCCGTCCGGGTCCCGGGTCGCGCCTCGGGCTCACGTGCCTTCACGGTGGGGTGTTCGGCGCGCCCCGGCGTGCGGTTCGGTCCGGCATGATCGCCGTATGCGCGCGTACGGCTTCACGGAGATCGGCGGCCCCGAGCACCAGGCGTTCCTGGACGTCGCGGTGCCCGAACCGGGGGAGGGCGAGCTCCGGGTCCGGGTCCGGGCGGCCGGGGTGAACCCGGGGGACTGGCGGCTGCGCGAGGGCGCCTACGGCGCCGTCGGGTCCGCCGTGCTGGGCCGCGAGGTGGCCGGCACCGTGACGGCGGTGGGCCCCGGCGTGTCCGGCTTCGCCACCGGGGACGAGGTGTTCGGCGGCTGCCCGGGGATGGTCGGCGGCTGGGCCGAGGAGGCCGTCGTGACCGCCGGCTTCGCCGCGCACCGTCCCGCGGACGTGCGGCCCGAGGACGCCGCGGCCCTGCCCGTCGCCGCGGGCACCGCGTTCGACGCGCTCACCGGGCTCGCCCTGCCGCCGGGCGCGACCCTGCTGGTCAACGGGGCGGGCGGCGGGGTCGGGGTGCCCGCCGTGCAGCTCGCGCGGGCGGCGGGGCTGCGGGTGGTGGGCGTCGCGAGCCCGCGCAAGCACGAGCTCGTCGCCCGGTTCGGCGGGATCCCGGTGGCCTACGGCGAGGGGGTCCTGGACCGGGTCCGGGCGGCCGCGCCGGACGGCGTCGACGCCGTGTTCGACATGGTCGGCGGGGACCCGCTGCGCGAGGTGGCCACGCTGCTCACCGACCCGACGCGGCTGCGCTCGGTCGCCGACAAGGCGCTGGCCGCCGAGCTGGGCGGGAGCGACGTCGTGCGGGACCGCAGCACGCGGGTGCTCGCGGAGCTGGTCCGGATGGTCGCGGCCGGCGAGCTGGACCCGCACGTCACCGAGGTGTTCCGGCTGGCCGAGGCCGAGCGGGCGCTCGGGCTGGTGGAGTCCGGGCACGCCGAGGGCAAGGTCGTGCTCATCCCGTAGGGCGCCACCCCAGCAGCGGGCCGAGCCGGGTCGCGATGTCGCCGAGGATCTGCTCGTAGTCCTCGGGCTGGAACGCGAAGGGCAGCGCGAACACGACCTCGGTCACCCGTTGGTAGCCCGCGTGCGCGTGCAGCTCGGCGGCGATCTCCTCCGAGGTCCCGACCAGGTCGCGGGCGAACAGCATCCCGCGCTCGCCCTGCGGGGTGGCCGTGCGCGGGGTCCGGGCGGCGGCGTAGGCGTGGTAGCGGTCCCGCTGCGCGGGGCTTGCGGAGTCGGTCGGCACCACGACCAGGCCCTGCGACACCCGGCCCTCCGGGCGGACCTCCCGGTAGGCGTCGATCTGCGCGGCCTGGGTCTCCGCGAAGTCCCACGGCCCCTCCTTCGAGGTCGCCTCGATCACGCTGCTGGTCAGCAGGTTCATCCCCAGCTCGCCCGCCCGTCGGGCCGACGAGCGGCTCGCCCCGCCGTACCACATCCGCTCCCGCAGGCCCCGCGAGTGCGGCTCGACCCGCTCGGAGAAGACCTCGAACCCCTCCGTGCCCGCGAAGGGGCTCGCCTCCTCGCCCGCCACCAGGTCCAGCAGACGGGTGAGCCGGGCGGGGGAGAAGTCCTCGACGTCCGCGGTATCCGGGTAGAGCGCCCCCTTGACGTCCGACCAGCGCAGCGGCGGCCCGACGCTGACGCCCGGGTTCAGCCGCCCGCCGGAGAGCAGGTCGACCGTCGCCAGGTCCTCGGCCAGCCGCAGCGGGTTCTCCCAGCCCAGCGGGATCACGGCGGTGCCGAGCGCGATCCGGCTGGTCCGCTGGGTGGCCGCGGCCAGCAGGGCCACCGGCGACGAGACCCCGTACTGGAGGTGGCGGTGCCGGACCCAGGCGCTGTCGTAGCCCAGCCGCTCCCCGAGCTCGATCATCCGCAATGTCGTCTCGTGCCCGGCCCGCGGATCCTCCCGGTCGAACGTGCCGATGGTGAGGAACCCGAGCTTCTCCAGCGCCATACCGCGCGCAACACCCGCCGGACCCGATCACTTCCCGGCGCTCCGACTCGACGCGTCCGCGCATCCGAGTACCCTGGCACCCCAGCGAGTGCAGACCACGTGCTCGGCCCACCGCACGAGCGGCCCACCCCGCCGCACGAGACAGGAAGGTGGCAAGGACTCCCGGACCCGAGTCCGCAGCCGTGACTTCTCTCCACCGTGACCCGCAGCTTCTCGTCGGCGACGAGACGCCGTGGCACGCTGCCGCGGTGCCGTCGCTGGTGATCGACCGGCTCGGTGCCGTCGAGGCCGCGAACGCCCGCTCCCGCGAGCTCCTGCCCGCCGCCCTGCCCGGTGCCCCGATCGCGGACACCGCGCCCGGCTGGCTCAGCGGCACGAGCCCGGTCTCGGGCGTGCTGGGGGACCGCGTGTTCACCGCGCACCCCGTCCGCCTGCCGGACGGCGGGACGTGCTGGTGGCTGATCGACGACACGGACGTCACCGCCGCCCGCTCCGACCTCGACCGGGCCCGCGCGCGCACCGAGTTCCTCACCGAGGCCTCGGACGAGCTGCTCGGCTCGCTCAACCTGCAGCGCTGCATGGAGATCGCCGCGCGGCTCGCCGTGCGCCACCTGGCGGACGCGGCCTGGGTCGTCGGACCCGGGGAGCCGCAGCCCGTGGTCGTCGCCACCGCCGACGTGCTGCAGCACGACCTGCTCGACCACCCGCCGGAGGACGTCCTGGGCCTGCGCGAGGCGCTGCTCGGGTTCCCGCCGGTGCCGTCGCGCTGGCTGGACCCGTCCGGCGTGCCGCGCTGGCTCGTGCCCGAGGGCTTCGGGGAGGTCGGCTCCGTCGTCGTCACGCCGCTGCCGGGGCACGCGGTGGCCACCGGGGCGCTGATCCTGCTGCGCCGCCCGGCCAGCCCGCGGTTCTCCGGGGAGGACGAGGGCGCGGCGCGGCTGTTCGCGGCCCGCGTCGGCGTCGCGATGTCCGCGGCGCGGATGTTCGCCCAGCAGGCCTCGGTCACCGACACCCTGACCCGCGAGCTGCTCCCGCCGGTGCTGCACCAGCTGCCCGGTGTGGAGATGGCCGCGCGGTACCGGCCCGCCTCGGACACCGACCGGGTCGGCGGGGACTTCTACGACGTCCACCCCTCGGACACCGAGGACGGCGAGTCCCTCGTCGTGCTCGGCGATGTGTGCGGCAAGGGCCTCGAGGCCGCGGTGCTCACCGGCCGGATCCGCAGCACGCTGCGGGCGCTGCTGCCGATGGCCGCGGACCACCTGCGGATGCTGCAGCTGCTGAACTCGGCGCTGCTCAGCACCGAGCACACCCGGTTCGCCACGATGGTGCTCGGCTCGGTCTCGCGCCACCACGCGGACGTCCGCCTGCGCCTGACGAGCGCGGGTCACCTGCCGCCGCTCGTCGTCCGGGGCGACGGTCGGGTCGAGGAGGTCCCCACCCGGGGCAGCCTGGTCGGCGCGATGACCGAGATCGAGGCCGAGTCGGCCGAGGTCGTGCTCGGCCCAGGGGACACCTGCGTGCTCTACACCGACGGCATCACCGAGGCCCGCGGCGGCCCGTTCGGCACCGACTTCTTCGGCGAGGACCGGCTGCGTCGCACGCTGGCCGAGTGCGCCGGGATGCCCGCGGACGCCCTCGTCGAGCGCGTGCAGATGGTGGCCGCCGAGTGGGCGGGCCGCAGCCCGTCCGACGACCTGGCCGTCCTCGCCATCACCGCTCCCCGCGGACAGCACCTCACCGCCGTCGGGGGGCACGGACCAGGGAGGTACACCGCGTGAGTGCACCGACGACCGCGGAGGCGGACACCGCCGAGCCCGGGGATCAGCACACGCGGCTCTGGAACGCGGTGGTGGCGGGGGACGCCCGCGCCGCCACGGACACCGTGCTGGCCGCGCTCGCCGCGGGCCTGGAGCCCGAGAGCGTCCTGCTGGACCTGATCGGCGGGGTGCAGCGGCGGGTCGGCCAGGAGTGGGCCGCCGCCCGCATCGACGTGGCGCAGGAGCACACCGCCACGGCGATCAACGACCGCGTCATCACCGCGGTGTCGCTCGCGGCGCCGCCGGTCGAGCCGCACCGCGGGCGGGTCACCGTCGCCTGCGTGGACGGCGAGTGGCACGCGCTGCCCGCTCGGCTGCTCGCCGAGGTGCTCACCCTGCGCGGGTTCGCGGTGGACTTCCTCGGCGCCCAGGTGCCCACCCCCCACCTCGTGGAGCACCTGCACCGGACCGGCCCCGAGGCCGTCGCGCTGTCCGGGTCGCTCGCGCCGCGGCTGCCCACCGCCCATGCCACGATCAACGCCTGCACCGCCACGGGCACGCCGGTCCTCGCGGGCGGCGCAGCCTTCGGCGTCGACGGGGCCTACGCCCGCCTGCTCGGGGCGCACTGGGCGCCGGACGCCCGGGCCGCTGCGGACCTGCTCGCCGCCGGGTCGCTCGCGCGCCCGGAGCCGCCGGGCCAGGCCGTGGACCAGCTGCCGCACCTCGCGGACCAGGAGTACACGATGATCACGCTCACCCGCGGGGAGCTGGTCAAGGCCGTGTACACCGGGTTGGAGGAGCAGCTGCCTGCGATGCGCTCCTACACCGAGGACCAGCGGGAGCGGACCGCCGAGGACCTCGCCCACATCGTCGACTTCCTGTGCGCGGCGCTCTACACGGACGCGGACGCGGTGTTCGGGGACTTCCTGGAGTGGACCGCGGACGTGCTCGGGGTGCGCGGGGTGCCGCGCCGCGCGGTGCTGCCCGGGCTGGACCTGCTCGCCACCGAGCTGCGGGAGTTCCCCCGCGCCCGGCGGATCCTGGACGCAGGCCGCGCGCGCCTCGCCCCGGAGCCGGGACCGACCGCCCGCACCGAGCGTGCCGCGGAGGCCTCGTGACCGCCGGCGTGCTGAACCTGACCTGGGCGCGGCCGGAGCCCGGCGCCGCGGCCGTGGCGGTGCGCGGCGACCTGGCCCACGGCACCGCGGACCGGCTGCTGGCCGACGTCACCGAGCTCGCGGGCGAGGCGGGCCTGACCCGGATCGTCGTCGACTGCGGGGAGCTGGCGTTCTGCGACTCCCACGGGCTGGCCGTCCTGCTGATGATCCAGCGCAGGCTCTCGGCCGCGGGGATCGCGCTGGACCTGGACAACCGCACGGTGCGCCTGGACCGGCTCTTCGCCCTCACCGGCACCGCGGCCCTGCTCACGGGCTCGGTGCCGAAGGCCCGCTCGCAGTCCTGAGCGCCGTCCTGCGGGACGGGAACTGGCGGGGCCCCCTCGTTGTTGAGAGGGTCGTACGAGACGAGACCACGACCCGAGGGAGTGAGATGAGCGCTGCGGCGACCACGGCGAAGGCCATCCTGGCGGGCGGGTGCTTCTGGGGCATGCAGGACCTGATCCGCAAGCGGCCCGGCATTCTGTCGACCCGCGTCGGCTACACCGGCGGAGACGTCCCGAACGCCACCTACCGCAACCACGGCACCCACGCCGAGGGCATCGAGATCGTGTTCGACCCGGCGGTGACCAGCTACCGGGAGATCCTGGAGTTCTTCTTCCAGATCCACGACCCGACCACGAAGAACCGGCAGGGCAACGACATCGGCCTGTCGTACCGGTCGGCGATCTACTACACCGACGACGAGCAGAAGCGCGTCGCCGAGGACACCATCGCGGACGTCGAGGCGTCCGGCATCTGGCCGGGCAAGGTCGTCACCGAGGTGGAGCCCGCCGGGGACTTCTGGGAGGCCGAGCCCGAGCACCAGGACTACCTGGAGCGCATGCCCTGGGGCTACACCTGCCACTTCCCGCGGCCGAACTGGGTGCTGCCCAAGCGCGCCGAGGTCTGAGCCGAGAGGTGACGGCGGGGCGGCGCGCCCCTCAGGGGGAGGCCGCCCACTCCTCGGCCGGGGTGTACTGGAGCAGGTTGGCCAGCCGGGTCTGCACGGTCCCGATCTCGCGGACGGACTGGGCGATCCGGCTGCGGTCCAGCGGGGGCAGCCTGCGCATCCGCACCACGTCGGACACGGGCTCGCCCTTGTCCCACTGGGCGAGCTGGACCCGCAGACGGGTGTGCTGCAGGACGTCGAACACCTCGACCAGGACGTCCGCCTGCTCGGCGGGGAGCAGCATCGTGCCGCTCGCGGCGGCGAGCCGCGCCCGGGTCGACAGCTCGGGGGAGCGCACGCTCAACGCCGCCCACCGGGCGATCTCGACGACGGGCCGCAGTGCGTGGGCCTTGAGGTCGAAGGTGCCGCCGCGGCCCGCGAGGACGTCCCGCACCGAGACCAGGCGCGCCTTGGCCGTGAGCGACTCGCGGATCAGGAACCGCAGGGTGGCGGGATGGTCCCGGACGTCCGCGAACACCTCGTGGACCACCGGCTCGGTGCGGCCGTGCACCGAGCGGCCGTCCAGCAGCAGCGAGGCCATCAGCATGCCCTGGTCGTCCAGGGGGCTGCGCAGCCACTGCCGGGCCGCCGCCCGCCACTCGGCGCGGCTGCGGGCGAAGCGCGGGTTGGTCGGCGTGGCGCCGTGCCCGTCGACCCTCAGGCCCGCCGCCCGCAGCGCGTCGGCGACCTCGCCGAACGCCTCCCGGTAGGCCGCGCGGCGGGCCTGCGGGACCGAGTCCGCGAACACCACGGCGGAGTCGATGTCCGAGCCGAGGGTCGGCTCGCGGCGGGCGTTGGAGCCCAGCACCATCCAGGTGAACTCCTCCGCCGACAGCCGGGGGTGCGCCTCGAGCACGAGGGCGAGCACCCGGCGTTGGACGGCGTCGAGGGCGGTCGCGTAGACCGCCGTCGTCTCGCTGGGGTCCCGGCGCTGCCGCACCAGGTCGGCGAGCAGCCGGGGGAGCCGCTCACCCAGCGCCGCGACCTGGCCGAGGGTCTCCGCCCGCTCCACCTGACGCGCGAGCACGACGCCTGCCCCGGACGGCGCGGCGAGGAAGTCCTGCGGGTCCACCGCCCCCCGCAGGTTCCCGGCGGGGTCCACCACGAGCAGCTGGTCGAGGCGGTACTGGACCAGCTCCTCCAGCACGGTCGCGGTGGGCGTGCCGGTCGGGACGGTGCGGACGTCCCGGGCCATGACCGCGCCGATGGGGGTGTCCCCGGGCAGGCCCGCCGCGAGCACCCGCTCGCGCAGCACCCGGTCGGTGACCAGCCCGAACCGGCCCGGCCCGTCCGGCACGGCGACGTAGCCGCAGCCGCCCATCAACCGGGCGGCCGCGGCGACAGTCATGTCCGGGGTGCCGAGGACGGGCGCGCTGACGACGAGCTCGTCCACCGTCCGGTAGCGCGGGGTCTCCCGCGGGCCGACCCGGACCTCGAGGCGATCCTCCGGCCGCTCGTCCACGGCGCGGACGCTACTCCTCGACGTCGGCGGGTCGGGCGGACTCGGTGCGCCCGTCGCCCGACCAGACGGGCCCGAGCTTTCCGCCCGTGTGCGCGACGACCTTGGGCTTCGCGATGAACCACCCGCCCACCAGCAGCGCCGTGATGATCGGGATGCCGAGGACCACGACGATGAAGTTCGTCTTGTGCCAGAACTCCTCCGAGCTCTGCCAGCCCGAGATCGCCATGCCGACGATCACGAAGGCCAGGAAGGCGAGGCCGAAGTAGCTGGTCCAGGGCGCGCCGGGCATCGGGAACGGGCTCGCCGGGATCACGCCGGAGTCGGAGAGCTGCCGGAGCCGGATCTGGCAGAGGAAGATCGTGGCCCACGTGAAGATCACGCCGATCGCGGCGGCCTCCAGGGCGGTCTCGAACGCGTCCGGGTCCACGGCGTTGAGGATGGCGCCGAGGACGTAGACCACCGAGGTCATCAGGATGCCCGCCCACGGCACGCCGGAGGCGCTCATCCGCATGGTGAACGGCGGTGCCTGCTTGCTCATGCCGAGGCTGCGCAGCACGCGCCCGGTGGAGTAGAGGCCCGAGTTGAGCGAGGACATCGCCGCGACGATGAGGATCGCCTGGATGACATCGCCCATCCAGCCCCAGCCGAGCGCTCCGAACACGCTGACGAACGGGCTGGTCCCGGCGGTGTACTGCTCCGTCGGCAGCATCGAGACCAACAGGAGCAGCGACCCGCAGTAGAAGACGCCGATCCGGAAGATGACGGCGTTGACCGCCTTGGGGACCTCGCGCTTCGGGTCGGCCATCTCACCCGCGGCCACGCCGACCATCTCGATGGCGGCGTAGGCGAACACCACGCCGGACATCACCAGGATCGGGCCGTACCAGGCGTAGTCGCCGGAGGCGGGCCAGAAGCCGCCCGGGTTCGACCAGAGGTTCTGGAACCCGGCCTCGTGCCCGCCGATGTCGAACCGGCCGATGACGAGTACCAGGCCGATGACGAGGAACAGCACGATCGCGCCGACCTTGAGGATCGACGCCCAGAACTCGAACTCGCCGAAGGCCTTGGCGGAGAGCAGGTTCACGATGAGCACGACGCCCAGCGCGATGAGCACCGTGGCCCAGGTGGGCATGCCCGGCAGCCAGTGTTGGACGTAGAGCCCGACCGCGGACAGCTCCGCGATCCCGGTCAAGGCCCAGTTCAACCAGTACATCCACCCGGTCACGTACGCGGCCTTCTCACCGAAGAACTCGCGCATGTACGACACGAACGCACCGGAGGTGGGCCGGTGCAGGACCAGCTCCCCGAGCGCCCGCATCAGCAGGTAGGCGACCACGCCGACGAACGCGTAGCTGAGCACGAGCGCCGGTCCGGTGCTGTGCAGCCGCGACGCCGACCCGAGGAACAACCCCGTGCCGATCGCGCCCCCGATGGCGATCATCTGCACCTGGCGGCGACCGAGGGACTGCTTGTAGCCCTCCATCTCCGCGTGCAGGCCGCCGGTGTCCTGCTGTTCCCCGACCGTGTCCGTCACAGGTGCCCCTCCCAGTGGTCGCGGCGGGGCGTGAGCCCCGCCGGTCCGTCCCGCCGTGCAACGGACGCTAGGTCGGGTCGGCCGGGCCCGCTGGTGAACTGGGAGACGATCCGGTTACGGAATGGGGCGCTCCGGACACGCGCCGAGCCCGCGTCCCCTGCGGGGCGCGGGCTCGTTCGGCGGGTTCGCTCAGCCGCCCATCTGGTTGTCACCGGTGGCGAGCATCTGCGTCAGCGCGGCCTGGGTGGCGGCGTTCATCGTGCCGGTCTGCGGCAGGTGCGCGTCCCGCTGCAGGTAGGTGATCGCCTGGGTGGTCTGCGCGTTCATGATCCCGGTGTCCGCGCCCTCGTAGTAGTTCAGCTGTCCCAGCTCCTTCTGCAGGGTCTCGATCGCCTGCGACGGCTTCACGGGCGGAGCGGGCGGGGTGGGCGGGGTGACGTGCGAGCCGCCGCCGTTCGCCGGAGTGACGCTGTGGCCGCTGCTCGCGGGCAGGACCGCGACCGCGCCGCCGCTCGACGGCAGGACCATGATCGGGGTGATCTGGGTGGCCTCCGGGACGGGGGCCGACGGGCTCGACGACCCGCCCCCGCTCAGCCCGACGAACAGCCCCGCGGTGAGTCCGGCCGCCGCGAGCGCGGCGCCGGCCACGATCGCGATCGTCTTGCCCCGGCCAGAGCGCCGGTGATCGGCGGTCCGGGTGAGGTCGTAGTCGGTGGTGGGCTGGTCGCCGCTGGGGTAGTCGGTGCTGGTGCGCTGGTCGGTGGTGCTCATCGGGTGCCTCCCCGGTCCGTCCGCCCGGTCCCTCCGGGCACACTCGGAGAGTGCGCCCGCCGACTTCAACGGTGGTCCAACGTGCACGGCTCCCGCTGCAACGGGGGTTCAGCGGGGCGTGCGGGCCTCGACGAGGTCGGCGAGGCCCAGCCGCGCACCCTCGGACCAGGCCGCGTCGGCCTCCGCCTCGGGGAGCGCGGCGCGGGCGGCGGCGAGCAGCGGTGGGGCCCATTCGGTGTGCGGCCAGCCGATCCCCGCGCGGGTGAGATGCGCGTGCGCGGCCCCGAACTCCCGCACCGCCTCGCGGTCCCGGCCCGCCCGGGCGAGCAGCCCGCCCCGGAGCTCGAGCAGGAACGGCGCCTCGACGACGCCGTGGGACCGGTGCGCGGCGAGCAGCCGGTCCGTCCACCGCAGCCCGTCCTCGACCGCCCCGGCGCGCAGCGCGTCCGCCGCGGCGACGACGGCCGCGACCCAGCAGGAGAAGTGGTCGTCGAGCGCCTCGCCGCGGGCGAAGACGGCGGCCGCGTCCCCCCGGCCCGCGAGCAGCGCGGTCACGTCCACCAGCAGCAGGGTGTGCGGGTCGGGCGACCCCGCGGCGACGGCCCGCACGGCGTCCAGCACCGGCGCGACCGCCTCGGCGCCCACCCCCGCCAGCCACGTGCCCGCAACCACGGCCAACCGGTCGACGAGCAGGTCGACGGGCGAGGGCACCGGCACACCGCTTCCACGGGCCGCGGGGTCGGCCGCGGGGCGGGCGCCGCGGAGCGCGGGGTCGGCCGCGCCCGTGAGCAGGTCGGGATCCGCCTCGCCTGCCAGCCCGCGGAACCCGGCGAGCGCGAGGCGGACCAGCACGCGGTCCAGCGCAGTGCCCAGGTCCAGCGTGACGGCCCGTTCCAGCCTGCGCCGCGCCTCCAGGGACAGCCCCCGGTGGTACAGGTACTGCGCCACCCGACCGACGACCGCGACCCCCGCCGCCGAGGGCAGGTCGACCACGGCGTGCACGAGGGTGGCCTGCAGGGCGGCGCGGTCGTCGTCCAGCCGGGCGAACCACGTGGTCTCGGCGGCGGACCCGAGCCGCGGCAGCGCCCCGGCGAGCTCGGCGACCCAGCGGTCCCGCCGCAGGTGCAGGGCCTCCGGGTCCTCGGCGACGGAGGCGGCCTGCCCGCGGACCGTGGCGAGCTGCGCGAACCGCGACGGCCGACCCGGCGCGACCGGACCCAGCGGGCTCAGCAGGGAGCGGTGCACCAGCCCGGCGACGGCGGCACCGGTCCGGTCGGCGGGCAGCGCGGCGAGCGTCGCCGCCAGCTCCACGGTGAAGGGACCGGACACCACGGAGACCGCCGCGTGCACGGCCGTCTCGTCGGCGTTGAGCAGGGCGACGGTCTGCGCGACCGTCTCCCGCAGCGTGAGGCCGCGGTGCGCCCGTCCGACGGCGGCGAGCCCGCTCGGGTCGGCGGTGACCTGCGCGAGGATCTCGGGCAGGCCGAACGCGCGGGTGCGGGCGGCGGCGAGCTCGACGGCCAGCGGCAACCCGTCGACGGCGCGACAGATCTCCGCGACGAGGGCGAGGTCGGCGTCCGGGAGCCGGGCCCGGTCGAGGAAGAGCCGGACGGCGGGGGCCTGCGCGAGCGCCGGGTCCTCGGGGTCCGGCGGCGGCAGGGGCGCCAGCGGGACGACGGTCTCGCCGGGCACGTCCAGCGGCTCGCGGCAGGTGGCCAGCACGGTCACGGCGGCGCCGTCGGAGAGCAGGGCGTCCGCGAGGTCGGCCACCGCGTCGAGCACCCGGCCGCAGTGGTCGAGGACGAGGAGCAGGCGCAGCCCGCCCAGGTGGGCCCGCACCGCGTCGGACGCGGGGACGGCGAGCCCGAACGCGCCGCCCACCGCGTCGAGCACCTCCTCGGCGGCTCGGGCGCCGGTCAGGTCCACGAACCGCACGCCGTCCGGGAACGCGGGCGCGGCCGCGCGGGCGGCCTCGACGGCCAGCGCCGTCTTACCGCACCCCGCGGGCCCGACGACGGTGACCAGCCCGGCCCGCGCGACCGCCTCGGCCACCCGGTCCACCTCGGCCCGCCGCCCGACCAGCACCCGCCTGCTCGGCAGGAGCACCCCGATGGCGGGGGCGGTCGGGGCTCGGCGGGGGCCGTCGAGCGCGGGGTCCTCGGCGAGCAGCCGGGCGTGCAGCTCGCGCAGCTCCCTGCCCGGCTCGACGCCCAGCTCGTCCAGTAGCAGGGTGCGTGCCTCGATGAACGTGGCGAGGGCGCTGTCCGGGCGTCCCGCGCGGTGGCAGGCGAGCATGCGCTGCGCCCACAGGTGCTCGCGCAGCGGGTGGTCGCGCAGCGCGCCCTCCAGCTCGACGAGCGCGGCGTCCGCGTCCCCCTCGGCGAGCAGCGCGTCGACGTGCCGCTCGCGGACCTGGCCGTGCAGCTCCTCGAGCCTGGCGACGGTGGCCTCGGCCCAGGGCTCGTCGGACAGCTCGCCGAAGGGCCTGCCGCGCCAGGACCCCAGTGCCTCGCGCGTGACCACCAGCGCCTGGGCGGTGCGGCCCGCCGTCAGCAGGTCCTCGGCGTCCCGGGCGAGGCGTTCGAAGCGCCGCGAGTCCACCTCGTCCGGCCCGGCGAGCAGGCGGTACCCCGCCGCTTCGTGGGCGAGCACCCGCGAGGCGGCACCGCGCGGCCGGTCCGGTTCCAGGACCCTGCGCAGCCGGAAGACGTGGGACTCCACTGTGGACGCCGCGCCGGGCGGCGCCGACCCGGACCAGAGCGCGTCGACCAGGGCGTCCACGCTGACGGGGCGGTCGGCGTGCACGAGCAGCAGGCCCAGCGCGGTCCGCAACCTGCCGCCGACCACCGGGACCGGCTCCCCGTCGCGCTCGACGACGATGTCGCCGAGATCGCGGTACCGCAGCGCCATGCGGCGATCCTAGGGTGCGCCGACCGTCGAGCGGCCCCGTGTGTGGGCGGGGTCCGGGCCGGGAACCCTCGCGGGACACGGCGAGCCGCATCGACGCGGTCCCCTGAAGGAGGTGGCCGATGACCGGCCGTTCCGCCGCCCAGCACGGCGCCGCGCACCCGCACGACGAGCACGACGCCCTCGACCCGGGTGATCCCGAGGAGCGCGGGCGCGATGCCACGCCGCCCGACAAGCCGGACGATCCCGAGGGCGCGACCGACTCGCGGGCCGGCACCGAGGACGACCCCGCCGCCGGATAGATCCGGCGCGGGCCGGGTAGCCGTCCGGCATGGACGATCCGAACGGCCGACCCCTCGACATCGCGGTGCTCGACGTGGACGGGACCCTCGTCGACACCAACTACCAACACGCCCTGGCGTGGTACCGGTCGTTCCGGCGCTTCGACGTCACCCTGCCCGTCTGGCGGCTGCACCGGGCCATCGGGATGGGCGGCGACCAGCTCGTCCCGGCCGTGGCCGGGGAGGACTTCGAGGCCCGCCACGGCGACGCGGCCCGCGAGGCGTGGGGGGAGGAGTTCACGCCGATGCTGGCGGAGGTGCGGCCGTTCGAGGGGGTCCGGGAGCTGTTGGAGGGCCTGCGGTCGGCCGGGCTCAAGGTCGTGCTGGCCAGCTCCGGCAAACCGGAGCACGTGGACGCCTACCTCGACCTGTTCGACGGCCGCGACCTGGCCGACGCCTGGACCACCAGCGAGGACGTCGAGCGCACCAAGCCCGAGCCGGACCTGATCGGCGCCGCCGTCGAGCGCGTCGGCGGGGGGACCGCGCTGGTGGTGGGCGACTCGGTGTGGGACTTCGAGGCGGCGAGGCGGGCGGGGTACGTCGGCTACGCGGTCCGGACCGGCGGCTTCGCCCCGGACGAGCTGACCGACGCCGGGGCCGAGGAGGTCTTCGACTCGGTCCCCGACCTCCACGGGTACCTGGCGAAGCGCCTCTGAGGTCAGTCGACCGGCGGGATCCGGCGCCGGACGGCGAGCGGGAAGGCGCCCCAGAGCAGGGCGAGCAGGAGCACCGCCGCGATCCCGGCGACGATCCCCGCGGCCGTGCCGAGCACGATCTCGAAGATCAGGCCGACGACGGCGGTGACGGCGAGCCCGAGCGTGCTGAGCCCGGCGATCGCGAAGACCTGCGCGGCCCCGACCAGCAGCGCCATCCCGCGCTGCCGGAACAGCACCCGGTGCAGCATCACCGGTGAGATCAGCAGCCCGGTCGCGAGCACCGACAGCGAGGTCGCGATCAGATAGAGGACCCGCTGGTGGGTGGCGAGCTCGACGAACCGGGCCTGGAACGGCACGGTGAGCAGCAGGCCCGTCAGCAGCTGGACGCCGGTCTGCGCCACCCGAAGCTCCTGCAGGAGCGCGCTCCAGTTGCGGTCGAGGCGTTCGGTGGGTGTCTCGCCCCGTGCCTCGGCGTTCCAGGTGTCGTGCGCGCTCCACGACTCGTCCGCCGGGGGACCGTTCGGTGTCATGGCTCCTCCCTCGTCGAGCCTTCGCAGCGTAGCTACGTCGCGGAGTCGGTGTGCTCGTGGAACCGACGGGCGGCGGAGCGGTCGAGCGCGGTGAGCCTGCGGAACCAGAGGGGCGGCTCGGGGGTCGTGTGGGCCGGGCGGGTCGCGCCGCCCGTGGGCCCGGGCAGGAGCCGTTCGACGGCCGTGAGCAGGCGCAGCGTGGTGGCGGGGGCCAGCCCGTGGACACGGGCCCCGATCTTCGCCGGCGGGGTCAGGATGATCTCCGGTGCGCCGCGCAGGGTGGCACGGACGAGGCGTCGGGCGGCGTGTTCGGCGTCCATCGACAGCAACGGCAACGACGCGGCGGGGGTGAACCACCGGTGTTCCGCGGTGGAGGTCACCTGCGCGTTGCGGGTCGCGCCCGTGCGCATGAGCCCCGGGACACCCACCGTGACCGACACGCCGCGTCGCCCGGCCTCCAGCCGCAGGCCCTCGGCGAACCCGACGGCGGCGTGCTTGGCGGCGCCGTAGGGCAGCAGGTGCGGGGCGGGCAGCTTCCCGCCGACCGAGGTCACGGCGAGGATCCGGCCCCGCGTCCGGGCGAGCAGCGGCAGCGCCGCGAGCACCGGCCGCACGAGACCCCAGAACATCACGTCCATGGCCTGCTCGTAGTCGCCCAGCCCGAGGTCCTCGGCCGGTCCGACCTGGATGACGCCCGCGTTCGCGACCAGCACGTCCAGCCTGCCGAACTCCCGCTCCGCCGTCTCGACGAGCAGGTCGGCCGCCTCGGGCGCCCCCACGTCCGCCGGGACCGCGACCACGCGGGCACCGCCCCCGGCGAGGTCGGCGCGGGCGGACTCCAGCCCGTCGGCGTCCCGGGCGACGACGAGCAGGTCGTGCCCGCGGGCCGCGAGCTCGCGGGCGATCAGCAGGCCGAGGCCGCGGCTCGCGCCGGTGACGAGAGCCACCGGTCGCTCGGTCCGCGGGGTCGCCCGGGAGTGCTCGGGGGTGTCGGTCATGGGGCGGGATGCCCGGCCGGGACCCGCTCACACCTGTTTCGGCGCGGGGGTGCCGGGTAGCGCTGTGGGATGCGAGCACTGTCATATCACGGCAAGCGCGACGTCCGGGTGGACACCGTGCCCGATCCCACGATCGTCGATCCGGAGGACGTGATCGTGCGGATCACCTCCTCCGGGCTCTGCGGCTCCGACCTGCACCTCTACGAGGTCATGGGCCCCTTCCTCGGCGAGGGCGACATCCTCGGCCACGAGCCGATGGGCGTCGTCGTCGAGAAGGGTCCCGCGGTCACCGCCCTGGCGCTCGGGGACCGGGTCGTCGTCCCGTTCAACGTGTCCTGTGGGACCTGCTGGATGTGCGAGCGAGGCCTGCACTCGCAGTGCGAGACCACCCAGAACCGCGACCAGGGGATGGGCGCCTCGCTGTTCGGCTACACCAAGCTCTACGGGCAGATCCCCGGCGGACAGGCGGAGTACCTGCGGGTCCCGTTCGGCAACCGGCTGCCGGTCACGGTGCCGGAGGGCCCGGCGGACGACCGCTTCCTGTACCTGTCCGACGTCCTGCCCACCGCCTGGCAGGCCGTCGCGTACGCCGACCCGCCGAAGGGCGGCACGCTGGTCGTGCTCGGGCTGGGACCGATCGGTGACATGGCCTGCCGGGTCGCGCGACACCACGGCGTCGAGCAGGTCATCGGGATCGACCTGGTCCCCGAGCGGCTCGCTCGGGCCGCCGCCCGCGGGGTCACGACGATCGACCTGACCGGGTCCGACGACGTCGTCCAGGCCGTGCGCGAGCTGACCGGCGGGCGGGGACCGGACGCGGTGATCGACGCCGTCGGGATGGAGGCGCACGGTTCGCCCTTCGGCTCGATCGCGCACCGGCTCGTCGGCCTGCTGCCGGACATGCTCGCCGCGCCGCTGATGAGGACCGCGGGCGTGGACCGGATGGCGGCCTTCCTGCTCGGCGTGGAGCTCGTCCGCCGCGGCGGCACGCTCTCGCTGTCCGGGGTGTACGGCGGCACGGCCGACCCGATCCCGATGCTGAAGGTCTTCGACAAGCAGATCCAGCTGCGGATGGGCCAGGCGAACGTGCACCGCTGGGTGCCGGAGATCCTCCCCCTGCTCACCGACGCCGATCCGCTCGGCGTGGACGACTTCGCGACCCACCGGCTCCCGCTGGAGTCGGCCTCGGACGCGTACGCGATGTTCCAGGACAAGAAGGACGGTGCGATCAAGGTGGTGTTCCAGCCGTGACCTCGTTCGGCTACACGCTGATGACCGAGCAGCGCGGGCCGCGCGACCTCGTCGCCGACGCCGTCGGCGCCGAGCGCGCGGGCTTCGACTTCGCGGTGATGAGCGACCACTACTTCCCGTGGCTGGACGAGATGGGCCACGCCCCGTACGCCTGGAGCGTGCTCGGGGCGGTCGCCTCCGTCACCGAGCGGATCCCGCTGATGACGTACGTGACCTGCCCGACCGTGCGGTACCACCCCGCCGTCGTCGCGCAGAAGGCGGCGACGGTCGCGCTGCTGTCCGAGGGCCGGTTCACCCTGGGCCTGGGGTCGGGGGAGAACCTGAACGAGCACGTCGTGGGGCGCGGGTGGCCGACCGCCGACGTCCGCCAGGACATGCTGGACGAGGCGATCACGATCATCCGGGAGCTGGTGGCCGGCGGGTACGTGACGCACGAGGGGCCGCACTTCCGCGTGGACTCGGCGAAGCTCTGGGACGTGCCCGAGGAGGGCGTGCCGCTGGCCGTGGCGGTGTCCGGGAGGCAGTCCGTCGAGCGGTACGCGCCGGTCGCCGACGCCATGGTCGCGGTGGAGCCGAAGGCGGACCTCGTGACCGGCTGGGACGCCGCGGCGGGCGCGGAGCAGCCCAAGATCGGTCAGCAGCCGATCAGCTGGGGTCCGGACCACGGTGCCGCCGTCGAGCGCGCGCACTCGCTGTTCCGCTGGTTCGCGGGCGGCTGGAAGGTCAACGCCGAGCTGCCCGGGACCGCGGGTTTCGCGGCGGCGACGCAGTTCGTGCGGCCGGACGACGTGTCGAGCGCGATCCCCTGTGGGCCGGACGTGTCCGCGCACGTCGAGGCCCCGCGGCCGTTCGTCGACGCCGGGTTCACCCACGTCGCGCTGGTCGAGATCGGCGGCGAGATGCAGCCGGACTACCTGGAGTTCGCCCGGACCGAGCTGCTGCCCGCCCTGCGCGAGGAGTTCGGCGAGGCGAAGGACAGCGCGATCCGCGTCAGCAGGAGCCCGCGGGGACGCTAGGCGGCGCGGCGAACCACGCGGCTCGGGGCATGCTCGGGTGATGAGCACCGAACGGGAGCACGATCTGGTCGTCTTCGGCGCCACGGGGTTCGTCGGGGCGCTGCTGGCCGAGTACCTGGCGGAGGCCGCCCCTGCCGGGCTGCGGATCGCGCTGGCCGGGCGGTCGCGGGACAAGCTGGAGCGGGTGCGGGCCGGGTTGTCGGGGCGGGCCCACGGCTGGCCGCTGGTCTCCGCGGACTCGACCGACCCGGCGTCGATGCGGGCGCTGGCGGAGTCCACCCGCGTCGTGGCGACGACCGTGGGTCCCTACGCGCGGTACGGGTTGCCGCTGGTGGAGGCCTGCGCGAAGGCCGGGACCCACTACTGCGACCTGACCGGGGAGGTGCTGTTCGTCCACGAGGCGATCGCGCGCTACGACGGTCCGGCGCGCAGCTCCGGCGCCCGGATCGTGCACTCCTGCGGCTACGACTCCATCCCCTCCGACCTGGGCGTCCTGTTGGTGCGCGAGGCCGCGGGCGCCGACCTCACGGACGTCCGGGCCGTCGCGACGGCGCGGGGCGGGTTCAGCGGCGGGACGCTGGCCTCCCTGCTCGGCCACGTCGAGGCGGTGTCGGGGGACCCGGTCGCCCGGCGGATCGCGGGCGGGCCGCATTCGATCAGCCCGGACCGCGCCGCCGAGCCCACGCCGGACCAGCCGCGGGACGCCTCGCCGCCGCGCCGCGAGGCGGACGGCTCGTGGACCGCCCCGTTCGTCATGGCGCCGTACAACACGCGGATCGTGCGGCGCAGCAACGCCTTGCAGGACTGGGCGTACGGGCGCGGTCTGCGCTACGAGGAGCGGATGGCCGCAGGGAAGGGGCTCGCCGGGGCGGTCGCCGCGGTGGCGATCACCGGGGCGATGGGCGCAGTGGTCGGGGCCGCCGCGCTGGGCCCGACCCGGGCGCTGCTGGAGCGGGTCCTGCCGAAGCCGGGCACCGGGCCGAGCGCGCGGGCGCGGGCCGAGGGCTTCTTCCGACACGTGCTGACCGGCACCACGGTCGACGGCCGCACGGTCACCGCGACGGTCGCGGGCCCTGGCGATCCCGGCTACGCCGCGACCGCGGTGATGCTGGGCGAGAGCGCGTTGTCCCTGGCCCTGGACGACCTGCCCGACCGTGCGGGCTCGCTCACCCCGGCCACCGCGATGGGACGGGTGCTGATCGAGCGCCTCCGCGAGGCGGGCCACACGTACGAGGCGGGTCCGCGCTAGCCGGCCGTCAGCGGGCCTCCAGCGCGTCCGTCAGCAGCGCGACCAGCGCCTCGAGCTGGATGTCCGCCGACGAGCCGACCTCGGCGTCCGAGCCGTCCAGGGCCTGGGCGGCGAGCCCCGCCTTGCTGTCGATGAGCCCGGCGATCCGGGCGTCGATCGTCTGCGCGGCGATGATCCGCCAGGCGGTGACCGGCTCGGTCTGGCCGATCCGGTGGCTGCGGTCGATGGCCTGGGTCTGCTCGGCGGCGGTCCAGGACAGCTCGGCCAGCACGATGTTGGACGCGACCTGAAGGTTCAGGCCCACGCCCGCCGCCGTCAGCGAGCAGACCGCGACCGCGACGCCGGCGTCGTCGACGAACGCGTCGATGTTGCGCTGCCGCACGGACGGTGTCTGGTCGCCGCGGATGGAGGAGAACCGCACGCCCTGCTTCGCGAACAGCTCCTCGGCGGCGTCCATGACATCCACGTGCTTGGCGAAGAACACGACCTTGCCCGCGGACCGCGCGAGCTGGGCGGCGTAGTCCGCCGCGAGCGTGGCCTTCGCCTGCCCGATCCTGCGCATCATGGTGAACACGTTGTCGCCCGTGCTCGCCTCGTTCGCGTCCTTCTGCTCCCACTTGGCGACCCGGCGCACCAGGTCGCGGTCGATGCCCTCGAGCGGCGCCGACCCCCGGGTGACCAGCGCGTCGTCGTAGCGGGCGACCATGCGCCGGGCCAGGTCCCGCTCGGCGGCGCGGATGGACCGCCCCGCGGCCCCGTCCAGCTCGACGGGCAGGTCGGCGATCCGGCGCGCGGGGATGTCCGCGGCCACGTCCACCTTCCGCCGACGGACGATGCCCTGGTTCACCACGGCCTGCCGGGCCACCCGGTAGAAGCCCGGATCGGCCGGGGTCAGCCCGGACGCCGACAGCGCGTCCATCAGCTCACCGCGCGGCTTGGTGGCGTCGATCCAGCCGAGGAACTGCCAGATGGCCAGGAAGTCCTCGATGTCGTTGATCAGCGGGGTGCCGGTCAGCGCCATCATCAGCGGCCGCGCGGTGAAGGTGCGGATCCGGTCCGCGATCTCCAGCACGTGCTGGCTGCGCTGGGAGGACTTGTTCTTGATGAAGTGCGCCTCGTCGACGACCATCCCGCGGAACCCGAAGTCCCCGAGCCAGCCGACGTGCCGGTCCAGCACCTCGTAGTTCACGACGACGATGTCCGCGAACCCGTCGATCGTGTCCCCGTTGCCCTGGATCACCGTGGCCGGGCGGCGCGGCGACCAGAGGTCGGCCTCGCGAACCCAGTTGGTCTTGACGACGTTCGGCACCACCACGAGCAGGGGGTAGGCGTTCGCCGCCTCCGCCGCGACGAGGGCCTGCGCCGTCTTGCCTAGGCCGGGCTCGTCCGCCAGCAGGAAGGTCCGGTGGCCCTGCTCGGCCGCAGCGACCAGGCGCGCCTGGTGCGGCATGAGCTCCAGGCCCGGGGGGACCTTGCGGGACGAGGGGAAGGGCAGGTCCATGCAGGCCGAGGCGCCGCTGCCCGCGCGCTCGAACGACCGCAGCAGCGGGCCGAGCAGCTCCCACCCGGCCAGCGGCGTGGGCCGGGGGGTGGCGGGCCGGGCCGCGGAGAAGTCCGGGGCGAGGAAGGGGTTGGCCAGCTGCCGCGACACGACCGACTGCGGCACCACGCGGGGCTTGGCCGGGACGGCCGCGACCTCGACGGGCGGGGCCTCCTGCAGCTCGGGCACCGGCGCGGGCTCGACCCCGGCGGCCTGCAGGACCTCGCGGGCCAGCGCCCGCGCCTCGGGGGAGACGACGGCGTCCTCCCCGAGCAGGGCCAGCAGGCCCTGGTCGCGGACGGCGGTCATCGCGAGGGTGCGCGCGATGTCGTCCAGCCGCTTGATCCGGTCGCCGCGCTTGGCCTCGTTGAGGGTGGCGTCCGCCTTGACCCGCGCGCGCTCCTCGCGCAGCAGCAGGGCCACGGCCTGGAACTTCGTGCGGGTCGCCGGGGTGACCCGGCTCCTGCGCAGGGCGGCCTCGACCTCCCGCACGGTGCGCGCGAGCACCGACATCACGTCGACGTCCTGGCCGGTCCGGCCGCGCCGTCGATCCTGCGGGGCACTGCGGCGAGCCCTGGTCTGGGGCTTGCCTCGTCGAGCCACGGACAACTCCTCTTCGGTCAACGCCCACCCGCGGTCGTGCGGCGGTCGGCCGGGGATGGCCCCGCGCACGACCCGATCGGATGGGTCCGGCGAGATCGCCTCCGGGGGATGGACGGCCGGGACACGGGGAAGCGGGGCGACCGGACGACGGCCGCGGCACCGAACAGGGGCCACCGTGCCGGACGAGTTCCCGGCGGGATCAGATCTCGACACCATCGTAGCGCCTGGCCGCAGAGCGCGCGGCCGGACACACCGGGGACACTGTGCGGATGACGTCGAGTGGACCCCACGGGACGGCGTTCTCCGGCCGGGTGGGCTGGGGGAGCAGGCCCGCGCTGGTGGTCGTGGACCTGGTGCGCGCCTACACCGATCCGGCCGGGCCCTTCGCCCTGCCGGAGGCGGACTCCGTGGTCGCCGCGACGGCGGAGCTGGTCGACGCGGCCCGCACCGGCGGGCACCCGGTCTTCTGGACCGAGGTGCGCTACTCGCCCGGGATGGCCGACGGCGGGCTGTTCGCCCGCAAGGTGCCCGCACTGCGTGCCTTCGCCGCGGGTGCCGAGGGCGGCTGGGGTGAGCAGGCCCTCACCCCCGGCCCGGCGGAGGTCCTGGTGAGCAAGCAGTACGCCAGCGCCTTCTTCGGGACCTCGTTCGCCGCCACGCTGACGACGGCGGGCGTCGACACGCTCGTCGTCGCGGGGGTGTCCACCTCGGGCTGCGTGCGGGCCACGGCGATGGACGCGCTCAACCACGGGTTCCGGCCGCTGGTCGTCGAGCAGGCCTGCGGGGACCGGACCCGCGCTCTGCACGAGAACAACCTCGCCGACCTGGACGCGAAGTACGCCGACGTCGTCGACGCCGCCGAGGCCCTGGAACGGCTGCGCGCCCCGCTCAGCCCTGCGCCTGGATCGCGGTGATCGCGACGGTGGTGACGATGTCGTGCACGGTCGCGCCGCGGGACAGGTCGTTGACCGGCTTGGCCAGCCCCTGCAGGACGGGGCCGACCGCGACGGCGCCGCCCGCCCGCTGAACGGCCTTGTAGGTGTTGTTGCCGGTGTTGAGGTCCGGGAAGACGAACACGGTCGCCCGGCCCGCCACGTCGCTGTCCGGCAGCTTGGTCCGGGCCACCCCGGGGTCGACGGCGGCGTCGAACTGGATCGGGCCCGCCACCGGCAGCGCGGGGCGGCGGGCGCGGACCCGGGCGGTCGCCTCCCGCACGAGGTCGACGTCCGCGCCGGAGCCGGACTCCCCGGTGGAGTAGGACAGCATCGCCACGCGCGGCTCGATGCCGAACATCGCCGCGGTGTCCGCCGCGGACAGCGCGATCTCGGCGAGCTGCGCGGCGTCGGGGTTGGGCACGACCGCGCAGTCGGCGTAGACGACGACCTGGTCCGGCAGGCACATCAGGAACGCGCTGGAGACCAGGGAGACGCCCGGGGCCGTCCGGATCACCTCGAATGCCGGACGGATGGTGTGGGCGGTGGTGTGGGTGGCGCCGGAGACCATCCCGTCCGCGACCCCGCGGTGGACCATCATGGTGCCGAAGTAGGTGCCGTCGGCCATCAGGTCCAGCGCCATCGGCAGGCCGACCCCGCGGTGGCGGCGCAGCTCGGCGTAGGTCTGCGCGAAGTCCGCCCGCCACGGCGACGTGGCCGGGTCGACGATCCGGACACCCGGCAGGGCCAGGCCCGCCGCGCTCGCCCGGGCCCGGATCCCCGCCTCGGGGCCCAGCAGCGTCAGGTCGACCACGCCGCGCTGCAGGAGCTGGTCCGCGGCGGCGAGGACCCGGTCGTCCTCGCCCTCGGGGAGCACGATGTGCCGCCGGTCGGCGCGGGCCCGGTCCAGCAGCTCCTGCTCGAACATCAGCGGCGTCGTCCGGGTCGGGCGGACGACGGCGAGGCCGACCGCCAGCGCGTCGTGGTCGATCGCGGCGTCGACGAGCCGCAGCGCGGCGGCGATCTTGCGCTCCCCGCCGGGACGCAGGGCGGCGCGCACCCGGCCGACCGCGGAGACGGTGTCGTAGGTGTCCTCGGCGACGGCGAGCACGGGCACGCCGGCCGCGCCGAGGCCCTGCGCCAGCCTGCGCACGGCGGGATCCACCGACCCGCCGGTGAGGACGAGGCCCGCGATGGCGGGGTAGGCGCCGGACAGGTGCGCCGCGAGCGTCCCGGCGACCAGGTCGGCCCGGTCCCCGGGGGTGATGACGAGGTCGGCGTCCCGGATGCGGTCGAGGAAGTGCGGCAACCCCATCGCGCCCACGACGACCCGCTCGATCTCCCGCGCGGCCCCCGGATCGCCCGCGACCCGCTCGGCGTCGAGGGCGTCGGCGACCTCGGCGACGGTGGGCGCGGCGAGCAGCGCCAGCTCGGGCAGGACCCCGCCGGGCAGCCCGCCCGACGCCGCGGACAGGCCCGCCCGCACGGTGTCGACGTGCGCCGGGTCGACCCGGTTGCAGGTCACGCCGAGCAGGTCGCAGCCCCGCTCGGTCAGCGCCGCGACGTCCCGCCGGACGGCGTCGAGCACCTGGGCGCCCGTCCGGTCCCGCCCGCCGACCACCAGCACGACCGGCGCCTCGAGGTGGACCGCGATGCTCGCGTTGAGGTCCACCTCCGACGCGGGGGAGTCGGTGAGGTCGCTGCCCTCGACCACGACGACGTCCGCCTCCTCCGCGAGCACGGCCCACGCCTGCATGACCCGGCTGAGCAGCACGTCCCGCGGGGAGTGCAGGTCGGCGGCGGTGAGGGCGTAGGACGCGGCGTAGTCCTGGGGGAGCCGGAAGTGGTGTCGGATCAGCTCGATGTCCGGGTCCGGCGGGTCCGCGGACGCGACGACGGGGCGCAGGAAGGCCGTCCGCCCGGCCCGGCGGGCGAGGGCGTCGACCACCCCGAGGACCACGGTGGACTTGCCGGTCCCGGGTTCGAGCGCGACGACGGAGACGGTGCGGGCGCGCCGTTTCTGCACGGGGGCTCCTGCCTGTGGGGGACGGGTGCCCGCCATCGTGTCCGACGGCGGCCCGGACTGCGCCCAGGCTAGGTTCACCGTCCATGGAGCCCACGCGCGACCTCACCGACCCCCGGCAGAACGAGGCGGTGCTCGAGTCCGCGTCCGCGCTCCTCGCCGACGGCGGGGCGGACGTGCCCGCGGCCGTCGCGGCCGAGGCCCGGGCGGTCGCGGACTCCCGGCGCAGGCTCGCCGCGCTGGACGGCCCGGTGCACCTCACGGTGGTCTGGGCGATGTACGGCGAGACCGGCCGGATGGCCACCCGCGAGGAGCACCCGCACGGGGAGGACTTCGTCCGGGTCAAGGTCCGCCAGCTGGACTGGCTCACCGCGGGGCTCCCGCAGGTCACCTGGAGCATCCTCGCGGTCGACGACGGCTGCCCCGACCAGCCGTCGAGCGCCGAGACGATGGCCTCGATCGCGGCCGCCGAGGGCTACCCGACGGGCGGCCACCGCTCGGTCTCGGTCCTCCGCCTGGCGGACGTCCTGGCCGCCGACCCGTCCACCGGCCCCGCCTACAGCGCGGAGTTCCGGGCCCTGACCTCGCCGGACGAGTCCCGCAAGGGCGGCTCGATCCTCGTCGGGCTCGCGACCGCCGTCGCCGTGGGCCCGGGGGCGGGCAGGCACGTGGTCTGCTACACCGACGCCGACCTCTCGGCGAACCTGGCCATGCTCGGCTCCCTCGTCGCCCCGATCGTGCTCGGCGGCGCGGTCGCGGCGGCGGGCCAGCGCTACGGCATGCCGGGCGCGGTGCTGGTCAAGGCGGACGGGCCCTCGGTCGAGCCGCGGAGCACCGGTGACAAGCCGGACAAGCTGATCGTGCTGTTCCGGCACGTCGTGCGGGCGATGCTGGTGCCGGACCTGGCGCACGTGGTGGACACCCAGGCCGGGTTCAAGGCGTTCGACGCCGCGGCCGTGGGTCCGGTGCTCTCCCGGATGACCTCGTTCAACGAGACGTTCGACGTCGAGCTGCTGGTCCTGCTCGCCCGGGCCCACGGCCCGCAGGCACTCGCCGTGGAGCCGATCGTGTTCACCGAGGACTTCGCGGCCACCCACTTCCCCTCGGTCGACCCCGGACCGCGCCACCTCGCAATGGTCGAGCAGGTCGTGGCCCTCTACGACCGGCTGGTCGCCCCCGTCACGCCCGCCACGGGCGAGGCCGCGCAGCTGCTCGACCTGCTGCGCACGCTGGACCTGGACGGCTACGTCCGGCTCATCGAGCAGCTGCGCGCCGAGGACCACGACGACCCCACGCTGTTCGACCGCCGCTGGCCGGTCGAGCACCTGCGGGGGATCCTCGCCACCGAGGGCGCCGACCCCCGCTGACGGGCCTCACCGCGGGGGTCTGCGGGAGGTGATCACGCCGGTGTCGAAGCCCGCGAGGTGCAGGCCGCCGTGGAACCGGGCGTGCTCGATCTTGAGACAGCGGTCCATCACCACGGTGAGGCCGGCCGCCTCGGCCTTGCGGGCGATCTCGGGCTCGAACAGCCCGAACTGGAGCCAGAGCGTCCCCGCGCCGACGGCGATCGTGTCGGCGAGCACGTCCGGGAGGTCGGCGGGCCTGCGGAAGACGTCCACGATGTCCGGGACGACCGGCAGCGCGGCCAGGGTGGGGGACACCGGCCTGCCGAGGATCTCCTTCTCGTTCGGGTTGACGAAGTGGACGTCGTAGTCCGTGCTGGCGAGCAGGTAGGTGGACACGAAGTTGCTGGCCCGCTCCGGCTTGCTGGACGCGCCGACCACGGCGACCGTCCTCGCCCGGCGCAGCACGGCGAGCCGCTCGAGCGGGGTCGGGTTCTGCCACTCGGCGGTCACGTCCGGTCCTTCGTGGCCGCGGCGAGGGCCTGGTCGAGGTCCCAGAGGATGTCGTCGACGTCCTCGAGACCGACGCTGATCCGCACGAGGTCCGGCGGCACGCCCGCCTCGTCCAGCTGCGCCTCGGTGAGCTGGCGGTGGGTGGTCGAGCCCGGGTGGATCACCAGGGTGCGGGTGTCGCCGACGTTCGCGAGGTGGCTGGCCAGCTGCACCGCGCCGATGAAGCGCTCGCCCGCCTCGCGCCCGCCGCGCACCCCGAACGCGAAGACGGCCCCGGGGCCCTCGGGGGTGTAGCGCCGCGCGAGGGCGTGGTGCGGGTGGTCCGGCAGGCCCGCCCACCGGACGTACGAGACCCGGGGGTCGGCCGCCAGCCACTCGGCGACGGCCCGCGCGTTCGCCACGTGGGCCGCCATCCGCTGCGGCAGCGTCTCGATCCCCTGCAGCAGCTGGAACGCCGACGTCGCCGACAGCGACGGGCCGATGTCGCGCAGCTGCTCGGCCCGGACCCTGGTCAGCCAGCCGTACTCCTGGAAGTTCCCCCACCAGGACAGCCCGCCGTAGGACGCGACCGTCTCGGTCATCGTCGGGAAGCGGCCGTTGCCCCAGTCGAAGCGGCCCGCCTCGACGATCACGCCGCCGAGCGTGGTGCCGTGCCCGCCGAGGAACTTCGTGGCCGAGTGCACGACGATGTCCGCCCCGTGCTCGATCGGGCGGCACAGGTAGGGCGTGGCGAGCGTGGCGTCGATCGCCAGCGGGACGCCGGCGGCGTGCGCCACGTCCGCCAGCGCCGCGATGTCGGCGATCTCGCCGGAGGGGTTGCCGATCACTTCCGCGAAGACGACCTTCGTCCGGTCCGTGATCGCCGCGGCGATCCGCTCCGGGTCCGTGCCGCGGACGAACGTCGTCTCGACCCCGAACCGGCGCAGCGTGACGTCCAGCTGCGTGATCGTGCCGCCGTACAGCCCGGCCCCCGCGACGATCTCGTCACCGGCCCCGGCGAGCGCGGCGAAGGTCAGGAACTCGGCCGCCTGCCCGCTGGCGGTGGCGACAGCAC
Source organism: Pseudonocardia xishanensis (assembly GCF_039541715.1). Lineage (NCBI taxonomy): Bacteria > Bacillati > Actinomycetota > Actinomycetes > Pseudonocardiales > Pseudonocardiaceae > Pseudonocardia > Pseudonocardia xishanensis. The sequence continues at coordinate 95,296 of NZ_BAABGT010000097.1, forward strand.
CCAGCCCGCCGTCCAGGCTCGCGACCCGTTCCTCCAGCGCCGCGACGGTGGGGTTCGCGATCCGGCTGTAGACGTTGCCGAACTTCTGCAGCGCGAACAGCGCCGACGCGTCCGTGACATCGGAGAACACGAAGCTGGTGGTCTGGTAGATGGGCACGGCACGCGCGCCCGTGGCGGCGTCGGGCGCCCCACCGGCGTGCACGGCACGGGTGTTGAAGCCCCAGGCGTGGTCGGGCATCGATCCCTCTCGGTGGGATGAGCGGGTCAGCGACGGCCCGGACACGCGCAGGTGCCCACCATGCCGAAGTCCACGTGTCGACGCCGCACGAGCACGGAGACGGCCGACATGCGAGTGTTCGTACCACCTCCGGGCCGGGATGCCAAACGTCAACCCGAACATCGACAGCGGCGCCCCGGTGCCGTCCCGGAAACCGCCACGAGCACCGCGCCGATGTCGCGCAGGCGCCCGAGGACGCCGCCGAGCTCGGCCCGGTCGGCCGCCGGGAGGGTGAGGGGGGTGGGCCGTCGTCCTCCCGGATCACGGACGACCGGCTGCTGCGGCATCGCCTGTTCCGCGCGCACGTGCTCGACTCGTCGACGGTGAACCGGAGGTCGGCGGCCCGGATCTCGACGAGCTCGCCGCGGGCGCGCAGCCGGGACAGGGCAGTGCCGCGCCGTCGGCCTCCAGCAGGCGTTCGCCTTCGCGCCCGCGCCGGGCTCGACCGTGCCGACCGCGGCCACGAGGGGGGTGAGGACCGCCGCAGGTCCCCGTCTCCTGCGTCGAGGGTCACCCACGCCACTCGGCGCTGCGCCGCCCGGGCCGCCGCCCACTGCGCGAGCAGGGTCGTCTTCCCGAAGCCCGCAGCCGCCACCAGGACCAGCCGCGGCCCGGCGTCCCCGAGCAGACGGTCGGTCAGGCGGTCCCGCCGCACCGACCCACGTCGTGGCGAGGGCAGGTGGAACTTCGTGCCGGCACCGCCATCGGCCGAGCGTAGCGGCGTCATGGTTCCGACGAGGCTCCGTCGTGCCGGGCGGCGCCGCGGCCGTGGCGCCACTCCCGGCCGCCTAGGGCGCCGGTCCGCTGTGGACCGTCGCACCTGGTGGCCGGGTGATCCCAGGCCCTACGCTGGCGACGCCGCGCAGCCGTGAGGGAGCCGCCCGATGTCTCAGCAGCCGCAGGGCCAGGGATGGTGGCAGGCCACCGACGGTCTCTGGTACCCGCCCCAGCAGTGGCGGCCCCCGCCTCCCGGCCCCGGGCCGCAGGCACCGCCGCAGTACAGCGGGCCGCAGCCCGGCGGACCCCAGCCGAGCGGGCCCCAGTACGGCGGACCCCAGTACGGGGGGCCCCAGTACGGCCAGACCGCGCGTCCCCCGCGGAAGCCTCGCCGCGGCTGCCTCGTCGCCGTGGTGGTCGCCGTGGTCCTGGTGCTGGTCGTCGCCGGGATCGCGGCCTACTTCGTCAACCGGGCGGTCACCGCGGTCCAGGACGTCTCCGGCGGTGCCGGGTCGTTCGGCCAGGCGAGCTGTCCCGGCGAACAGGCCGTGTCCGCCGCGGTCGGGTCCCCGGTCACCCTGGCGATGAGCGGCAATGTCATCGTCGCGTCGGGATGCAGCTACCTCGCCGTCGACCGTGCGGCAGGCGCCGACGTCCAGATCACCGTCGGCTTCGCGCTCGCGGCGGACGACCAGTTCGCGCAGGTCGCCTCCGACGCCGCGACACAGGGCACCACCCCGGAACCGATCTCCGTGGGCGATCGCGGCGAGGCCTTCGGGGCGCCCGGCCGCAGCGACGCCATCGCCGTCACCGGCGACTCGATGATCCTGGTGGAGGTGTTCAACGCCGGGAGCAAGGACATCGGGGACCGGAAGGACGCCGCCGTCGCCCTGCTGGAGCAGGTGATCGCGGCCCGCTGAGGTCGGCCCCACCACCGACGCGGCGGGGCCCCGGGACCCGGCGCGCTCGACGGCGGCGACCGGCTCCGCGCTACTCGCCCGCGACCGGGACGGGGACGGAGTCCGATCCGGTCGACGGCGGCGATCGACCGGGCGACCTTCGCCTGCCCGCTCTCGGTGAGGACGGCGAGCGTGCTGCGACCGTCGGCGGGGTGGGGCCTGCGGTCCACCCGGGCCTCGCTCTCCGGGCGGTTCACCACGTAGTTGTTGCACCGCGGTTGTTGCACCGCGCGGGGGAGATGAGCAGGCGTTCGGCCATCCTGCTCAGGGGGCTGCTGCGGTCGGGAGCCATGGCCAGGTGCAGCAGCGCGGAGTGCTCGGTGATCGAGAGCCCGTGGCTCTTGAGCACCTTCCGTACCGTCTCGAGGACCTGCTCGTGGGTCCGGAACAACGACATGAAGGCGTTCATGGCCGTCGGTCCCGGCCAGCCGGGCTCGCTCCAGCGCGCCCGGTCCTGGGCGACGATCCCGTCGACCGGCTTCTCCGCGCCGCCCGCGGTGACGGACGGCCGCGCCGCCGCGTCGACGGTGCGCCTGCCAGCTGGTCGACCAGGTCGGCGGCGTCGCCGTTGGATCCGGCTCGTCAGGGCACGGCACAGTCCGACCCCGCGAACCTGTTGGGCGCGTGCGCGTGGACACGCTGGGCAATACGGCACTCCGGCGACCGCACGGGCGCCGACGCGGGCGCACCCGGCATGAGTGCGCTCGTTCCCTATCCGACGAGTGCGTCGATGCTGAGGCGTTCGACGTCGCGGCGGGGTGGGGGGATGCGGCCGATCAGGTCTGGTCGGTGCCTGGTGTTGTGGCCTGGTGGTGCCCCGGACCAGGCGGGTGGGTGGAACACCGCCACCCCTTGGTCGATCTGCAGGGTCCAGTCGCCGTGGTGGAGCAGGCGGTGACGGCGCGGACACAGCAGGACTTCGCCAGGGTGGTCTCGCCGCCGTGCGCCCAATGTTGGATGTGGTGGGCGTCGGTCCAACGGGCGGGGATCCCGCAGCCGGGGAACGCACACCCGCCGTCGCGGACGGCGAGGGCGCGGCGCAGCGCGGTGTGCACGATGCGGTGTTTGCGGTCGACGTCGAACGGCTCCCCGTCCGAGCCCAACACCACCGGGACGACACCTGCGTCGCAGGCGATGCGGCGGGCGTCTTCGGCGCGGATGACTCCGCGGCCGATCCCGTCGCCGGCTTCGAGCAGGCCGGCCCCGGAACCCCGGAGGTCGTCGAGGGTGATGGTGACCGTGACCTGCGGTCGGTTCCCGTTCCCAGTCGGCAGCTCGCCGATCTGCAGCATCCGCCGGGCCAACTCGACCACCGCGTCGCAGTCCCGCTCCGCGGCCGAGCGCGGGTCGGGCAGTCGCTCGCCGGCGCCGTCGCAGATCGGGTCTCGCAGGTCCCGGGGTCGTGTGCTCCCACCGGGGCAGCCAGGGGTGAGAGGGCCGAGCGCAGGATCGCGGTGGATGCGGAGTCGAACCAGCCCCCGCCTCCAACCCTGCACCACTCGCGTGAACAATCCGCGTCCGAGCCTCCTGCGCGATGCCACCTCCGGAGCGAGGCCCCCGGAGGGCTGCAGTCCACAACGACCAGCGGTTCGCCTCGGGAATCGTGCGCGGAGAAGCGTGCAGGACCGCCTGCTCAGGCGCGGGTAGGAGTGCTTGCGACAGGCATTTCAGGCGGTCGTCTCCGTCGGGGAGAGGATCCTGGGGTTGCCGAGCAGATCGGCGACCAGGAACTCCTGTGTGGATGATGGTGTCGAGTTGCCCCGGAGAGGTGGGCCGCTGGGTCGTCGACGATGGGGTCGGGCCGGCGACGAGAGACCCATCGATCAAGGAGTCATCCGGGTCAGAAGTCCTGGGTCTCCGCGTCGGTCGAGTACGCCGCCGTCCCCCTCATCCCGCGGGTGAGGGGTACCGCGCAGGTGTTGCGGAGGCGGATACTCCGGGCACGGCCCTCTCGGGCTTGGCTTTCCACGGGCCGCGCGAGTCGACGAGGTACTGGAAACGGGGGCGGACCCGGTCGATGGGGTGGAGGACGGGTTGGTGCCCGTACTGCGGGGTGGGGGCGTCATCGAGGGGCAGGCTCGGCGCCCGTCGGGCCGCGTCGACCGCCATGGGCGGCCCAGGGGTGGTGGGCTCAGCGGCGCGCCGTCGATGGCGCGCGAGGTAGTCGTTGCAGGCCTCCAAATTGTCTGACAGTCTGACGATGGCAGCAACGATGCGGCGGGAAGGTGCGAGGGTGGACGAGGTCCTTGCGGTGCGGTACGGCACGCGGACGGCGAGGAGGAGCGAGAGCTATCTCAACTTCCACGTCTACGGCGAGGCGGACGCGTCCTTCGAGATGGACTACTTCTTCTGGGTCCTTCGCGGCCCCCGGGAAGTGGTGCTGGTCGACTGCGGCTTCGACTCCGTCGTGGGTGAGCGGCGCGGGCGCACGACCCTGATCGATCCCCTCGAGGCGTTGGCGCACCTGGGAATCGCCCCCGCCGACGTGGGGCGGACCGTGGTGTCCCACGCGCACTACGACCACATCGGCAACCTCCACCGGTTCCCGGACGCCGAGATCGTGATCGCCCGGCGGGAGTACGAGTTCTGGGCCGGGCCGATGGCCGAGCGCCTGCAGTTCTCGCACTCCACCGAGCGGGCCGAGCTGGACCATCTCGGTGCGGTGGCGGCGCAGGGCCGCCTGACGCTGGTCGAGAAGACGCTGGACCTCCTGCCCGGAGTGGAGCTGACGGTGGTCGGGGGGCACACGCCGGGCCAGATGGTGGTGCAGGTCGCGGTGGGGTCCGAGACGGTCGTCCTGGCCGCCGATGCGTTGCACTTCTACGAGGAGCTCGAACGGGACCGCCCGTTCTTCGTCGTCTCGGACCTGGTCGAGATGTATCGCGGGCTGGACCTGCTGAACGAGATGGGCACGGGGCCGGGACGGTCGTTGGTGGCCGGTCACGACGCGGCGGTCCGTTCCCGGTTCGGCGGTCGTGTCGACGGGCTGCCCGCAGGCGTCGACGACCTGGTCGTCCGCATCACCGAGGGAGTGGCGGCGTGAGCCTCGCCGGGAAGGTCTGCCTCGTGACCGGGGCGGCGGGTGGACTCGGTTCGGCGGTGGCGAGGCGACTGGCCGCCGACGGGGCTCGCCTCGTCCTCACCGACCTCGACGCCGACCGGCTCGACGAGCTGGCGAAGGAGCTGCCCGTCCCCGTGGTGGTGCGCGCCGGGGACGTGGCGGAGCAGGCCGACGTCGAGGCGGTCGTGGCCGCGGGGGTCGCGGAGTTCGGCCGGATCGACCTGCACCATCTGAACGCCGGCATCCCCGGCCGGCTGACCAGGCTGCCCGACCTGCGCGTGGAGGACTGGGACCGGGTGCTCGGGGTCAACCTGCGAGGTGCGTTCCTCGGGGTCCGCGCCGCGTTCCGGCAGTACGAGGCCCAGCCGTCGGGGGGTGCGATCGTGCTCACCGCGTCCATCGCGTCGTTGCGGGCGAGCGACGACCTGCTGGCCTATCACGCGTCCAAGCACGGTGTGTTGGGCCTGCTCAAGGGGGCCGCGATGTTCGGCGGTCCGATCGGCGTGCGGGTGAACGCGGTGGCGCCGGGCATCGTGCCGACCCCGCTGTTCGCGGGGGCCGGGTCGGGACCCGGCGGGGGCGACGACATGGCCCGCCGAGCGGCGACGAGCCCCCTGCGCAGGCCCGGCGCCCCGGAGGAGATCGCCTCGGTGGTCGCGTTCCTGTTGGGGGAGGACGCCGCGTACATGACCGGCGAGGTCGTGTCGGTCGACGGCGGGGCGGCCGCGGTCAGTGTCGTGCGGCCGTCCGGGGGAGCGGGGGCGTGGGACCCGCATCCGCACGACGTGCGGATGCATCCGGAGCTGGCGGGAGGGGAGCGGAATGGCTGAGCGTCGCCGGGTGGGGTTCGTCGGCCTGGGGAACATGGGCGGGCGGATGGCGCGTCGGCTCGTCGCGGCCGACATCGAGGTGATCGGGTTCGACCCGCGCCCCGGCGCCGCCGAGTCGGTGGGTGCCGTGGCCGCGCGGGGACCTGCGGACCTCGCCCGTGAGGTCGACGTCGTCCTGATGTCGTTGCCGGACAGCCGCGTCGTCGAGGCGGTCGTCGGTGGGGCCGACGGTCTGCTGGCAGGCGCACGAGCCGGAACCGTCGTGGTCGACCTGTCCACGGCGTCGCCGCAGTCGACGGTCTCCCTCGCCGCGTCCGCGGGCCGCGGCGGCGTGCACTACGTCGACGCCGGTGTGTCCGGTGGCGCGGCGGCGGCCGAGAAGGGGGCGCTGACGATCATGGCCGGGGGAGACGCGGACGTCCTCGCGGGGCTCGCCCGGGTGTTCGAGCCGATCGCCGCGCAGGTCCACCACATGGGACCCGTGGGAGCGGGACACACCGCGAAGGTGCTCAACAACTTCCTCAACGCGGTGAGCCTCGCCGCGACCGCCGAGGTGATGGTCGCGGGCCGCAAGGCCGGGTTGGACCTGCCCCAGCTGCTCGACGTGTTCAACGCAGGCAGCGGCGCGAGCTTCGCCACGAGGGCCCGGTTCCCGCACATCGTGCGCGGGGACTACCTGGAGGGTGGGCTGACGGGGCGGCTGATGACCAAGGACCTCGCGCTCTACCTGGACCTCGTCGGGAGGCTGGGGGTGCCGTCGCTCAACGCGGCCGGGCCGTTGGCGAGCTTCGGGCTCGCGGAGAACCTCGGGTACGGGGACCAGATCAGCAACCGCGTCGTCGACGCGATCGGTGACGTGGCCGGCGGCGTGCGCGTGCACGACGCCGCCGAGACGACGGAGGGATGACGACCGTGCAGATCGTCAGGGGGCGGGCCGACGGGACCGCGACACTCGCCCGGACCGACACCTTCACCGGGGCGGTGTGGGGCGATCCGGTGCTGCCGACCACCGCCGAGAAGAACACGATCAACAGCGTGACCTTCGCGCCGGGGGCGCGGACGTACTGGCACCACCACACCGGCGGCCAGATCCTGGTGGTGACCGCGGGACGCGGCTGGGTGTGCACCCACGGCGGTACCCCTCAGGTCATCCGGGTCGGTGACGTGGTCTGGGTTCCGCCGGGGGAGCGGCACTGGCACGGTGGTACGGCGGACACGATCATGACGCACCTCGCGATCTCGATCGGCCCGACCGTCTGGGAGCACGAGGTGTCGGCAGCGGAGTACGACGGGGCGAACCGGACGCGGACGGGGGTGCTGGTCGATGGACGCGACTGACGCGGCGGACGGGCGGTACGCGCGCGGGTTGCAGATCCGCAAGGAGGTGCTGGGCGAGGCCCACGTCGAACGCTCGATGGCCGGCGTGAGCGACTTCGCGCGGCCCGTGCAGGAGTTCGTCACCGCGGTGTGCTGGAACGACGTGTGGGGCCGTCCGGGGCTGGACCGGCGGACCCGCAGCCTGCTCAACCTGGTCATGCTGACCGCGCTCGGACGCAACCACGAGCTGGGTGTGCACGTGCGCGGGGCGCTGACCAACGGCGTCACCGAGGCGGAGATCCAGGAGGCACTCCTGCAGGCCGCGGTGTACTGCGGGGTCCCGGCCGCGCTGGAGTCCTTCCGGGTGGCCGAGGCGATCCTGCGAGAGCACCACGATGGCTGACGCACGGGTGGGTTCGTCGGCCTCGGGCGGATGGGCGGGCCGATGGTCCGCCGCCTGGCCGCCGCGGGGTTCGAGGTCGGTGCCCACGACGTCGTGCCCCGACCGGACCTGGCCGACGTCGTGACGCTCGTCGACTCGGCGGCCGCAGCCGCGGAGTCCGGGTCCGTGGTCGTGCTCATGCTGCCGAGCTCCGACACCGTCGAGGCCGTGGCGGACGGCGGGTTGCTGGACGCCCTGACGCCGGGGTCGACGCTGGTCGACATGAGCAGCTCGGAGCCGCTGCGCACCCGGGCCCTCGCCGAGCGGGTGGCGGCCCGCGGGGCGGTCCTGGTCGACGCCCCGGTCTCCGGCGGGGTCGGCGGTGCCGAGGCGGGCACCCTGACGATCATGGTCGGCGGCCCGGGCGACGCGGTCGCGGCACTGGATCCGCTGCTGCGCGCGCTCGGCACTCCGCGCCACGTCGGTCCGGTCGGCGCCGGGCACGCGCTGAAGGCGCTGAACAACCTGATGTCGGCCGCGCACCTGCTGGCCAGCTCGGAGGCGCTGCTGGCCGGGGAGCGGTTCGGGCTCGACCCGGCGGTGATGCTCGACGCCGTGAACGGGTCCAGCGGGCGCAGCGGCTCCACCCAGAACAAGTGGCCCACCTTCGTGCTGCCGGGCACCTTCGACTCCGGTTTCGCGCTCGGCCTGATGCTCAAGGACATCCGGATCGCCGCGGGTCTGGCCCGGGCCACCGGTGCCGCGGCCGAGCTGACGGAGCGCACGGTCGCGCTGTGGGCCGAGGCGGCCGAGGAGCTGGGCCCCGGTGCGGACCACACGGAGGTCGTGCGATGGTTGCGCCGATCGGCGAGGTCGGAGTCGGAGGCGGGGGCGTGAACGGCAGCTCATCGACGGCCGTCGGCGGGCCGACGTGGTCCGCCGACCAGGTCGGACGCGTCGCCGCGCCGCTGCGCGAGCAGGTCGTCACCCTGGTGCGGGACGCCATCCTCGGCTTCCGGCTCCAGCCCGGGCAGCGGCTCGTCGAGCGTGAGCTCGTCGAGCAGCTGGGGGTGTCCCGCGCGACGGTCCGCGAGGTGCTGCGGCAGCTCGCGGCGGAGGGGCTGGTCACGGTCGTCCCGCAGCGCGGGGCGGTCGTCACGGCGCTGTCGGCGGAGGACGCCGCCGACCTCTACCAGATGCGGGCCGTGCTCGAGGCCCTCGCGGTGCAGCGGTTCGTGGAGCGGGCCACGGCGGAGCAGGTCCGCGAGCTGCGGGCGGCGGTCACCGCGATCGCGGAGACCGCGGACGTGGACGATCCCCAGGCGCACCTGGGGGCGAAGGACCGGTTCTACGAGGTGCTGTTCCGAGGGTCGGGCAGCGAGCCGCTGCAGCAGACGCTCGCCGGTCTGCAGGCCCGGGTCCGGCTCCTCCGAGCCCACTCCCTGGCCGAGCCGGGCAGGCCCGCGGAGGCGGCGGCGGAGCTCACCGCCGTCGTGGACGCGGTGGAGGCGGGCGACGCGGCGACCGCCGCCGCGGCATGCGCCGCCCACATCCACCACGCCTCGGCCACCGCCCTCGCCCGGCTGCGCGCCGACGGACCGCCCCCGGCCTGACCCGCCCTCAGCGCTGCGCCGCGATCTCCGCCAGGATCGGCGCCGCGGTCGTGGCGGCGTGGATGCCCAGCACACTCACGATGGCGAGCACCTCCATGATCTCGCCCGCCGTCGCCCCCAGCCGCACGGCGTTCTGCATGTGCAGCTTCAGGCCGGGGACGTAGAGGTGGGTGGCCGAGGCGTCGAAGGCGATGTAGATCAGCTCCTTGATCTTCGGCGGCAGCGTGCCGGTCCGCCAGGGCACCGAGGAGAACTCGATGTAGGCCTCGAACAGGTCCGGGTCGAGCTCGAGCAGCCCGTCCCAGAACCCGTGCCAGTAGCCCCGGTTCCGGGTGAACTCCGCCTTGAGCCGCTCCCGGCGCTCGTCGAGCGGGGCGGGGCCCGCCCGCAGTCCCTCCTCTTCCAATACCTCGAGCAGCAGTGGCACCCCGATGTTGCCGGCGTGGATGCCGAGGGTGGAGGTCAGCTCGATGACCTCCATGATCTCCCCGGTCGTGGCGCCGTGGTCGAACGCGGCCGCCACGTGCTGGCGGATGCCCGGTTCGTAGAGGTGGGTGGCCGCGGCGTCGGCGGCGATGTAGACGAACTCCTTGACCTTGGGCTCGAGGTGGGTCCGCCCGGTCCAGGGCACCGCGGAGAAGTGCAGGTAGGCGCGCACGAAGGCGGGATCGAGCTCGAGCATCCGCTGCCAGGACTCGCCCCAGGTGCCCCGCACCCGGACGAACTCGTCCTTGATCTCCTGCTGGTCGGCGGTGAGCGACTGGGTGGTCGACATGGGTGTCCTCCGGTGGGGTGAGGGGCTCAGTTCTCGGGCGGGACGACGCCGAACACCGCCAGCTGGGTGGCGACGGAGTCGTACCAGCCGAGCAGGACGACGAGCTCGAGCAGCCCCCGCCTGCCGAGCGAGGCCACGGCGGCGGCGAACTCCGTGTCGTCGAGGGTGCGGCGGTCGAGCAGGGCGAGGGTGGCCGCGTGGACGGCGCGTTCCTCGCTCGAGCAGGACGCGGGAGCGACCCGGTCGGCGAGCCCGGCGATGTCGTCGTCGGAGAGACCTGCGGCGCGCCCGGCCAGGCGGTGGGCGTAGAGCTCGAACGGGCTGCGGCGATGGAAGGCCATCAGCAGGATCGCGATCTCGCGGGCCCGTGCGGAGAGCTCCAGCTCGAAGCGCAGCACCCGCCCGAAGCCTTCCAGGGCGTGCGCCAGCGGTGGGCTGAGCAGCCAGGCGTTGGGCGGGCCGATCAGGCCGCCCTCGGGGTGGACGAGGGAGAACGCGGCGTCCGGAGCGGCCCGCACACCCCCGGTGAAGGCGGCGTAGACCTCCAGCTGCGGCGGGGTCATCTCGGCCGGGGCGAGGCGGGGCAGGCGGTCGCTCATGGGGGCTCCTGGTCGAGTCCGAGGAATCGCCGCGGGTTGACGGCGAGCATGCGGTGCAGGGCGGGGGGCTCCACCCCGAGGTGGCGGAGCTGTTCGGCGACCACCCGCAGGCACTCCGGTTCCGGTGGCACCCAGCGGGAGAACACGTCCGAGCTCAGCACGAGCCGGTCGGGGCCGAGGACGTGCACCGCGCGGGCGAGGTCGCGCACGTGCAGGTGTCCCTCCGGATGGAGCAATGGGGCGGCGGCCAGCTCCACCAGCGCGCCGGTGTCGGTGAAGCGGCGCAGCTCGGCGGCGTCGTCGACGTAGTGCAGGGGATGGGTCACCAGGACGCGGTCGTGACCGATCGCCGCGCAGTACTCGACGACCGCGGTGCTCTCGGCGAGCCCGAGGTGGCCGGTCCCGACGGACAGGCCGCGTTCGGCGCAGGCGTCGAGCGTCTCCCTGGCGGCGCCGGTCAGCCTCCCGTCGCCGTCGACGACCCGCACGGACCGCTCGTCGGCGAACCCGTCGAGGCTCGGTGCGATCCGGCGGAGCAGGGTCGTCACGTACCCGTCTCGGTCGACGTCCGCGGCGGCGCCCCAGGTGGGCAGGAAGATCACCGTGGCGCCGTGGGCCGCCGCGAGCTCGACGACGGTCGGGCAGACCCCACCGAGCGTGGGGTTCAGGGTGAAGCTGCCGCGCACCGTGAAGTCGGGCCCGGCCGCCCGCTGCAGCAGCGCCGCGCGGTCGGTGGTCGGCCAGAGGTGGGACTTGAGCACCCATCCGGCGAGGCCGTACCGCTGGGCGAGGCGGAGCACCCCGAGGTCGTCGCCGCGGTTCGGCAGCGCCGTCGCGAGGTCGGGCTGGCCGTGGACGTGGACGTCGATCGCCCCGGTGAGCAGGTCGGCGAAGCCGTCGGGCTGTGCCGCGGCCCAGTCGTCCGGGGAGTCGTCCCTCACGACGCCGGACCGATCGGGACGTAGCGGTAGCCGCCGAGTGGATCGGTGACCACCCGCCCGGGCGCGGCCTCGGGGAAGTGAGCCGGGAACAGCAGCGTCTCGGTGTCCGCGATGTCGCGCAGCAGGGCCTCGCGAGAGGCCGTGGCGCGGGCGTTCTCCACACAGAAGTCGGTGCTCAGTGCGGGGCGGGCGAGCTGCAGTGCGTGATGGACCACGTCCCCGGCGAACACCGCGCGCTCGCCCTCGGACCGGACCTCGACGCAGACGTTGCCCGGGGTGTGCCCCGGCGCGGGCAGCCGCCGGACCTCGGCGCAGAGCTCGTGGTCGGGCGAGACGACGTCGAGGACGCCTGCCGCCCGCAACGGCAGGACGCTGTCGGCGAGGTAGTCCCCGAGCCGGGCGCGGTCGCCCGCGGACCGCGGTCCGGTCCAGTGGTCGAGCTCGGCCCGGGTGGTGACGTACCGCGCCGCGGGGAAGGCCGGCTCGGCCGCACCGGGGCGGATGGCCGCGCCGACGTGGTCGACGTGGAGATGGGTGAACACGACGGCGTCGACCTGCTCGGGGGCCGCCCCCGCCCGGCCGAGCCGGTCGAGCCAGCCGTCGGCGCGGCCGTCGAAGCACGGGTTGGGTCGGGTCTTGGCGTCTCCCACCCCGGCGTCGACCAGCACCGTCCGGTCGGGGGTGCGGACCACGAACGCCCCGATGTCGACGACGAGGAACCCGTCGTCGCAGTAGGGCGGTCGCAGGTACCAGTCGTCGAGCCCGTCGAGCCCGTCGAGCCCGTCGAGCACGAGGTCGGGGAAGAACAGTGCCGGGTCGACGCGGTACCGGAACTGGACGACGGGGGTCACGGTCACCGCGCCGACGCGCACCGGCCGCGGGCGGTGGGCGTCGGCGGGGCGGACCCAGGAGGGACGGGGCACGTCAGGCTCCCCGCGAGGCGGGAGCCGGGGACGTCCGGATCCCGACGCGGCCGAGCAGCCGGGTCGCCACCAGGTACTTCAGGTGGGCCCCCGGCCACTGCGTGATGTTGGCCCCGCCCGGGGCGTGGTAGTAGTTGCGGCACCCGGCCTCCATCGCGTTGGCCTTGCGGGCGATCTGGTCGTCGATCCAGGCCACCCACCGCCGCTGGGCCCGGGGATCGGTGTCGACCGCGGTGGCGCCGCGCTCCAGGCGCCGCACCGCGCGGGCCGCGATCTCGGCCTGGCGCTCGAGCTGGGCGATGATCGAGAACCCGCCGTTGGTGTTCGGCCCGTAGAGGATGAAGAAGTTGGGGAAACCGGCCACCGTCACGCCCAGGAAGGCCGAGGCGCGTTCGGCCCACGCGTCGTGGATCCGGCGGCCGTCCCGACCGGTGACCTCCAGGTTGGCGAGGAAGCGGGTCGGCTGGAAGCCCGTGCTGAGCACGAGCACGTCGATGTCGTGGTGCACACCGCGGGCGTCGACCAGTCCCTTCTCCGTCACCGACGTGACCGCGTGCGGCACGAGCTCGACGTGCGGCAGGTTCAGCGTCTCGTAGAAGGTCGAGGCGAGTACCGGGCGCTTGCACCCCCACGGGTAGTCCGGGGTCACCGCCGCGCGGGTGGCGGGGTCCTGCACCGTGGAGGCGATGTAGTCGAGGCACCGCTGCCGCACCGTCTCCTGCATTCTGCTGGAGGCGTCGTAGCCCTTGAACCGGGCGATGGACTGGGCGAACAGCCAGCCGCGGTGCAGCCACTGCGCGCCCGGGACGTTCCGGTAGACCCACCGCTCGCGGGGGGTGAACTCGCGCTCCCGCTTCGGCTCCACCCAGCCGGGTTCCCGCTGAAAGACCAGCAGCGACCCGACGGTCTCGGCGATCCCCGGCACCACTTGCGCCGCGGTCGACCCGGTGCCCACCACCGCCACCCGGCGGCCCTCCAGGTCGGCGTCCGCGGGCCATCGCGACGTGTGGAAGCTGGTGCCGCGGAAGTCGTCCAGACCCGGCCAGTCGGGCCGGTTCGGGACGCTGAGCAGGCCCAACGCCGAGATCACGACGTCGAACTCCTCCGCGTCGCCCTGCGCGGTGCGGACGGTGTAGTGCTGCCGGGCGTCGTCCCAGGTCACGTCGGTGACCGCGGTGTCCAGCCGGAGCAGGGGGCGCAGCCCGAAGGCGTCGACGACCTCGCGGGCGTAGCGCAGCAGCTCCGGCTGCCGGGCGTGGGTGCGCGGCCAGTCGTAGCGCAGGAAGGAGAAGCTGTACGCGTGCGAGGGGATGTCGACCTCGCACCCGGGGTAGCGGTTGTCCAGCCAGGTGCCCCCGACGTCGCCGGACTGCTCGAAGATCACGATCGAGGCGGACGTCCGCTGCCGGAGCTTGATCGCGGCGGCGATCCCGCCGAAGCCCGCGCCGATGACGGCCACCCGGACGGAGCGGCGGGGTCTGTCGCGTCGCAGTCGCACGATGCCTCCTCTGCTCAGTCCGACGCGGGGTCGGGAACGGTGTCGGGAACGGGGTCGGGAATGGGGGCCGTCGGAGGAGCGGCGGGGAGCACCCCCGCCTCGGTCAGCACGCGCTCCGCCTGCCGGAACGCCTGCAGCGCGGCGGGCGCCCCGCAGTAGGGCGCGGTGTGCAGGAGCAGCTCCTGGAGGTCGGCCACCGAGCACCCGTTGGTCAGCGCCGCGCGGAGGTGGGAGTCGAACTCGGTGGGCCGGTCGAGTGCGGTGAGGATCCCGAGGGTCACCAGGCTGCGGGTCCGCCGGTCCAGACCGTCGCGGGTCCACACGTCGGCCCAGACCGCACTCGCGATCCACTCCTGGGCGGGCCGGGCGAAGTCGGTGGCGTGGGTGTAGTTGCGGTCCACGAGATCGTCGCCGAACACGGCCCGCCGCACGGCCAGCCCCTCCTGCACGCCGGCGTCCTGGGGTTCACGCATGGCATTCTCCTTGCATTGTCTGACAGTCCGACGATGTGTGTAGGGTGCTCGACGCGCCCCGATCCGGGGATCCGCTCCCTCCCCTCACCTCCGGTCGGCCGGGTACGAGGGGCGATCAGTCGGCCGACAGGACGTGGAGGCACCGATGGACGCGACGGAGCGGACACCGGAGGACGACGGTCGGGTGGCGGTGGTGACCGGTGCCGCCGGCGGGGTCGGCCGGGCCCTGGTCGACCTGCTGGTGGACCAGGGGTACGCGGTTGTGGCCGAGGACGTGGCACCCGCCGTCGAGCGGTACTGGAGCGGCGGATCGGTCGTGCCGCTGCGCGTCGACGTCACGGCGCCGGGGTCGGCCGAGCAGGCGGTCGCCACCGCCGAGGCCGAGTTCGGCAGGCTCGACCTGCTGGTCAACAACGCCGCGCGGTTCCTGCGCAAGCCGATCGCGGACTCGACCGACGAGGATCTCGACGGGGTGTTCGCGGTCAACGTCGGTGGTGCGTTCCGGCACGCGCGTGCGGCGGTCGAGGCGCTGGCCCGGACCCGCGGCTCGATCGTCACCGTCACCTCGATCTCCGGGTTGGTGGGCATGCCGAACCAGTCCGTGTACGCGATGACGAAGGGGGCACTGGTGCAGCTGACCCGCCAGCTCGCGATCGAGCTGGCTCCGCGCGGGGTCCGGGTCAACGCGGTCGCCCCGGGGGCGATCGACACCGACTTCATCGCCGAGGCGCGCGGTGCCGACCCCGATCCCGAGGCGACCGCGGCCGCCGTCCTGGCGCGCCACCCCCTCGGCCGGATCTCCACGCCCGAGGACGTCGCGCGGGCGATCGCGTTCCTCGCCTCGCCTGCGGCCTCGGGCATCACCGGGACGATCGTGAGCGTCGACGGGGGCTACGTGGCGCAATGACGCGGCCGCGGGCCACCTCGACCCCGCCGTGCGGGGCCGGGTCGAGGTGGTCCTCGGCACCGAGCTCGTCGTGGCCGAGCAGCGTGACGAGCTCCCGGAACCCCCTGTGCCCCAGGATCCCGAGTGCCGCGGCGCGTTCGGCACGGTCGAGGTGGCGCCGGTCCAGCACCGCCGTGACGGTGCCGAAGACCGTCAGCTCCTGTGTGGACAGTCGCGGGGGCGGGAGGCGCGAGGCCAGGCGGTCGATCTCGGCACCGGACAACCCGGCGGCGAGCCCGGCCCGCCGGTGGGCGTAGAGCTCGAAGGGGGTGTCCCAGTGGAAGGCGTGCAGGAGGATCGCGATCTCCCGACAGCGGCCGCTCAACGCCGGGCCGTCGCCGTCGAGCTCGACGGGATGCCGGGCCCGCACGGCGCTGTGCGTCCTCATCTCGGCACTGGTCATCTCGGCGCTGGTCATTCCGGCGCCGCGGTGGTCGGTCCGGTGCCCGCTCCGATGCCCTGGTGCAGCAGGCAGGCCACGCGGTGTCCGGGTGCGGCGTCCACGAGCCCGGGGTCGGTCTGCGCGCAGGACGGCATGGCGAAGGCACACCTGCTCTGGAACCGACAGCCCGTGGGCAGCGCCGTGGGGTCGGGGGACTCGCCCCGCAGCAGGATCCGGCTCCGGGTGCGTTGGATCTTCGGATCCGGTACCGGCACGGCCGAGAGCAGGGCCTTCGTGTACGGGTGCAGGGGCTCGCGCACCACGTCCTGGGTGGGCCCCTCCTCCACGACCCGGCCCCGGTACATGACCGCGACCCGGTGGGCGAGGTGCTGGATCGTCGCGAAGTCGTGGGACACCAACAGGATCGACAGCCCGGTGTCCTGCTGCAGGGTGAGCAGCAGGTTGAGGATCTCCGAGCGGGTCGACAGGTCCAGCGCCGACGTGGGTTCGTCGGCGACCAGCAGCCAGGGCGACAGGGCGAGTGCCCGGGCGATGCACACCCGCTGGCGTTGGCCGCCGGAGAGCTGCTCGGGGTAGCGGCGGGCGAGGCCCGGGTCGAGGCCGACCCGGGCGAGCAGGTCCTCCGCGGCGGCGAGCATGCCCGGGCGCCGGACCCGGCGGTGCACCAGCAGCGGCTCCGCCACGGCGTGCCCGACGGTCTTGGTCGGGTCCAGCGAGCCGAAGGGGTCCTGGAACACGACCTGGATGCTGCGGCGGACCTCCGCGAGCTCGCGTCCGCGCAGCGCGGTGGTGTCGTGGCCGTCGAGGGCGACGGCGCCGCTGTCCGGGCGCTCCAACAGCGAGGCGAGCCTGCCGAGGGTGGACTTGCCCGAGCCCGACTCGCCCACCACCCCGACGGTCATCCCGGCGGTGACGTCGAGGTCGACGCCGTCGACCGCGCGGACCCGGGCGCGCGGGCGGCCCAGCACGTCCCGCGTCAGCGGATAGGTCTTGACCAGGTTGCGCAGGCTGAGGTCGCGGGTGGCCCCGCGGACGTCCCGGCGGAGGTGGGCGGTGTCGGTCATCGTCGTCCCCGTGCGGTCATGGCGTCCCGGATCGCGTCGCCGAGGGTGTTGAACGCCAGCACGGTGACCACCACGGCGATGCCCGGCGGGAGCACCGACAGGGGCGCCTCGAACTGGTTCTCGTACGCCGTGCGCAGCATGGATCCCCAGCTGGCCTCGGGCGGCTGCACGCCGAGGCCGAGGAAGCTCAGCCCGGCCTCGGACAGCAGGGCGAGCCCCATGAGGATCGTGGCCTGGACCAGCAGCGGTGCCGACACGTTCGGCAGCACGTGCACCCACAGCACGCGGCTGGTGGGGGAGCCGATGGAGCGGGCGGAGTCGATGAACGGCTCCTCGGCCACCGCCATCGCCGCCCCCCGCACGACGCGGAACAGGCTGGGCGCGAACACGATCCCGAGCGCGACCATGACGTTGGCCAGGCCCGGCCCGACCACGGCGATGATCGCCAGGGCGAAGGCCAGGCCCGGGAGGCTGAGCAGGGCGTCGGCGACGCGGCTGAGGACCGCGTCGACGACGCCGCGGGACAGCCCGGCCCAGAGCCCGGTCGGTACGCCGAGCGCGAGCGCGACGCCGACGGAGATCAGTGGGGCCAGCAGCGCCAGCTTGATCGCGTACAGCAGGCGGGAGGCGACGTCGCGGCCGAGGTCGTCGGTGCCCAGCAGGTGGTCGGCGGAGTACGGCGCGAACCGGTCGGCCAGGTCCTGGGCGAAGGGGTCGTGCGGCGAGATCCACGGGGCCAGCACGGCCAGCAGGACGAGCAGGAGCAGGAAGCCCACCGCCACGACCGTCGACGGCCTGCGCAGCAGCAGCCGCAGGGTCCGCCGTCGCGGCGCCGCGGCGGCGGGCTCGGGCGCGTGCCCGGTGACCGGGCCGGGCGCGGAAGTGGTGGTCATGACGCGCGCACCTTCGGGTTGAGCCAGCTGTACGTTCCGTCGACGAGCAGGTTGACCACGACGACGATCGCGGCGGAGAGCAGGACGTAGCCCTGCAGGATCGGGAAGTCCCGCTGCAGGATCGCGTTGATCGCCAGCGTGCCCAGGCCGTCCACCCCGCAGACCATCTCGATCACGATGGCGCCGCCGAGCAGCCGCCCGGCCTGCAGACCGAGCACGGTCACCACGGGGATCGCGGCGTTGCGCAGGACGTGGTGGCGCACGAGCCAGGCCGATCCGGCACCGCGGGCCAGGGCGGTGCGGATGTAGGGCCGTTCGAGGACGTCGGCGACGCAGCCCCGGGCGTGCCGGGCGAGCTCGGCCGCGGTGGCCAGGCCCAGGGCGGTCGCCGGGATGGCGATGTGCGAGAACCACTCACCGACGCCCTCGCCGAGCGGCGAGTAGCCCGTGGCCGGCAGCAGGTTGAGGGCCAGCGCCAGGACCAGCACGAGCAGCATCGCCACCCAGAATCCCGGCATCGCGATGCCGACGGTGGCCAGCAGGGACACCGCCCGGTCCAGCCAGCTCCCCCGCCGCAGCCCCGCGACGACCCCGGCGGGCACCCCGACGACGACGGCGATCAGCAGCGCGACGAAGGTGATCGACAGGGTCGCCGGGGCGGCCCGCAGGATGGCGTCGGCGACCGGGTCCCCGGTGAAGACCGACCGGCCGAGATCCCCGTGCAGGATGCCGCCCAGCCAGCTCAGGTACTGGGTCACCAGCGGACGGTCCAGGCCCAGCTGGGTGCGGATCTCGGCCACCCGCGCCGGCGTCGCGGAGTCCCCGGCCACCAGCTCGGCGGGATCACCCGGGACGAGCTGGAGCAGCGCGAAGGTCAGCAGCGACACGAGCCAGAGGACGACGAGTCCGCCGCCGAGCCTGGTCAGCAGGGCCGTGGGTCTCATCCGTGACCTCCCTGGGCGAGCGGGGTCATCGCGGCGTCCTCACTTCGGGTCGACGGCGACGTCGGTGAACTTGGTCTCCAGCGTCATGTCGAGGTCGCGGACGCCTCGCTGGGAGGCGGCGAGCCGCGGCGCCGTGCAGATCGGCATGATCGGCGGGCCGTCGTTGAGCGCGTTGACCATCAGCTGGTGCATGGCGGGGGCACGGGAGGCGGGATCGGCGCCGGAGGACGAGGTCGACAGCAGCTCCGCGGTGCCGGGCAGGTCGTACTTGCCGGGGTTGAAGATGCCGCCGGGCAGGTAGAAGTTCTTCACGAACGCGCTCTGGTCCGGCCGCGCGTTGAGGTACACCGACACGGTCCCGTCGAAGTCGCCCTGGCGGCGGGCGGTGACGAACTGGACGTTCTCCATCGGCCGCAGGTTGACCCGGATGCCGATCTCGCCCCACTGGGCCTGCAGGATCTGGCCGATCTGGGTGTAGTTCTGCGCCGTCCCGACCTGGAGCTCGAAGTCGAAACCCCCTGCCAGCCCGGCCTGTGCGAGCAGCTGTCGGGCCCGTGCCGGGTCGTACTGGGCGGCGGGCAGGGAGTCGAGCTCGGGGGAGTGGGCCCAGTCGTTGGCGTCGAAGGGCTGGGCGCTGGGAGTGCAGCCGCCCTCGCCGAAGACGGCTCGGGCGATGGCGGGCCGGTCCAGGGCGAGCATCATGGCCTGGCGGACGAGCGGGTTGCCGAACTCCTTGCGCCCGGTGTTGACCAGCACGCCCCAGAAGGACTCCGCGGTCTTCGGCCGCAGGAGCTCCAGCCCGGAGTCTCCCACCTCGCGGACCTGGGAGGGGATGATGAACGCCGTGTCGAGCTGGCCGGACCGCAGGGCCCGCAGCCGCGCGCTGTCGTCGATGAACACGTCGATGTCCACCCCGCCGACCCCGAGGGCGCCTGCGTTCCAGTAGCCCGGCCAGGCGGTCAACGCGAGCCGCTGGCCCTCGAAGCGGTCCAGGGTGTACGGCCCGGCGCCCGCGGAGCGCCTGCTGAGGTCCTCCCCGAGGGACGCCGGGCTGATGATCATCCCCGCCTCGCCCGCCAGCACGCCGAGCATCGGGGCGCCGGAGTCGGTGAGCGCGATCGTCACGTGCCGGGCGTCGGTGGCCTCCACCGAGGCGATGTTGGTGAGCTGGCCGGAGAAGTTCGTGCCGCCCGCGCGGGCGGCGTCGAGGTTGGCCTTCACCGCCGCCGCGTCGAACGGCGCACCGTCCTGGAAGGTGACCCCCGGACGCAGTGTCAGCTCCAGGGTGCGCGCGTCCGGCGACAGGGTCCAGCTCTCGGCGAGCGCGGGCGCGAAGCCGCCGTCGGGGGTCCGCTGGACCAACGTGTCGTAGAGCATGCCGATCCACTGCGCCTCGTACGGGGCGGACTTGCGCGGGTCGAGGGAGGACGGGACCGCGGCGGCGCCGATCGTGAGCCGGGCCTTCTCGCCGGAGCCGGACTCCGGTCCCGACGAGCTGCATGCGGCCGCGGTGACGGCGAGGACGACCGTCGCGACGACCGCGAGCAGCCTGGACAGCGGTGATCTCATGGCGTTCCTGTACAGGTCGGGGGCGATGGCCCGGAGCCGAGTGGAGGGTGGGGCGCCGTGCGGTGACGGTCCGGGGACCGGGTCAGACGACGGCGGGGACGGCGACGGACTCGCCGTCCGCGGCGCGGGCACAGCGCACCGAGCGCCTGCCCACCATCGAGGTCTCGCGTTGGGGGGCGTGGCAGCGCTCGTCGCCGCCGTGGACGCAGCGCGGCTCGAAGCGGCAGCCGGTGGGGAAGGCCCCGGCGGCCGGGACGCGACCACGGATGATCGGCAGGATCGTGCGCGGGTCGGAGGTCTGGGGCACGGCGTCGAGCAGCGCCCGCGTGTAGGGGTGCGCGGGGGAGGCGAAGAGCTCGTCGACCCCCGCCCGCTCGACGACGGTGCCCGCGTACATCGCCACGACCCGGTCGCAGAAGTCGGCGACGACACCGAGGTCGTGGGTCACCAGCAGCACCGCGATCCCCTGCTCGGTGCGCAGCTCGCGCAGCAGCTCGAGGATCTCGGCCTGGATGGTGACGTCGAGGGCGGTCGTGGGTTCGTCGGCCAGCACGATCGACGGGTCGCACGCGATCGCCGAGGCGATCATGACGCGTTGCTGCATCCCGCCGCTGAGCTCGTGCGGGTAGCTGCGCACGCGCCGTCCCGCGTCGGCGATGCCGACCCGGTCCAGCAGCTCCACGGCGCGGACCAGGGCCGTCCGCCTGCTCTCGCCGAGGTGGAGCCTGCGGGCCTCGGCGATCTGGTCGCCGACCCGCATGGTCGGGTTCAGGCTGCTCATCGGCTCCTGGAAGACGGCGCCGATCGTGCGCCCGCGGGTCTCGCGCAGCCCGCGCCTGCCGCTGGTCAGCAGGTCCCGGCCCTCGACCCGGATCTGCCCGGCCGACACGACGAAACCGCGGGGCAACAGCCCGAGGATGGCCATCGCCGTCATGGTCTTGCCGCACCCGGACTCGCCGATCAACGCCACCGACTCGCCCCGGGCGACGGTGAACGAGACGTCGGAGATGAGTCCGGGCTGCGCCACGTCACCGGTCAGGTCGATGGTCAGACCCTCGACGGCGAGCAGCGGCTCGGCGGTGGCGGCAGGACTGGGATCACTGTTCATCAAGGACTCGATCCGTGCGTCGACGACATTGTCCACAACGGCACCTCTCCCGGGACCGTCACCCGAACCGTGCGGGCCTCGGATGATCAGAACCAGAGCGATCGTACGCTGGCAGGGACCCCCTTCTCGGCGACGAGAACGGCGGTCGAGGTTGACCGGAGGTCAACGGTCTGGCCCGGTCAGGGGAAGACGACGGTCCGGTTGCCGTGGATGGCGACGCGGTTCTCGCTGTGCCAGCGCACGGCGCGCGCCAGCGCCCGGCTCTCGACCTCGCGGCCGCGGGCGGCGAGGTCGTCGGGGCCCAGGGTGTGGTCGACCCGGACCAGGTCCTGCTCGATGATCGGCCCCTCGTCGAGGTCCGCGGTGGCGTAGTGCGCCGTGGCCCCGATGACCTTCACCCCGCGGGCGTGCGCCTGGTGGTAGGGCCGGGCGCCCTTGAAGCTGGGCAGCATCGAATGGTGGATGTTGATCGCGCGCCCCTCCAGGTGCTTGCAGGCCTCGTCGGAGAGGATCTGCATGTAGCGGGCCAGCACGACGAGGTCCACGCGCTCGCGGTCCACGAGGTCGAGCAGTGCGGCCTCCGCCTCCGCCTTGGTGTCGGCGGTGACGGGGATGTGGTGGAAGGGCACCCCGTGGCTGTCGGCCAGCCGTCCGGCGTCGGGATGGTTCGACACGACCGCCACGACGTCGAGGTTGAGCTCGCCGATCGAGTTGCGGAACAGCAGGTCGTTCAGACAGTGCAGGAACCGGCTGACCATCAGCACCACCCGCAGCCTGCGGGTGGGGTCGACGAGCTGCCAGGTCATGGCGAACCGGTCGGCCAGGGGCGCGATCCGCAGCCGGAGGGCGTCCAGGTCGAGCGGGCCGCCGTCGGTCCGGGTGAACTCGACCCGCAGGAAGAACGTTCCGCCGTCCAGCGCGCTGCCGAACTGCTGGCTGGTCACGATGGTGCAGCGCTCCGCGACGAGCAGCCCGGAGACGGCGTGCACGATCCCGGGGGCGTCCGGGCAGGACAGCAGCAGCACGCCACGGGTGGCAGGGCGGGCGGGAGCGGTCACGACGCCTCCAGGAGGGTGCGCTCGGGCGGGCTGCCGACCTGCTGGGCGGCGGCCTGGACGGTGGAGCGGAGCAGCCACGCGTCGGTCACCGGACCGACCCCGCCCGGCACCGGTGTCAGCGCGCGGGCGCGCGCGGCGACCGATGCGGCGTCCACGTCGCCGACGGTCCGGGTCCGCCCGCCCGGGCCGACCACGGCGTTGATGCCGACGTCGACGACGACCGCGCCCGGGCTGACGTGCTCGGCGCGGATCAGCCCCGGCCGCCCGGCGGCGACGACGAGCACGTCGGCCCAGCGGGTGTGGCGGCCGAGGCCGCCGTGGCGGTGGGCCCACACGTCGATCGACTGCACGGACGCCTCGCGGGCGTAGCCGAGGGCGACGGCGGGCTTCCCGACGGTGTTGGACCGGCCGACCACGACGATGCGCGACCGGTGGTAGAACGCCGCCCGGTCCTCACCCACCGCGTCGAGCCAGGTGTCGAGCAGGTGGAAGACCGCGCCCGGCGTCGACGGGACGAAGCGGGGGACGCCGAGGGCCAGCAGGCCCGCGTTCTCCGGATGGACGGCCTCGACGTCCTTGGCCGGGTCGAGCGCACGGAAGACCGTCGCCTCGTCGAGGTGGGCGGGCAGCGGGCGCAACACGAGGATGCCGGAGACCGCGGTGTCGGCGTTGAGTTCGGCCAGGACGGCGAGCACCTCCGGGAGCGTGACCGTCACGGGCAGTGCGCGGGCGACGTGGCCGATGCCGAGCTCGTCCGCCAGCCGTGCGAGCCGCCGGGCGTAGACGGTCGCCCCGTGCGCCTCACCCGCCGAGACCACCGCCAGCGTGGGGCGGTGTCCGGCCTCGCCCAGCCGTCGCACGTCGGCGGCGAGCCCGGCGGCCAACGCCTCGGCGCAGGCGCGGCCGTCGATGGGCTGCGCGCTCACCGGTCCGCTCCGACCAACCGGGCGAGCCGGTCCTGTCGCCACGCCTCGGTGGCCCCCACCTCGTTGAAGGTGTAGACGTGCAGGCCGGCCAACGGTCCGTCCGGGCCCGCGAGGGCGGGGGCGAGCCTGCGGACGAGGCGGTCCGGGCGGTAGCCGCCGGGGAGCAGGAACCGGCCGATCAGGTTCTGCTGCTTGGCGAGGAAGCGGGCGGACTGGCCGAGGCCCAGCCCCGAGGCGATCCGGATCAGCTTGGTGCGGGCGATCGGCCCGGGCACCCCGACGCGGACCGGGAGGGCCACCCCGTCGACGCGCAGGCGCTGCGCCCAGCGCACGGTGGTGGCCGCGGAGAAGCAGAGCTGGGTCACGAGGTGGGTGGCGTAGGGCGCCTTCGCCGCCAACGCCCGCCGGATCTGCACGTCGGTGATGCGGCCGTGCCCCTCGGGGTAGCCACCGATCCCGACCGAGCCGAAGGACGTCCCGGTGCGGTGCAGCTCCTCGAGCAGGCTCAGCGCGTCCGGGAACGGGCCTGCCGGTGTGGGCGCGTCGCCGCCGATGACGAACACCTCGTCGACGCCCGCCGACCGGATCAGGGCCACGACCTCGCGCAGGTGGTCGCCGTCGCGGACCTGGCGGGCCGCCAGGTGCGGCGCCGCCCGGTAGCCGGCCTCGGAGAGGCGCGCGGCGAGCTCGACCGTGGTCTCCAGCCCCCGGGACTCCGTGGTGGTCACGGTCAGGGGGACCGAGCGGGGCACGTCGGCGAGGATCCGCTCCTCGGCCCCGCGCAGCGGGAGCACCTCGTAGGAGGCGTCGCGCAGCGCGGCGGCGAGCGCGGCCCGCGCCGGGAGCGGGTCGACGCCGACCGTCGAGGGCCTCACCGTGCGACCCGATCGGGAGCGGCGTGCAGGAGGGGGCCAAGGTCCGCGGCGGCGTCGGGTCCGTAGGTGTCGGTGATCCGGGCCAGGTCGCGGACGGGATCGAGCCGCCACTCCTGGGCACCCGCGGTCTCCAGGACCGCGGTGGCGACCAGCGCTCCGAGCTGCGCGGCGCGCACGGAGGGGAGCCCGTGGCCGATCCCGGCCAGGAACCCGGCGCGGAAGCCGTCGCCACCGCCGGTCGGGTCCACGACGGTGTCCGCAGGCACCGCGGGTACCCGCACCTCGGAGTCGGCGTCCACCAGCAGGATGCCGTCGGCACCCAGGGTGGTCACCCGGAGGCCGGTGCGCCGGGCGACCGTCGCCGCGTCCCAGCCGGTCCTGCGGGTGAGCAGCTCCCACTCGTAGGCGTTGGTGAAGAGGTAACGGGCGCCGTCGACCAGCGTGCGGCACTGGTCCCGGTCGAGGCGGGGGAGCTGCTGCGAGGGATCTGCGGCGAACGGCACCCCCAGCTCACGGGCCTCGACGGTGTGGGCGATCATCGCGTCCGGATCGTCCGCGCCGACGAGGAGCAGTCCCGCCGCGTGCCGCTCGACGAGCGGGGCCAGGGCGATGTCCCGCGCCTCGCTCATCGCCCCGGGATAGAACGAGGCGAGCTGGCACTGGTCGTCGTCGGTGGTGCACGTGAACCGGGCGGTGTGCGCGGTGCTGGACACGACGACCCCGCTGCAGTCCACGCCGTGGCCCTCCAGCCAGGACCGGTACTCGGCGAAGTCCGGGCCCACCGCGGCGACGAGCACGGGGGAGGCCCCGAGGACGCCGAGCCCGTAGGCGATGTTGGCCCCGACACCGCCGCGGCGGATCACGAGCTCGTCGACCAGGAAGCTCAGCGACAGCCGGTCGAGGTGGTCTCCGACGATCTGTTCGACGAAACGTCCGGGGAAGTGTAGGAGGTGGTCGGTGGCCACGGACCCCGCCACGAGGATCGGGTCGGAGCCCCCGGTCCGGGTGGCAGGGGCGGCGGTGCCGCTCACGGCGCTCACGGTGCTCATGACGCCGCCACCGCGTCGCCGACGGTGAGGCCCGCGGCCTCGCGCAGCGCCGCGGCGCGGTCGGTGCGCTCCCAGGGCAGGTCGACGTCGGTGCGGCCGAAGTGGCCGTAGGCCGCGGTGGGGGAGTAGATCGGCCGGTTGAGGTCGAGATCGCGGCGGAACGCGGCCGGGCGCAGGTCGAACTGCTCGCTGACGAGCTTGTGGACCAGCCGGGGGTCCACCCGCTCGGTCCCGAAGGTCTCGATCATCAGCGACACCGGGCGGGCGACGCCGATCGCGTAGGCCACCTGGACCTCGGCCCGGCGGGCCAGGCCGGCGGCGACGACGTTCTTGGCCACGTGCCGCGCCGCGTAGGCGGCGGAGCGGTCGACCTTCGACGGGTCCTTGCCGGAGAACGCTCCGCCGCCGTGTCGGGCGAAACCGCCGTAGGTGTCGACGATGATCTTCCGGCCGGTCAGGCCCGCGTCGCCGACCGGGCCGCCGATCACGAACCGCCCGGTGGGGTTGACCAGCAGGTCCCGGCGGAGCGTCTCGGGGTCGTACAGCTCGCCGGGCAGCTCGGTGGTGATCACGTGCTCCCACAGCTCGTCGGTGAGCTGCTCGCGGGTCACACCCTCCGCGTGCTGGGTGGACACCAGGACCCGCTCGATCGCCGCGGGGGCCCCGTCGACGTAACGCACCGAGACCTGGGTCTTGCCGTCCGGGCGGAGGTGGCCGAGGGTGCCGTCGCGGCGGACCGCGGCCAGTCGGCGGGCGAGCCGGTGGGCGAGCGCGATCGGCGTCGGCATGAGCTCGGGGGTCTCGTCGGTGGCGTAGCCGAACATCATGCCCTGGTCCCCGGCGCCCGCCAGGTCGAGCTCGTCGACGGAGCCGTGGTCGCGGTTCTCCTGAGCCCGGTCCACCCCGCGGGCGATGTCGGGCGACTGACGGTCCAGGGCGACGAGGACGGCGCAGGTGTGGCCGTCGAAGCCGAAGTCGCCGTTGTCGTAGCCGATCCGGTTGACCGTGTCCCGGACGAGCCGGGTGTAGTCCAGCGCGTGCGGAGTGGTGATCTCCCCGGCGAGCACGACCATGCCGGTCGTGATCAGGGTCTCGCAGGCCACGCGAGCCAGCGGATCGTCGGCGAGGGCGGCGTCGAGCACCGCATCCGAGATGGCGTCGGCGATCTTGTCGGGGTGGCCCTCGGTGACGGACTCCGAGGTGAACAGCATGTCGGCGGGCGTGGACTGGGTCATGTGGCTGCTCCTTGGGCGAGGGCCGGGGCGGGTTCCGACGGCGTCGGGGAGGGTTCCGGTGGGGGTGGCGCGGAGGTCTCGACCAGCGACTCGCGGACCTGCGCGGCGCCGGCGACGAGTGCCGCGAGCTTGGCGCGGGCGACCGCGCCGGACAGGTGGCGCAGGCCGCAGTCGGGGTTGAGGACGAGCCGCTCGGCCGGGACGTACCGCAGCGCGTGGCGGATGCGGGCGGCGACGAGGTCAGGGGTCTCGACCCGGGGGCTCTTCACGTCGATGACGCCGACGCCGACGCTGCGGTCCCACCCGTAGCGGGCGAGGGCGGGCAGGTCGTCGAAGCCCTTCCTGGCGAACTCCAGCACGAGGTGGTCGACCCTCGCCTCGAGGACGGCCGGGAAGAGGAAGTCGTAGTGGCCCTCCCAGCTGGGGCGGGCGTAGCGGTTGCCGTAGCAGACGTGCAGCCCCCACGACACGTCCACGTCCGCGGTGACGAGATTGATCGCCTCGACGGCGACGCCGACCTGGTCGGGGTAGCCGGCGAGGAACGGCTCGTCGAGCTGGAGGCGGGTCGCGCCCCGCGCGGCGAGCTCCGCGGCCTCGGCGTTGAGCCTGCGGGCGACGGCGAGGACGAGGGCGCGGCGGTCGCCGTAGGCCTCGTCGCGGATCCGGTGCGCCAGCGAGAACGGCCCGGTCAGGGACACGGTGATCGGCCGATCGGTCTGCGCGGCGGTGAAGGCGTAGTCGTCGGCGAGCCCCAGCGGTCCGTCGGCGTCCCCGAGCGGCGCGGTCACCCGGGGCTCGTAGTAGTCGAAGTAGAAGTCCTTGGCCGTCTGGGCGATCTCGACGCCCGGCATCCGGGACAGCAGGTAGTCCACGTCGTTGTCGCGGCGCAGTTCGCCGTCGGAGACGATGTCGATGCCGGCGAGCTCCTGGTCGCGCAGGGCCGCCTTGATCGCGGTCTCGTGCACGTCCTGCATCTGGGCGTGGCTGATCCGACCGCGGAACCACTCGGTCTTGAGCCGGGCCAACCACTCGGGAACCGGCCAGGACCCGATGACGGTCGTGGCGAGCGGGCGGGGTGCGTCGGTCGGGCGGCTCATCTCAGTCACCGACCTGGGCGGTCATCGTGACGATGTTGCCGCCGGACCGGTGGCGGAACCGCTCGTAGCGGACGTCGAACCCGTGGCGGCGACCGACGTGGGCGAGCAGCGGTCCGTTGACCCAGTTGACCACCGATCCGTCGTACTTCCCCGGGCCGCGGAACCCGGTCCGGTAACCGCCGACGTCGGTCACGAACAGGTCGTGGCACACGAGGGTCCCGTAGGGGTGCAGCAGCCGCAGGCTCTCGACGAAGCTGGTCACCGCCCCGTTCGACACGTGCATCCGCAGGTCGGCACCGGACTGGAGCATCGGTCCGAGCAGCTCGCCGTCGAGGAGGGTCTCGGTGTCGGCGCGGACCGTCGGCGCCGAGAGGGTGTACGTGTCGAGCCCGGCCAGGGGGACGTAGCGCTCCTCCAGGCGCAGCGCCGCCCAGGTCCGCCGCCAGAAGTCGACCGCCGAGTCCACGTCGGCGACATGGTCCGGGACGGCCTCCGGCAACAGGGTCGGACCGAGCCGCAGCAGCTTGTGCACCAGCCGGGGCAGGTCCTCGACCTCGATCCCGAGGTCGGAGGCGATGTCGGTGGCGGCGTCGGCGGGCAGGTAGGCCCGCGTCTCGACGCAGTAGGTCCGTCCCCCGAGCTGGGCCACCTCGTCGGTGGGCAGGTTGTCGTAGACGTTCGACACGTAGACCAGGAAGACCTTGTACTGCAGGAAGCCCAACGCGGTCAGGGGACGGACGGCGTCCAGCGCGAACGCGCTGACGTGGTCGAGGTGCTCGCCGACCGTCTCCCGGGCGAGATCGAGCACGTGCTGGGAGTAGTCGCACATCAGGTAGTGCAGCCGGCGGTAGTAGCCGCCGCCGTGCTCGCGGTCGCGCTCCCGGAAGGTGTCGAGGAAGACCTTGGCCTGGTTGCCGTTGCCGACCCCCAGCTCGACGACGTACAGCTCGTCGGGGAGCGCGCTGGCCGCGGTCAGCCGGTCCCACACCGCGAACAGCTCGTCGATGAGGTCGCGGGCGGCGTCGACGTTGCGCGCGTCGCTCTCGCCACCCGGCAGTGCCTGTTCGTAGCCCTGGCCGCTGGCCTTCTCCCAGAGCTCGAGGGCCGACCAGTACAGCGCGTTGAACTCCCAGATGCAGCTGTCGCTGCCCGGCCCCCAGTCCTCGAGCGCGAGGTGCCCGCCTGTGCGGCGCAGCCGGTCCGCGGCGAGCTCGCGCAGCGGCAGCGTCGCGCTGCGCCGGACGTCGACGGCGATCTCCAGGTCGTCCTCGCGGGTACCCATCGGCACGGGCACCGGCCCGGCGGGGCCGCGCGCGGCGGGGGTGTGCAGGATCGGGCGGAGGTCGACGACATCACGGAAGTTCTCGCGGTACTGCACCCAGTCCGCGACGAGGCGGACCTTGTCGAGGTCGACCGCGCCCTCGCTGAGGGCCTCCAGGACGGGGACGACGGAGGCCCCGATGTCGACCGGCCTGCTGCCCCGCAGCCGGGTGTGGGGCCGGAAGTCGACGAGCATGAGATCACCTCTCGGGCTGTTCCGGATGAAGGCCGACCGACCAGGTCGCGCTCTCGACGATAGGTCCGGAAACGGGCCCTGAGCAGGGCGGTTCTGCAACGATGGGTGAGCAGAACTCAACCTCGGGCGTCGGCGGCCGCCGGTGTGGCGCCCTCGGCGAGCAACCAGCGGCGAAACGCGGTGAAGGCCCGCCGGTGCGTCTGGTCCGACGGGTACACCAGGTAGAACTGCATCTTCGGACGCGGCGCGACGGGGAACGGGACGACGAGGCGTCCCCTCGACAGGTCCGGCTCCACGAACGGCATCGGGGCCAGCATCACCCCGTGCCCGGCCGCGGCCGCCTGGTAGGCGAGGGTCGAGTCGCCGTAGACCGAGCCGCGGTGGACGTCCACCCCGGCCAGCCCGAGCGCGTCGAACCACATCTGCCACAGCTGCGGCGACGCGGCGGAGCGGAGGAAGCCGTCCCCGGGCAGCCGCGCGAGGTCCTCCGGGCTGTGCAGCCGGTACTCCTCGACGTAGTCCGGGCTGCAGACGAGCACCAGATCGGCGTCGACCACCAGGTCCGCGTCGTTGCCGGGCCAGGGGCCGGATGCGCTGGGCCGGATCTCGGCGTCGACGTCTCGACCGCCGAAGTCCGCGGGGTCGCTGGAGGTGACCAGCTCGAGCTCGATCCAGGGTTGGCTGCGCCGGAACCGGGTCAACCGCGGGATCAACCACGCGCTGGCGAGCAGCGTGTACGACCGGATGCGCAGGGCGCCCTCGGCGCGGCCCCGTCCGGTGGCGCGGTTCGTCGCCTCCTCGATGCCCGCGAGGTGTTCGGTCACCGAGCGCAGGTAGCGCGCCCCGACGTCGGTCAGCTTGATCGTACGGCCGTCGTGGCGGAAGAGCTCGACCCCCAGCCAGGACTCCAACACCCGGACCTGCCTGCTGACCGCCCCCGGCGTCACGTACAGCTCGGCCGCGGCGGCCCGGATGCTGCCCAGCCTGCCCGCGGACTCGAAGCTGCGCAGCGCGTTGAGCGGCGGCAGGTGCATGCCCTCGGTCCGGTGGCCTGCGCCGTTCCCACGGCCGCGCTGCGCGTTCACGCCGCGGAGTCTCTGCGCTCGCGACGAGGGCCGTCAACACGCCCGCCACCGTTGAGCGGAGGTCAACGGTGACGGACTTCTGCTCTCCGTCGTCGCGGTGTGGCTCGCCTAGCATCCGAAGCGCAACGACCCGAGTCCTGTCCGGCCCGGGGCACCACCACGGTCGACGACGACGGGGGAGCGCGGCATGGCTGAGCTGCTCGACGGCATCCGGGTGGTCGACCTGGGCGGACGCCTCGCCGGGCGGCTGGCCACCACTCTGCTGGCCGACCAGGGAGCCGACGTGATCCACGTGGACCGGCCCGGCACGGTCGACGTCCCGGCCGACGCCTTCCTGTTGCGGGCGAGGCGGCGGGTGACGCTCGACCTCACCGACCCGACCGAACGGGCGGTCGCCCGCAGGCTCGCCGTGCGCGCGGACGTCGTCGTGCAGAACCTGCGGCCGGACGTCCCCGCCCGCTTCGGACTCGGCTACGAGGACCTGCGCGAGGAGGCCCCACACCTGGTCTACCTCTCGCTGCCGGGCTTCCCGGCCGACGATCCCCGCCACGCGGTACCGGGCTGGGAGTGCGTGGTCGACGCCGCGACGGCGAACTGCCGGATCCGCGCGGGCGAGGCCCCCGCCGGATGGGATCCGGAGCGGCCCACGTACTCGGCGGTGCCGGTGGCCTCGAACTTCGCCGCCTTCCTCGGCGCGACCGGAGTGGCCGCGGCGCTCGTCGAGCGGTGCCGTTCCGGGCGCGGCCAGCACGTGTCCGTGCCCCTGTCCGACGCGGTGTTCGAAGCCGTCGGCGATGCAGGCGGCTATCCCTCCGCACGGGGCGTGCCGACCCAGAAGGCGTTGCGGGCCAACGGCAGCGGCACCTACCGCAGCGCGGACGGGCGCTACGTCCAGTTCAATCCGATCGGCGCGAGCCGCCGTTTCCTCAGCTGGCTGCTCGACGCGGCCGGGCATCCCGAGTGGGCGGCGTCGAGCGACCGATGGACGGGCGCGGAGGGGGAGGCCGCGCTGCGGGCCCTGCTCGGCGACCTGTTCGCCACACGGACCGCCGCCGAGTGGGAGGAGTTGGGCGCCCGGGCCGGGGTCCCCCTGGCGGTGGTGCGCACCTCGCGCGAGTGGCTGCGGACCCCGCACTCCCACAGCTCCGGCTCCATCGTGTCCATGGTGGACCCGGTGTTCGGGCCGACCCTCATGCCGGGCACGGCCGTCGAGGTCGTCGGCGCGGGGGAGCGGCCCGCCCGGCCGCGTCCGCGGCGCCCGCGCGACGCCGACCGTCGTGCGGTGCTCGCGGAGTCGGCCGCCGACCCGCGGCCACCGGAGCCGCCGGGTCGGGCGGGAGAGCGCCGACGCCCCCTGGCCGGGCTGACGGTCCTGGACCTGACCCAGGTGCTGGCCGGTCCGACGAGCGCCCGGCTGCTCGGTGAGCTGGGCGCCTCCGTGGTCAAGATCAATGCGCCGCACCGGGGCGTGTACGCCCACGGCGTGGTCAACCGGGGCAAGGACTCGATCCTGCTCGACGTCGAGCGCGAGCCGGGCAGGAGGGTGTTCTGGGCGCTCGCCGAGCAGGCCGACGTCGTCGTCGCCAACTTCACCCCCGGCACGGCCGAGCGCTACGGCATCGGACCCGCCCACGTGCTGGCCCGTTGTCCGGGGATCGTGCACGTGTCGGTCAGCTGCTACGGGGCCACCGGACCCTGGGCGCGCGGCCGCGGCTACGAGACGCAGGCGCAGGCCGCGACCGGTCTCATGGCGCGCGCCGGCGGCGCCGGGCCGCCCACGGTGCTCGGTCCCTACAACCTGCTCGACTACGGCACCGGGGTGCTCGCCGCGTATGCGGCGGTGCTCGGGGTGCTGCACCGGGAGCGGACAGGCGCGGGGTGCGCGCTCGCCACCTCGCTGGTCCGGACCGCCGGGCATCACCAGGCCGCCTTCCTCGTCGACGGCGCCGGTGTGCCGTCGTCCACCGAACCGGCGGGCCCCACCGCGCTCGGCGAGCATCCGTTGCACGGCTTCCATCGGACGGCCGACGGCTGGCTGGCCCTCGGCGCTGCTCCGGAGGACCTTCCCCGGCTCGCCGGTGTCCCGGGGCTGGCGGAGCTCGCCGCCTTCGAGGGCGCCGAACCCGACCAGGAGAAACTCGCCGCCGTACTGGGGGAGCTGTTCCTCCGCCGCCGGGCCGACGACTGGGTGCCCGATCTCCGGGCGGCAGGCGTGGGCGCCCACCGGGTGCTCGGGCTCAGCGAGGTGATGGCCGACCCGGCTGCCCGCGCCCGGGGACGCGTCGTCACGCAGACCTCGGAGGAGGTCGGCGAGGTGACCCTGCCCGGGGTCACGATCGGACTGTCCGACACCCCGCTGCGTACGGGCGCGCCAGCCCGTCGGCCGGGGGCGGACGCCGAACGCGTCCTGGCCGCCGTCGGCCTCGCCGACTCCCTGACCGACCTCGAGCGCGCCTGGGTCGTCCAGACCCGGGACCTGCCGCCCGCGTGGCCGCCGGTGTGACCCCGCGCCGTTCCCCTTCCTCCCGCAACCGAGACGGAGCATCCGTGACCGGTCAGACCCCCGCCCCTCCGCCCACCTACGACCTGCTGCTGCGCGGCGGCCACGTGCTCGACCCGGCCTCCGGCCTCGACGGACGGATGGACGTCGCGGTCGGCGACGGCCGGATCGTCGACATCGGTCCGGACCTCGATCCCGGACGCGCCGTCCGAGTCGTGGAGCTGCGCGGTGCCGACCGCTACCTCGTGCCCGGCCTGATCGACGTGCACACCCACGTGGCGCACGGCGCCACCACTCCCGGCGTGGGGATGGGCTGCTGCGACCCGGACGAGGTGGGGGTCCGGTCGGGCGTCACGACCGTCGTGGACTGCGGGTCGGTCGGCGTGGCCAACATCGGTGTCCTCCCCGCCCACATCCTGCCCCGCGCGGCGACCCGGGTGGTCGTGTTCGCCAACGTCGGCAGCTTCGCCCACACGATGCCGGGATGGGCCGACCTCGCCTCGCTCGACGACATCGACGACCGTGCCATCGCCGCCTGCGTCGAGCACAACCCGGGACTGGTCTCGGGCATCAAGCTCCGGTTGGTCGGCGACATCGTCACCGAGCGGGGCGAGGAGATCGTCGACCGGTCCACGAAGGTGGCCCGCGAACACGGCATCCCGCTGATGGTGCACATCGGGGACATGCGGGCCGCGGACCGACCGAGGCCCGAGCGCATGGCGGAGGTGACCCGACACCTGCTCGACGCCCTCCAGCCGGGCGACATCCTCACCCACCTGTGCACGCCGAACGTCGGCGGGGTGATGGACGACGTCGACGCCACCTTCCCGCTGCTGGCCGAGGCACGTGCCCGCGGCGTGGTGCTCGACCCGGCCCTGGGCATGGGGAACTTCGGCTACGCGGTGGCTCGCGAGCAGGCCGAACGAGGACTGCTCCCGGACACGATCTCCAGCGACGTGACCCTCGGCGGGCAGTCCTTCCACAGCCTGGTGGAGTGCATGGCCAAGTTCATGGCCGTCGGCTACCCGTTCCGGGACGTCGTCGCCATGGCCACCGGCCGCGCCGCGGCCGCCATCGGTCTGGCCGACGAGATCGGCTCGATCGCCGTGGGGCGGGTGGCGGACCTGACCGTCCTCGACCTGGTGGCGGGCGACTACACCTTCCTGGACACGACGAAGGCGCGCTTCTCCGGTGAGCACGGCATCGCGCCCGTCCTGACGGTGCGCGCCGGTGAGGTCCTCACTCCGGGCTGGGGCACCCACCCGTGGGGCTTCCTGCCCGCCGACGCCGCCACCGTGGGGGTCGGGCGGTGACGCTCGCGCCCGTCCGGAGCGGGCTGCGGTTCACCGTCTCCGACCGCTGGGGCCGCGTCCCCGCGCACCTGGCCCACGCCGACGTCGCCGCCGTCGACATCGGCGCGGACGACGTCGTCTACCTGTTCACCCGCAACCGGAACGGCGTCGTCGTCCTCGACCCGGAGGGCCGGGTCCTGAGGTCCTGGGGGGACGGGTTGTTCACCACCCCGCACGGGCTGACCGTCGCCCCGGACGGGACCGTGTACTGCGTCGACTGCGGCGACCACACCATCCGCCGCTTCACCCCCGACGGGGAGCTCCTGCAGACCATCGGCGCCCCCGGCCGACCGTCGGACACCGGATACGGCAGGCAGGGGCCGACGGTGGTGCACCTCAACGAGACCGTGCGGCGCCCGGGCGGCGCCTTCAACGGGTGCACCAACCTCACCGTGGCACCCACGGGCGAGCTCTACGTCGCCGACGGCTACGGCAACTGCCGGGTCCACCGGCTCTCCGCGGACGGCGAGGTCCTCGAGTCCTGGGGCGGCATCGGGATCGGTCCGGGCGAGTTCCACCTGCCCCACGCGATCTGTGCGACCGCGGACGGGGCGCTCCTGGTCGGGGACCGCGAGAACGAGCGCATCCAGGTCTTCGACCTCGACGGGAGCTACCGCACCGAATGGACGGACGTGCAGCGCCCGTCGGACATCGCGGTCGACGCCTCGGGGCTGGTCTACGTCGCCGAGCTGTGGCGCCCCAGCGGGAGCGCCTCGTTCACCCGCGGCGCGTCGACCACGGACCTGCCCGGCCGGGTCTCGGTCTACGACCCACAGGGCCGGGTCGTCGCCCGCTGGGGCGCCTCGACGGTCATGCGCGACGCCCCCGGCAACTTCGTGGCGCCGCACGGGATCGCCGTCGACTCCACGGGGGCGGTCTACGTCGCCGAGGTCACCGGGACCTTCGGCGTCGCCACGGGCCGGGTGCCCGAGGCGATGGCCGACCACCAGCTCCAGAAGTTCACCCCGATCGGCTGGCCGGTCGGCTCATCCGCCCCAGGAAGGACCTCATGAAGCGCAACGACGGCCGGATCCGCACCTCCCACGGCGGCAACCTCCCGCTCCCCTCCGATCTCGACGCCCTGCTCGCGACCACCGACCGCGACGAGGCCGCC
The DNA here is from genome assembly GCF_039541715.1 of Pseudonocardia xishanensis. NCBI lineage: Bacteria > Bacillati > Actinomycetota > Actinomycetes > Pseudonocardiales > Pseudonocardiaceae > Pseudonocardia > Pseudonocardia xishanensis. The sequence continues at coordinate 130,395 of NZ_BAABGT010000097.1, forward strand.
ATCGCCGACCGCCTGCCCACGGCGGTGCAGGAGGTCGTCGACCAGCAGATCAGCAGCGGCATCGACGTCATCAACGACGGCGAGTACGTCAAGGCGGGTGCGGCGGGCGCCTACTCCGGCTACATCCAGGCCCGGGTCACCGGGTGGGAGTACCGCGAACCCGGCACGGTGCCGCCGAAGCGGGGATGGGTCGCGGAGCGCGACCGCGCGCAGTTCCCCGGCGTCTACGCCTCCGGGCTGTGGATGGCGGGCTCCGGCGGTGCGGTCCGCCCGGGCTTCTCCACCCCCGGCCAGGCCGTTCCCCAGCCGCGGCCCAAGGTCTGCGTCGAGCCCGTCCGCTACGTCGGGCACGACGCGATCAAGGCCGACATCACCGCCCTTCAGCAGGCGCTCAGGGCCCGCACTTACGATGCCGCAGGCGCGGACGCCGAGGGCTTCATCGCCGCCCTCGGGCCGCTGAGCCTGGGTGCCGGGGCGGTGAACGAGCACTACGCCTCGGAGGAGGAGTACCTGATGGCGGTGGCGGAGGTGATGCGCGAGGAGTACCGCGCCATCACCGACGCGGGCCTGATCGTGCAGATCGACGAGCCGGAGTTCCTGACCACCTGGACGTTCTACCCGGAGTGGAGCGTCGCCGACCTGCGCCGCTATCTCGGGATGGCCGTGCAGGTGATCAACCACGCGGTGGAGGGGCTCCCCACCGAGCAGGTCCGCTTCCACTGCTGCTGGGGGAGTGGGCACCGCCCCCACACCACCGACATCGAGTTCTCCCACGTGGTCGACCTGCTCGTGCAGATCGACGCCCAGTGCTACGCCTTCGAGGCGGGCAACGTCCGGCACGCGCACGAGTGGCGGGTCTGGGAGGACGTCACCCTGCCCGAGGGCAAGTCGGTGATGCCCGGTGTCGTCTCGCACGCCACCGATCTCGTCGAGCACCCCGAGCTGGTCGCCGAGCGCATCCAGAACTTCGCGAGCGTGCTCGGCCGGGAGAACGTGCAGGCCGGGACGGACTGCGGCATCGGCTCCCGGGTGGGCCACGAGGAGATCGTGTGGGCCAAGCTGCGGGCCCTCGGCGAGGGTGCGCGGATCGCGGGCGAGCGGCTCTGGAGCTAGTCGTCGTCGAACCCCGTGAGCACCGGGCCGGGTCCGCCCGGCCCGGTGTTCCGGTGTGCTCGTCTCTCGAGAGGACCCCATGACCGCACGCATGCTGCCCGGCAGGCCCGTCGCCGAGCGGGTCCTGGCCGACGTCA
>NZ_BAABGT010000098.1:0-665 GCF_039541715.1 Pseudonocardia xishanensis
GCCAGGCAGTCACACGTTCCCTGACCGCCTACGACCACTGAAGGGGAGTTCGGACTTACTCGTCTAGATGTCGCGGACCTCGGGCCAGGTGAACGCGAAGCCCGGGTGCAGCTCCGGTCCGTCCGCCGTGCCGAGGACCGCGGCGCGGAACCACTGGAACTCCACGCTCTCCCCGCCCCGGATCGCGACCGGCAGCGCCTCGTCCGCCGTGACGACGACCGTGGTGTAGCTCCAGCCGCCGTGGTCGTCCACGTACCGGGCGGTCTCGAGGAGCGGGCCGGTGTCCAGCTCCGACTCCTCGGCGGCCTCCCGGCGGGCGGCGGCGTCGGCCGACTCGTCCAGGTGCCGGGCCCCGCCGGGGATCCCCCAGGTGCCGCCGTGGTGGCTCCAGAGCGCGCGGTGCTGGAGCAGCACCAGGTCACCGGAGCGGACGAGCAGCCCCGCGGCGCCGTAGATTCCCCAGTGCTTGTGGCCCTGCGCGCAGTACTGCCAGCCGTCCCCGCTCGAACCTCGGGGGAGCGGCGCGGCGGTCACCAGGGCAGCCTAACCCCGACGACCGCCGCGCGACACGTGATGTTCTAGTACCGGTAGTGCTCCGGCTTGAACGGCCCCTCGACGTCCACGCCGATGTACTCGGCCTGGTCCTTCGTCAGCGGGGTGAGCTC
>NZ_BAABGT010000099.1:0-201988 GCF_039541715.1 Pseudonocardia xishanensis
CTGACCATGCACCGATCATGGAGCTACACGCCGCCGATGTTTGGGAGACACGCTCTAGGCGAGACCAGCGCGATCGACGACCTCACCTCAGCCCTGCTCGCCATGGGCGAAGGCCAGTACGGCCGAGCCGAGGTCAGCCTCCGCGTCGACCTCGCCATCGCCTTCCGCGCCCGCGGCGACCTCACCGAAGCCCGCCTCCACGCCCGCCGCGCCAACGAGCTCGCAGGCCGTACAGGCTCGCAGCGTCAGCGCCGCAGGATCAAGGACCTACTCGTCGCCTGACTTCGCCCCGCCCAGCGCCAGCAGGTGGAGCAGCCCGACCAGGGAGCCCGAGTTCACGATCTTCCCGGACCGGATCAGATCCGGGACATCACTGAGCGGCAGCCACTGGAACTTGCCCTCGTTCAGCTCCGTGGGATCCGCGACAAGCTCGGCCCCGCGAGCGAGAAAGACGTGGTGAGCGTTGCGCACCATGCCGATCATGGGCTCGAAGGTCACCAGGTGCTCGATGCTCCGCACCCGGTACCCAGTCTCTTCCAGGACCTCCCGTGCCGCGGTGTCAATCGGCTCCTCGTCCTCGTCGAGTAGGCCGCCGGGGAGCTCCCAGTTCCAGACGTCGGGCACGAAGCGGTGGCGCCAGGACATGAGGACCCGCCCACGTGCACCATCGAGACCAACAGTCATAGCCGCGGGTGGCAACGTCACTATGTGGTGCTCGAAGCGATCTCCCGAAGGGAGCTCGACGTCAGCTAGCCCCACCGTCACCCAGGACGATTCGTAGAGCGCGCGCTCTCCCCTCGCCACCCATCGAGCGTCGCTCCGGGAGTTCATCCTGGAAGGCTATCTTGGTCACGGCCTCGGAGCACGAAGGCGGCGTGCTCGCAGAGCTCGCTCACCTCAAGCTCTGCGAGCAGCTGCCAGCTGGCTCGTTGTGGAGCCCATCCTCCTGTGATCTGCAGGCGTCTAACCGCACCAGGTATCACCTTCTAACGATCCGCCCCATCGAGTGATTAGCCGCATCCGCCCCCTTCGTTGAGCTCCCAACAGGGATGCGATAATCCGGCACAAGGCAAAGGCATATTAGACTTACGGAGTCAATCTACATGAGCTTTCGAAACCGAGGCGCCGGAGGGCAGGGGGCTACATCCCTGAGCCTCCTGCCCCTGACTCCGACATACGATCGTACGAAGCACGGCACGTACCTTGACGCCCTGGAGAGAGCGCTCTCAAGCGAAGCGGACTCAGTAAAGAACATCGCTCTGACGGGCAGCTACGGCGTCGGCAAGAGCAGCGTCTTGCAAGAAATTGCCCGTCGCCACAAGAAGCGAGTTGTTTCCATTAGCTTGTCAACACTCGGTTCTATCAATGAGCAGATTACAGAGAAGCCAGCGGAATCTGACTTCAGTACAACGAATAAGGCGACTACCACAAATGCTATCCAGAAGGAGATTGTCAAGCAGCTGCTCTATAGCCAAGATCCGGTTAGGATGCCCGGGTCACGCTATCGAAGAATCGTCGGATTTCGAGCTTGGCGGGAACTAGCTTTCGCCATTCTCGCAGGGATTCCTCTCACAGCCACCTTCTTTCTTACAAGCTGGACCGACAAGATCGCAGCGTTGGCGCCTCTCGGTTTCAGGCTTGGAGCTTGGGCGCACCTTATCGTATTCAGTCTTGGCGTCGCTCTGATATTCGGGATTCGGAAAGTATTCCACAATCGTCTGCGGATCGAAAAAGTCTCCGCAGGCGCCGCCACCATCTCCCTATCCTCGGCAGGGACGACGTACTTCGATGAATACCTGGACGAGATCGTCTACTTCTTCGAGGAAGTTGGCGTCGACATCGTCATATTCGAAGACATCGATCGCTTCGACAACGCGCACATCTTCGAGACACTTCGCGCTCTCAATACAATCCTGAACGGGGCGAAGCAGCTGCGCGGCCGAGACGTCCGCTTCATCTATGCCATCAAGGACAGCATATTCGAAGACTTGGGCCTACGAGCCGCGCAGCAGGGTGGCGACCCTAGTGCTAGCTCTAGCCTTGACACAACCGACACAGCTGCCGCAGAGATTGCGCGTGCTAACAGGACCAAGTTTTTCGACCTTGTCATACCCGTAGTCCCGTTTATTACACACCGAAGCGCTCGCGATCTATTTGTCTCAACGTTTGAGGATCTGGACCACGATATATCTGTCGCTCTAATTGACCTGGCGTCCCGCCACGTTGCAGACATGCGATTGATCAAGAACATTCGGAACGAGTTCGCCGTCTTCAAGCAGCACGTTATCGACAGCGGTGGACTAGAACTCAATCAGGATGGCCTTCTGGCCATGATCTTATACAAGAACATCCACCTGCGCGATTTTGAGCAGATTCGGTTTCGCAATAGCAAACTAGATGCACTGTACCGCGAAAGTCGCCAAATCGTGCAGGAAGGGATCACGTCTGCAAATGCCGAGATCCGCCGCCTTCGTGACGAGATCAGGGAGACTCAACCTGCGCTTGAGTTCAGCGAAAGACTTGGCGCCGCACTGCTTGAGCAGATCGAACAGACCCGCGAGACGACTCGTGGTCAGATCATCTCAAGGACGTACAACGGCTCGCAGATAAGTGATCAGACTCTGCGTTCGCCAAGTTTCTGGGAGACCTTCAGCGCTCAGAACAACCACGTTGAGGTATCGATACGATCAATGCCGAACCAGTACCCGATTTCATTCTACTTCACCAGGGACTGGCTAAGCAGAGCAATCGGTGAAAGTATTGAAAGTAGCGACTGGGTCGATGACCGACGCGAACGAGCGAATGCTGGAATCGAAGCCGCTCAGGCGGAAGTCAGGTTCCTGACTAAGGCAGACATGAAAGACCTTTTGGCCCGCGGTGAATTCAGTCTGAACCGACATGGCGAATGTCTTTCTTTTCAGGAAATTGCCAAACGGACGCTCACGTCAGAGTTGGCAAGTGAGCTCGTGGCGGCAGGGTACATCGACCGCAACTTTACCCTATACACCTCGACGTTCTACGAGAATCGAGTGAGTGCTAACGCTACAAACTACCTAATTAAGAATGTCGATCCCAACATAGTAGACTTCTACTATCTCCTTGAGCCCGCCGATATCGAGTCGATTATTCGCGAACGCAGCAAAGCCTGGCTACGAGAACCGTCCGCGCGAAACATAAGCCTTCTGGACTATTTGCTAGCGAATAGACCGGAGGACGCGCACACCGTCGTTGCCGAGTTGACGTCATATGGCGCCGAGGAACGGGACTTCCTGTTAGGATACATGGATAGCGGCACCAGACGAAGCGAACTAGCGATTAACCTCGCGAAGACCTGGTCAAATGCAGTTAACTTTTTGATCTCGGAAGCCAGTGTCGAGGACTCGATTCGGTACGAAGTAGTTAATTCGGCATTGCAGGTTCTATCACCAGATATTACATACTCGGTTGACGATGCAGTACGTCAGTTCGTCCAGGACAATTACGGAAAGCTGGACGTCTTCACGTCAGACAAGATCGATCCCCTACCTGCGCTCGGAGTTCTCCTCCGCGACCTAGGTGTGCAGCTTTCCAACCTAGACGTTCTATCACCGAGAGCGCTCACGCTGGTCGTAGACGTAGGCACATACGCGGTTTCGAGAGCGAATTTAGCCGTCGCGCTTGCCGGCACCGATTCGTCTCCGACATTGGACTTCATTCGATCAGTGAGTGAGGCCGTCTATCGACGCACGATCCAAGACGTACCTGCATTCATTGCCGCTCTTGAAGCGGACGAAGCTTCGATCAGCAACAGCACCGAGTTCATTCTAATCATCTGTGATGTTTGGGCGGTTGATCCTAAGCAAGTAGGTGCCGTCGTCGAGCGAGCCAGCATGGACTGCCTGATCGAGTCCCTTCCTGAGGTAGAAACAGACATCTGGCCAGTACTAGCTCGAAACCGCCGGTTTAGCCTCGACCTGGCGAACGTGCACAACTACATCTCTGAGCTCAGCATAGATGAACCCTTAGCTGGGTACCTCCAAGAGGCGCGCAGGATCGAAGCCAGCGACAGCGAGGACGAGGCCAGTAAACAGATCGTAGCGACATCTATCATAAATGCGTCCCAGCACCTTAGAGACCCTGCGGTCCGTGTCGAGCTAGTCGACTCTCTTGATCTTGCGAATCACATCGACCTCGCGTCCATTCCTCTCGAAGCTGGCCACCTGGTCGGCCTGCTTGTCGCCGCCGATATCGTGATAGATAGCGCCGAGACGTTCTCAAGACTGGCGCCTGACGACGAGGATGGACGAGAGTTCGCAATTTCGCGTTCAACTCGCTTCTTAGACTTCATGACAACCACAGAACTGCCACCCGCCTTCATTGGCACTCTGTTCAAGAGCGCTATTATTCCCGACGAGATTAAAAATGCCGTGGCTCAAAGGCTGAGCGAATTCAGCGTCACCGCACCCTTACCTGTACTAGAGACTGCTTCTTCGTACGCAGCGCGCGTACGACTCCACCTGCCACTAACAGAGGTGGCACGCCTCGTGAACGCTGGAATCGCAACCGATGATGCGATGTCCTTACTTGAACCTCACCTTAACGCCATGACGATGTCCGATCTTAGCCCGATTTTAGCCGCACTCGGTGGCGAGTATTCCAGACTGAGCGAGAAGAACGGGAAGCGGCCTAAGCTAGCCAGTACGCCTGCGAATAGGCTTCTCGCGAAACGCCTGAAAGAATTGGAGTTTGCCAGCAGCTTCCAGGAGTCGGGCGGCTCTCTGCGCGTCCAGATGCGCAGGCCCTGAAGCCCCCGCTATGGAACTGGCCGCACACGCATGCAACCACTCCGACATCGATGGATTGGGGCGCCCTCGGCTAGTCAGGTGTGATCGCTCCGTTGTTCAGGCTAGATCTCGGGCCACTCGCGGACGTCGGGGCAATTGGGCACCCACGAGTTGAGCAGCCCGCTGGTCCGCCTCGGCGACCCACGCCGTGTAGGTCTTCAGCGTTGTCGTGCCGCCACCACCGTGGCCGAGGCGGCCAGCGACTGTTCGCGGGTCGACGCCCGCCGCGATCAGCTCCGTAGCGGAGTAATGGCGGAGCTTGTGGAGGGTGGTGTCGATGCCGAGGCGGGTGACCATGCGGTCGTAGCGCTGGGTCACGCTGTCCGGGGTCATGAAGGTGGAGCCGTCGGGGGCGCCGGAGAAGAGGTACGCGGTCGGGCGGAGCTTCGTGCCCAGCTGCTCGCAGCGGGTCTCCAGGCGGGCCAGCTGCTCCTTCAGGACCGCCACGGTCTCGTCGTCGAGGGCGATGCGGCGTTGCTGGTGGGTCTTCAGGTCGCCCTCGCCCCAGCCCCAGCCGGGCTCGCGACGGATGGCTCGCTCAAGCCACAGGGTCTCCCGACCCGGGGTGAAGTCCACCGACTCCACCTTCACCGCACAGAGCTCGCCACGGCGGACGCCGGTCGTCATGGCCGTCCAGATCATTGCGCCCCAGTCCGGGTCCTTCCATGACTCGGTGACGATCTGGGCCGCCTGGGCGGCGTTGGGCGGCTTGGGGTTCGGCTTCGGGGCCGGCGGAGGCTCCGCGTACGCCGTCGGGCTCTCCTTGATCCAGCCCCAGCGGATCGCCTTCTTGAAGGCGCCGGACAGGATGAAGTGGATGTGGCGGATCGTCGTCGCCGACAGCGGCTTGCAGCGGTGCGGGCGGCAGCGCTCGTCGCACTCGTGCTCCCGAGCAGTGCGATGGTCGATCAGGCCGCGCTTGCGGGAGCAGTGCGCCCGGCAGCGGCGAAGCTCGGCGTAGAAGGAGTCCAGGACCTCGGCGTCGAGGCGGCCGATCTTGACCGGACCGAGCAGCGGCTTGATGTGGTTCTTCACGTGAGTCTGGTAGAGCTGCAGCGTGTTCGGAGAGCCCTGGAACTGCGAGAGGTAGCGCTCCAGCAGCTGGTCGAGCGTCGCGTTGGTCTTCGGGTTCCGGCGCTCGTTGATCTGGTGGACGAAGGCGACTCGGACCGCTTCGGCTTGCTTCTGGGCCTGCGGACCCGGAGGCACGATCTCGATCAGCTCGTGCCGGCGCTTCGTCAGCGGGTCCAGCCCCGCGTACACGCGGACGCGCAGGGCGCCGCTCGGGAGCTTCTCGATGCTGCCCGTCGCGCGCTTCGTCCGGGTGCCCGGCTTGCCTGCCATGGAACGGAAGTAAACCTCGTTCGTTCCATTTCTCGTTCCATGCTGTCGCTAGTTTCGATCATGAACGCAGCGTTTCCGCTGGTGGAAGGTGGAGCGGGCGACGGGAATCGAACCCGCGTAGCTAGTTTGGAAGACTAGGGCTCTACCATTGAGCTACGCCCGCGTGCGCCGGATCTCTCCGGCGCGGAGGTCAGGCTACCCGATCTCGGGCGTGCCTCTCGCACCTCCCCCGCCAGGCTCTTCGGCCCTGGTCCGTCGGCGTGGCGGCCGGCAGCGTTCGGGGGGTGAAGCGAACAGTCACGTGGTCCAGCCTGTCCACCGCGCAGCGCGCGATGCTCGTCGCCGCGGGCTGTGTGCAGTTCGGGCTGTTGGGCGTCGCCCTGGCGGACATCGCCCGGCGCGATCCGGCGGAGATCAACGGGACGAAGCGGCGGTGGGTGCTGGTCTCGCTGGTCAACTTCGTCGGGCCCGTCCTCTACCTGATCCGAGGGCGACGCCGCCGCGCGTGAGCGGCGCCCTTTACACTCGCCTCGACGGGGTGTGGCGCAGTTTGGTAGCGCACTCGCTTTGGGAGCGAGGGGCCGTGGGTTCAAATCCCGCCACCCCGACCACGTGTTCCGCCAGGTGGTCCGGCGGCGTCCCGAGGGCGGCGCCCGGACTTGCGGTCAGGTGGTCTGGATCGGTGTGACGCCTCCCCGGTTCGGGCAGCATCGACTCCCTGGCGCTGCTCACGGTCGCCGCGGCGACGACGTCGACCGTCCTCGTCGGGTGGAGCGCCACCGTCGCGGTCGACGAACAGCCGGCCCCCGCGACCGCCGCCGCGGTGGGCGGCCAGACGTCCGGTCCCGGACCGGAGCGGCTCGCAGAGCTGTGCGAGCGCGACCGACCGGTCATACCCGACGCGCAGGTTCGGCACAGCGCGCACCCCGGTCGGCCGCCCTGGCCCCCTCCTCGACACCACAGCTATCGAGGCCGCCCGCTGCCCCGCCCCGACGAGGAGCTGGTCGACCAGGGCCTCGCGTTCGACATCGGGACGCCCGGCAGGCGCCGGGTGCTCGAGGTGTGGAGGACGAGAACTACCTGCGCGGCATCCAGATCGCGGACGCGAACGGAAAGGTGACCTGCACCAGCGTCTTCCCGGCCTGCTACTCCGGTCGCCGGCCGCACTCGAGGTCCACCCCGACCAGCCGAGCATCACCGACTCCCCGACCGCCCTCGCGACCTCCCATGTCGCGCTGCCGAAGCACGTCTGCGACACGGTGTTCGCCGAGACCGGCTACGAGGAGTCGGTGGGCAACCTGGCGACGCTGACCCTGGAGGGCGACACCGTCTTCGGCGACGACGGCGGGGCGAGCCGGCTCGCGACCGTCACCGGAAGCGTGGGCGCCGGCTACGCGGTGTCACTACCGGTCCGGGTGAACACGCGGACCGCGCCGACCGCGGGCTCCGCGCCCGGCGGGGGCGGGCGCGGCGGCGGGACCCCGAGATAGCCGTTCAGGCCGCGGTCGAGGTCTCCTCCCAGACCCACTGGGAGACCATCGAACCCCGGCAGTCCGGACACTCGACGGTGAACCCGACCGTCTCCTCGGCCGACAATTCGGCATAGGAGCCACATTCCGGGCAGCTCCACCACGCGCTGTCACCCATGCCCTCCGAGGGTAATAACATCGGTGTGATTCGCAAGTCCGGTTCGCGCCGAAATGGCTCCGAACGCGCGGTAACGGAGCGTAGAACCGCACCGAGTCCTCCCCCAGGCGCCCACCCAGCGGATCCTTCGGATCCGCTGGGTGGCGCCGACCCTGCGGCCGGGAGACACCCCTCCCTCACCGGCCGCCGGTCCACGCCGGCGTGCCCGCCGGCGTGGACCACCTCACACGTCGTCCACCAGCTCGGCGATGGAGGATACGACCCGGCTGGGCCGGTACGGATAGCGGTCCACGCCCTCGGCCCGCATGATCCCGCTGAGCACCAGCACGGTCCGCATGCCCGCCTCCAGGCCCGCCACCACGTCGGTGTCCATCCGGTCGCCGATCATCACCGTGGTCTCGGAGTGCGCGCCGAGCCGGTTCAGCGCGGCCCGCATCATCAGCGGGTTCGGCTTGCCCACGAAGTAGGGCTCGACGCCGGTGGCCCGGGTGATCAGCGCGGCCACCGATCCCGTGGCGGGCAGCGACCCCTCGTTCGACGGGCCGGTCGCGTCCGGGTTGGTCGCGACGAACCGCGCGCCCTTCTCCACCAGCCGGATCGCCGTCGTCACGGCCTCGAAGCTGTAGGTGCGGGTCTCGCCGAGCACCACGTAGTCCGGGGCGCTCTCGGTGAGGACGTACCCGATCTCGTGCAGCGCCGTCGTCAGGCCGGCCTCGCCGACGACGTAGGCCGAGCCGCCCGGACGCTGCTGGTCCAGGAAGGTGGCGGTGGCCAGCGCGGAGGTCCAGATGGACTCGACCGGGATGTCGATCCCCGTGTTCCGCAGCCGGAACTGCAGGTCTCGCGGGGTGTAGATGGAGTTGTTGGTCAGCACCAGGAACGGCGTCCGAGTCTCACGCAGACGCTTCACGAACAGGTCGGCTCCGGGGATGATGTTCCCCTCGTGGACGAGCACGCCGTCCATGTCGGTCATCCACGCCTCGACGGGCTTGCTCTCGGACACCCGACACACGGTAGACCCGGGGAACGCCCGGGGCGTTTCGTCCGTTGTCACAGGTGAACCGACCCGCTGAGGAGAAGACCCGTGGATCTCGTGACCATCGTCCTGCTGCTCGCCGTGGTGGCGGGCGTCGTCTGGCTGGTCCGCAACCGCGGCGCGGGCCAGGCACGCGAGCTCGAGGACGCCAAGTCGGACGCCCGGCGCTGGGTCGAGCGGCTCGGCGGCCAGGTCCTCAACCTCATCGGCACGAACGAGGCCGCCAAGCAGGCCATGGCGGACGCCTCCGAGCGCTACACCGCCGCGGGCTCGCAGATGGAGCAGGCCAAGACCCCGGCACAGGCCCGCGGCGTCACCGAGACCGCGTACGAGGGCCTCTACTACGTGCGCGCCGCGCGGCTCGCGATGGACATGGACCCCGGCCCCGAGCTGCCGCCACTGCCCGGCCAGCAGCGGGCGGGTGCGGTCACCGAGGAGCGGGACGTCGACGTCGAGGGCCGGCACTACAGCGCCTCGCCGAACCCGTCGGACCGCAACTCGCACTACTACCCGGGCGGCAACGTCGCCGGTCGCCCCGTTCCGGCCGGCTGGTACAGCGAGCCGTGGTGGAAGCCCGCGCTCGTCGCCGGTGCCTGGGGCGTGGGCTCGGCGCTGCTGTTCAGCGCGATGTTCTCCGGCATGGCGGGCAGCGCGTACGCGGGTGGCTACGAGCAGGGCCTCGCGGACGCCCAGGCGGACGCCGGGGGTGACGCCGGCGGGGACGCGGGCGGCGACCCCGGTGGGGACGCCGGGGGCGACGTCGGCGGTGGGGACTTCGGTGGCGGCGGCGACTTCGGTGGCGGCGGCGACTTCGGTGGCGGCGGCGACTTCGGCGGAGGGTTCGACTTCTGATCACCTGAGGTTTGCGATCCCGATCATGGGGTACTGACACACTGGGACCACACAGACCTCGGCCGGCAACGCCCGGCCCCGCGACACAGGCCGGCCCGGAGACCACGTCCCGGGCCGGTCAGTGCTTTCCGGGACTGCTCATCCCCGGCACCGCGGACACCAGAAGAGGTTGCGGGTGGCGTGGGTCGCCCCGGCGATCGGCGTGCCGCAGACCAGGCAGGGACGGCCGGTGCGGCGGTAGGTGTACACGGAGCCGGCGCAGCTGCTGTCGGGCTGGTCCCCGGCGGGCCCCCGCACGGTCTCGATCCGGCCCTCCCGCTCCCCCGCGCGCAGCATGTCGGTCAGGTCGGCCCACAAGGCGTCGAACCGCTCGCGGCCCAGCTCCCGGCCCGGCAGCAGGGGTGGGATGCGGCACCGGAACAGGGTCTCCGCGCGGAAGAGGTTACCGAGCCCGGCGGGCGGCTCGACCGGCCGGTGCACGGTGTGGCCTTCGGGCATGACGTCGAGGGTGCCCCGCCGCGCCCGATCCCGCGCGTCGACCTACTTCTGGCAGGTGGGGCACCAGAAGAGGTTGCGGGCGGCGTGGACGGTGGTGCGGACCTCGGTACCGCACACGTGACAGGGCATCCCGGCGCGCCGGTAGACGTAGACCTCGCCACCGTGGCGGTCCCTGCGGGCGGCGAACCCCTTGCGCCGCGGGTCGTCCTCGGGCCGGACGGTGTCGATCCGACCCTTCCGCACGCCGTCCCTCATCAGGGTGACGAGATCGGCGGCCATCGCGTCCCAGGTGCCACGGTCCAGCGACCTCCCGCTGGTCTGCGGGTCCAGCCCGTGCCGGTACAGCAGTTCCGCGCGGTAGACGTTCCCGACGCCGGAGACGACCTTCTGGTCCATGAGCAGCGTCGCGAGCGGGGACGAGCTCCGCGAGATCCGCGCCCACACGCGCTCGGGATCGAAGTCCCGGCGCAGCGGGTCCGGGCCGAGCCGCTCCCGGATGGCCTTCACCTCGGCGCGGGTGAGGAGCTCGCACGCGGTGGGTCCGCGCAGGTCGGCGAAGTGGGTCTCGCCGACCAGGCGCAGGCGCAGCCGGCCGCGCGGCTCGGACACGGGGAGCTCACCCTCGTCGAACGTGCCGTAGAGCCCGAGATGGACGTGCACCACGAGGTCCCGGTCGAACATGTGGAACAGGTGCTTGCCGTGCGCCTCCGCCTTGCGGAGCACGAGCCCGTCGAGCAGCGCGGCGGACTCGGCGAACCGGCCCTGCGGGCTGGAGACCCCGACCGGCCTGTGCGCGAAGAGCGTCCGGTGCCTGCGCGCGAGCCGGTGGAGGGTGTGGCCCTCAGGCAATCTCGCCCGTCTCCTCGTAGCGCGCGAGCTGGTCGATGCGCCGCTGGTGGCGCTCGCCCTCGGAGAAGGGGGTGGTGAGGAACGCCTCGACGATCGCCGCGGCCTCCTCGAACGTGTGCTGGCGGGCGCCGATGCCGATGACCTGCGCGTTGTTGTGCTCGCGGGAGAGCTTGGCGGTCTCGGTGCTCCACGCCAGCGCCGCGCGGCAACCCTTGACCTTGTTCGCGGCGATCTGCTCGCCGTTGCCGGAGCCGCCGATCACGATGCCCAGGCTCGCCGGGTCCTCGACCGTGCGCTGCGCGGTCTCGATGCAGAAGGCGGGGTAGTCGTCGTCCGGGTCGTAGGTCAGGGCGCCGACGTCCACGACGTCGATCCCCCGCCCCCCGAGGTGCTCCAGGAGGCGGGCCTTGAGCTCGAAACCGGCGTGGTCACTGCCGAGGTAGACGCGCACGGGTGCGATCCTGCCGTATGCGCGCGATCGCCGGGGTGGACGGGGTGCCCGGGGGCTGGGTGGTGGTGCTGCTCGATCCCGTGCGGTGGTCCGTCGTCGGGTCCGCCGCCGAGGTCGTGGCGCTCACCGCGGACTGTGCGGCGGTGGGCGTGGACATCCCCCTCGCCGTGCCGGTCACCGGGTGGCGCCCGTGCGACGGGCTCGCCGCGGCCCGGCTGGGCCGGGCCCGGTCCTCGATCTTCCCGGCACCGGCGCGAGCGGTGCTGGAGGCGCCGACGCACGCCGAGGCGGTGGCGCTGTCGCAGGAGCTGACCGGGCGCGGGATCAGCATCCAGACCTACAACATCCGGCGCCAGATCCTGGACTGGCTGTCGGTGGACCCGCTGCCGCCGGGCGTGGTCGAGGTGTCGCCGGAGCTGGCCTTCCGCGGCCTGGCGCCCGTCGACTACGCGGGCAAGAAGACAGCCCGGGGCGCCGGTCAGCGGATCGCCGCCCTGTCCCGCTGGGTCCCGGCGGAGGAGGCCTTCGCCGACCTGCCCGCGGGCGCCCGCCTCGACGACTGCCTCGACGCACTCGCCTGCACGTGGTCCGCCGCCCGGTTCGCGGCAGGCGAGGCGGACGTCCTGGGCGGCGAGATCGGCGACGCGGGCCGGGTCATGCGCGTGGCGGTCTAGGGTCGGCGCGGTGCGGACGGCGGGGATCGTGGTGGCCGGAGGACGCTCGTCGCGGATGGGGCGGTCGAAGGCCTGGTTGGACTGGCGTGGGGCTCCGCTGCTGGCGTACGTGGTCGGGGTCGTGCGCACCGTCGTGGACGGGCCGGTGATCGTCGTCGGGGCGCCCGGCCAGGAGCTTCCCGAGGTGGGGGCCGAGGTCGTGGCCGATCCCGTCGAGGGGCGGGGGCCGTTGCAGGGGATCGCGACCGGGCTCGCGGCCGTCGGCGACCGGGCGGACGCCGCGTTCGTCGCGTCGGTCGACCTCCCGTTCCTGCACCCGGCCTACGTCCGGCGGGTGCTGGCCCTGCTCGGCGGGCACGACGTCCTGCTCCCCGTGGTCCACGGCCACCACCAGCCCCTCGCGGCCGCCTACCGGGTGGGACTCGCGGGGCAGGTCGCGGCCCTGATCGACGCGGGCCGCAACCGCCCACCGGACCTGTTCGCGGTCGTCGACACCCGGCGGGTGGAGGCGGCCGAGCTGCGGGCCGATCCGGCGCTCGCCGCCGCCGACCCGGAGCTCGAGTCGCTGCGCAACGTCAACACCCCCGACGAGTACGCCGCGGCCCTCGACCAGAATTGACGCCGTGTCGTTCTCCGCTGAGCTCCGCGAGTCCACCCTCGAGACCTGGGAGGCGGCGGTCGGTCACCGCTTCGTCTCCGAGCTGTGGGCCGGGACCGTCGACCGGGCCGTCCTGGCGCGCTACCTCGTGCAGGACTTCCAGTTCTGCGACGCCTTCCTCGCGCTGATGGGCGCGGCCGTCGCCACCTGCGACGACCCGGCCGCCCGCGTGGTGCACGCCCGCCAGGTCGGGCTGGTCGCAGGTGACGAGCACGAGTTCTTCCTCACCTCCTTCGCCGCCCTCGGGGTGTCCGCCGAGGCCCCGGAGCTCGCGGAGCCGACCCGCGGGTTCGTCGACCTGATGGACGCCGCACGCGCGGACGCGAGCTACACCGAGATCCTCGCGGTGCTGCTGGTGGCCGAGTGGCTCTACCTGGACTGGGCCTCCCGCGACGGCGAGCTGCCTGCGGACCCGATCGCGCGGGAGTGGATCGAGCTGCACCGGGGCCCGGCGTTCGAGGCGTGGGTGGGGTTCCTCCGGGCCGAGCTGGACCGGGCGGCGCCGAGCAGCAGGCACGTGGTGCGGGTGAGCAGGAGGTTCGCCCGGGCCGTCGAGCTGGAGCTGGCGTTCTTCGAGGCGGCGTACACCTGAGCGATGTCCGATCGGGCCGTCCGAATGGGGTACTCCCGGGTGTGGCGACCGTCTGGGGGCTATCTGCACGTAACAATCGGCCCCTAGCGTCACCCGCATGAGCGCCGCGGGGAGGCCCCTTCTCGGGGTCGAGGAGGAGTTCCACGTCGTGGATCTCACGACCCGGCGGGCCGCGCCCCAGGTGGAGCTCCTGCTGCCGGAACTGGACGGCGCCGAGTTCGCCCGCGAGCTGCAGCGCTCGCTGGTCGAGACCAACACGCCGGTCTGCGAGACCCTCGACGAGCTGGGCGGACACCTCCACAGGCTGCGCCGGAAGCTGGAGAGCGTCGCCGAGCCGCACGGGCTGGGGATCGTCGCCGCGGGCACGGTCCCGCTGGTCGACCTCACCGGGGACGACATCTCCGCGGGTGCCCGCTACGAGAAGATGCAGCACGAGTACCAGGCGCTCGTGCGCGAGCAGCACATCTGCGGCGCCCAGGTGCACGTGGACGTGCCGGACCGGGACACCGCGGTGCAGGTCGTCCGGCGGGTGGCGCCGTACCTGCACATCCTGCTGGCGATCTCGGCGAGCTCGCCGTACTGGCGCGGCAACGACACCGGCTACGCCAGCTACCGCAGCATGGTCTGGTCCCGCTGGCCCACCGCGGGCCCGCCGGCGATGGTCGAGACCGCCGCCGAGTACGACGCGATGGTGGACTCGCTGATCGCCAGCGGCACGATCTCCGACCCGGGGATGCTCTACTTCGACATCCGGCCGAGCGCGCACGTGCCGACCGTCGAGCTCCGGGTGTGCGACGCGTGCACCGAGGTGGACGACGTGGTCCTCATCGCGGGACTCTTCCGCGCCCTGGTCTGCCGGGCCCGCGAGGACATCGAGGCGGGCGTGCCCCTGCCGACCACCGGCCAGGAGCTGCTGCGCGCCGCGAGCTGGCGGGCCGCCCGCTCGGGTCTGGAGGGCGACCTCGTGGACCTGGTGGGGCCGTCGCTGATCTCGCCGCCGCTGCTCGTCGGGCAGCTGATCGACCGGCTCCGCCCGCAGCTGGAGGAGCAGGGCGACTGGGAGCACGTGCTGGAGCTGTCCCAGGCCACGCTGCTGCGCGGCTCGGGGGCGGCCCGGCAGCGGCGGATGTTCGGCCGCCGCGGCGAGCTGGTGGACGTCGTGGACGCCCTGCTCGCCAACACGCAGGGACGGCTGCTGCGGATCGAGCCGCCCGTCGAGGCCCCGCTGGCCCGCGAGCTGCTCGCCGAGTACGCGCCGGGCGCCTACGACGAGGCCGTCTCCCCCGCAGGCACCGTGTTGCCCCAGTACGGCTGGATGTTCCGCACCCTCGAACGCCTCGGCCCGCGCGGGATGGTCGCGGCCGAGTCCGCGCTGGAGACCGAGCAGCGCGCCCGCGGCGTCACGTTCGGGCCGCCGGAGGAGCACCGGCTCTTCCCGCTGGACCTGGTCCCGCGGATCGTCTCCGCCGAGGACTGGGCGCGGCTGACCGACGGGCTCGCGCAGCGCGTCCGGGCCCTGGAGCTGTTCCTGCGAGACGTCTACGGCGACCGCCGGATCGTCCGGGACGGCGTCATCCCGGCCACCGTGGTCGACAACGCGCCGGGCAGGCACCGCAACGGCGAGATCGTGCCGCAGGACGTGGTGCGCATCGCGGTCGCCGGCATCGACCTGGTCCGGGACTCGGCCGACCACTGGCTGGTCCTGGAGGACAACCTCCGGGTCCCGTCCGGTATCGGCTACTCGATCATGTCGCGGCGGCTGGTGCGCTCGGTGATGAGCGACCTGGAGCCGCCGACCGGCGTCGTCGGGCTGGAGGACGTGCCAGGCAGGCTGCGCGCGGCGCTGCTGTCCGCGACCGAGACCGGCACCCCGGGGCACGACGAGGTCGCGCTGCTGTCGTCCGGCCCCACCGACTCGGCCTTCTTCGAACACGAGCTGCTCGCCCGGCAGATGGGGGTCCCCGTCGTCACGCCGCGGGACCTGCAGGTGACCGACGACGGCGTCTTCCTCGTCTCCGAGGGCGGCCGCCGCAGGCTCTCCGCGCTCTACCGGCGGATGGACGAGAAGGACCTGATGACCTCGAAGGGCGCCGACCTGCGCCCGATCGGCCGGGCGCTGGCGGTCGCGGTCTCCCGCGGCAACGTCGCCCTGCTCAACGCGCTGGGCAACGGCATCGCGGACGACAAGCTCGTCTACGCCTACGTCCCGGATATGATCACGTACTACCTGGACGAGGAGCCGCTGCTCGACAGCGTGCCCACCTACCCGTGCGTGGATCCCGAGCGCCGCGCCGAGGTGCTGGACCGGCTCTCCGAGCTCGTCCTCAAGCCGGTCGACGGGTACGGCGGCGCCGGCATCGTCATCGGCCCGCACGCCGAGCGCTCCGAGCTGACCGAGGTGGAGAAGCAGATCCGCGCCGAGCCCGCGGGCTGGGTGGCGCAGGACATGGTGGCGCTCTCCACACATCCCACCTTCACCGGCCGCAGGCTCGAGCCGCGGGCCGTGGACCTGCGGGCCTTCGTCTTCCAGAGCCAGTACGGCGCGCACGCGCACCTGGACGTGGTGCCCGCCGCCTTGTCCCGGGTGGCCCCGCCGGGGAGCCTGATCGTCAACTCGTCGCGCGGCGGCGGCGCGAAGGACACCTGGATCCTGCGTTAAGGAGTGCTATGTGCGGCATCGCCGGTGAGATGAGATTCGACGGCTCCCCCGCCGACCCGGCGGTGGTGGCCCGGATCACGAAGGCCATGGAGCGCCGCGGGCCGGACGGGACCGGGGTGCACGCGGCGGGCCCGGTCGCCCTGGGGCACCGCAGGCTGAAGATCATCGACCTGTCCGAGCGCGGCGCCCAGCCGATGGTCGACTCCGCGCTGGGCCTGGCCGTGGTGTTCAACGGCTGCATCTACAACTACCAGGAGCTGCGCGGCGAGCTGGAGGCCGCGGGGCACACGTTCTTCTCCACGTCGGACACCGAGACGGTGCTCAAGGCCTACGCCCAGTGGGGTGCCTCCTGCGTGGAGCACTTCAAGGGGATGTTCGCCTTCGCGGTGTCCGAGCGGGACACCGGGCGGTTGGTGCTGGGCCGGGACCGGCTGGGGATCAAGCCGCTGTACTACACGTCGTCCTCGAGCGTCCTGCGGTTCGCCTCGACGCTGCCCGCGCTCCTGGAGGCGGGCGGGGTGGACACGAGCATCGACCCGGTCGCGCTGCACCACTACATGACCTTCCACTCGGTGGTGCCCGCGCCGCGGACGATCCTGAGCGGCGTCCGCAAGCTGCCGCCCGCCACCGTCCGCACCTACGAGGCGGACGGCCGCTTCAGCGACCGCGTCTACTGGGCCCCGGTCCACGAGCGCCGCCCCGAGCTGGGCGTCACGGACTGGAAGGAGGCCGTCCTCGACGGGCTGCGGACCGCGGTGCGCAGGCGCATGGTCGCCGACGTCCCCGTGGGCGTCCTGCTCTCGGGTGGACTCGACTCCTCGCTGATCGTGGCGCTGCTCGCCCAGGAGGGGCAGACGGGGCTCAAGACCTTCTCCGTCGGCTTCCACGCCGCGGGCGGCGAGAAGGGCGACGAGTTCGAGTACAGCGACATCGTGGCCAAGGAGTTCGGCACCGACCACCAGCAGATCCTGGTCGACCCGGCGCGGATGCTGCCCGCCGTCGACGACACGATCACGGCGATGGCCGAGCCCATGGTCAGCCACGACTGCGTGGCCTTCTACCTGCTCTCCGAGGAGGTCGCCAAGTCCGTCACCGTGGTGCAGTCCGGCCAGGGCGCGGACGAGGTCTTCGCGGGCTACGACTGGTACCCGCCGCTCGCACGGACCCCGCGCGACCAGGCGATGGAGGCCTACCAGGCGGTCTTCACCGACCGGCCGCACTCGGACCTGGCGTCGATCCTCGAGCCCGAGTGGCTGCTCGACCACGATCCGAGCCGCGAGTTCATCACCTCACATTTCGCCCGGCCCGGGGCGGAGCGCACACTGGACGCGGCGCTGAGGCTGGACAGCACGATCATGCTCGTGGACGATCCGGTCAAGCGTGTCGACAACATGACGATGGCCTGGGGACTGGAGGCACGCGTCCCGTTCCTGGACCACGAGCTCGTCGAGTTGGCGGCGGCGTGCCCACCAGAACTGAAACTCGCGCACGGCGGCAAGGGTGTCCTCAAGGAGGCCGCCCGCGGGGTCGTCCCGGACGCGGTGATCGACCGGCCCAAGGGATACTTCCCCGTCCCGGCGATCCGGCACCTCGAGGGACCGTTCCTCGAGCGCGTACGCGCCGCCGTCACCGATCCGGTCGCCAAGGCGCGTGGGCTCGTCCGCGGCGACTGGCTGGACCGGATGCTGGCGGACCCGAACACCCAGCGCACCAATCTGGGTTCGAATGCGTTGTGGCAGGTAGCACTGCTGGAGATGTGGTTACAGGAGAGGGGGATCTAGATGGACACGTTCACCGAGCGTCGTCGCGCTCAGCTGGCGGGGGACCTGGGTGAACATCTGATCGTCCCCTCCTACCGGTCCCCGCTCCCGTCGCCGGACGGCACCCTGCTGGCCTGGGTCTCCGACCGCGACGGCCGCCCGCGGGCCTGGGTCGCGCCGCTGCCCGCGCCCGACGAGCCGGTCGCCCAGCCCGCCGCGCCGCTGGACACCGAGGTGGACCCGGCCGTGGCCTGCGACGTCACGGCGATCAACTGGTCGCCGGACGGCACCTACCTGGCGTGCCAGATCGCTCCCGGCGGCGGGGAGCGGACCCGGGTGCTGCTGCTGACGCCGGACGGCGTCGAGCGCCGCGAGATCGCGGCGGCCTCCGAGTCGATGGTCGACTCCGAGGGCTCCGGCTCCCGGGCCGTCACGCTGGGGGCCTGGTCGCCGTCCGGGCGCCAGCTCGGCGTCACGATCTACGGGCCGGACGGCGAGGGCCTGGCCTGCCTGGTGGACGTCCGGGACGGCTCGTCCACGGTGCTGGCCTCCGGGCCCGCCGCGGTGGTCTGCGCGGTCAGCCGGGACGGGCGGCGGGCCGTCGTCCGCACCGGGCGGCGCGGGTTCCGCGGCCTGGAGCTGATCGACCTCTGGACCGGCCGCCGCGTCGAGCTGCTGCCCGGGCACGACGCCACCGTCGCGGACGCCCGTTTCGGCGTCACCGGCGCCGTGCTCTACCTGCACACGGACGCGGGCCGCGAGCGCCCGTCGCTGCTGGCCTGCTCCCTGTCGGACGACGAGGTGTCGCTGGCCTGGGACGTCGCCGCACGCAGCGGGGACGACCTCGACCAGGTCGCCCTCGACCCGGCCGGTGCCCGCGCGGCGCTGGTCTGGAACGTCGACGGCCGCAGCGAGCTCGAGCTGATCGACCTGCGGGACGGGATCGCGTCCCCCGTGTCGGACCAGCCCGGGGACGTCGTCACCGGTGTGGCGTTCACCCGGGACGGCGAGGCGCTGCTCGTGGCCTCGGAGGGTCCCACTCTGCCGCCCGGCATCACGCGGATCGCGCTGGACGTCCCCCTGGCGGAGCCCGCGCCGCTGCTGCCCGCGGACATCGCGGTCGTCGACGAGCTCGTCGACCCCACCCTGCACGAGTTCCGCGGCGAGGACGGCCTGCTGCTCACCGGCTGGCTGTTCCGCCCGCGCGGGGCCTACGGGGCGACCCCCACCCTGATCTGGCTGCACGGCGGCCCCGAGGCGCAGGAACGGCCGATCTTCCAGCCGCTGTTCCAGGCGCTGGTCGCCGCAGGCGTGCAGGTCTTCGCGCCGAACGTGCGCGGCTCGGCCGGCTTCGGCCGCTCGTTCTCCCAGGCGGACGACCGGGACCGGCGGTTCACCGCGATCACGGACGTGCGGGCGGCGGTGAGCTTCCTGCGGGCCTCGGGCCTCGCCGACCCGGACCGGATCGGGGTGTCCGGGCGGTCCTACGGCGGGTACCTCACGCTCGTCGCGCTGGCGTGGTTCCCGGAGCTGTTCGCCGTGGGCGTGGACGTCTGCGGGATGAGCGACCTCGAGACCTTCTACACCGACACCGAGCCGTGGATCGCCGCCGCGGCGACCACCAAGTACGGCGACCCCGCCGCGGACGGGGACCTGCTGCGGGCACTGTCGCCGATCCACTCGGTGGACCGGATCGCGGCGCCGCTGATGGTGGTGCACGGCAAGTACGACACCAACGTCCCGCTGGGCGAGGCGTCGCGGATCGTGGAGGCGCTGCGGGAGCGCGGTGCGTCCCCGCGGTTCCTGCTGTTCGACGACGAGGGCCACGAGACCCACGCCGTCGCCCACCGCGCCGAGTTCGTCACCGAGGTCGTGCACTGGGTGACCGCGCACCTGCGCGAGGCGGAGTCGCAGACCGCCTGACGGTCAAGCTCGGCTGAAGGACTGGATGATCCGGTTCCCGTCCGGGCCGGTGCCGACCCGGAAGGTGTACGGCTCGCTGCTGCTGGAGCCGTCCCGGCGGGTGAAGACGATGGTGGCGGAGACCTGGTCCTCGCCGATCGCGCGCGCGTTCTGCGCGGAGACCGCGGACAGCCCGCCGTAGAAGCTCCGGTAACCGTCGATCCCGCCGGAGGCCTGCTGGGCCTGGCTGCTGAGCAGCGCGAACGCGGCGTCCGGGTTCCCGGGCAGCAGGGCGTAGTAGCTCTGCACGAACGACACGGCCTCGCCGCTCGCGGGCGGGGGCGTGGTGGTCGTCGTCGGCGGACGGGTGGGGGTCGTGGTCGGCGGCGGTGCGGTGGTCGTGGTCGGCGCCGGGGCCTCGACGGTGGTGGTCGGGGCGGCCACGACCGGGTCCTCGGTCCCCGAGCCCCCGCTCCGGAGCGCGCCGATCAGCACCCCGCCGCCCACTACGAGCAGCGCGACCAGGGCGATCAGGACGGGCAGCAGCCTGCGCCGACGGGGCGGCTCACCGCCGCCGGACACCGGCGCGGGCGGCCCGACGACGGGGGGCAGGCCGGTGAGGGTGGGCGGGCCCTCCGTGCGCTGCGGGGCGGCTACGGGCGGCAGCACCGCGGTCCCGGCCGGGGCCGTCGCGGCCAGGCCGACCGCGGTCCCCCCGGCGGCGATCGCGGCCAACGCGTCCCGGGCCTGGGAGGCCGTCGGGCGGTCGGTGGGCTCGTTGGACAGCAGCCGCATGAGCAGCGCGGTCAGCGGACCAGCCTGCTGCGGCGGGCGGATCTGGCCGGTCGCGACCTTGTGCAGCAGGGCGTAGGCGTTGTCGTCCAGGCCGAACGGCGGCTCGCCCTCGACCGCGGCGTAGAGCGTGGCACCGAGCGCGAAGACGTCCGACGCGCTGGTGGGCTCCTGGCCGCGCGCGACCTCCGGGGCGAGGAAGGCCGGGGTGCCCGCGATCATGCCCGTGCGGGTGAGCTGGACGTCGTCCACCGCGCGGGAGACGCCGAAGTCGCTGATCTTCGCCGTGCCGTCCTCGGCGAGCAGGATGTTGCCGGGCTTGATGTCGCGGTGCACCACGCCCGCGGCGTGGGCGGCGAAGAGCCCGTCCGCGACCTGGCGGCCGATCTCCGCGGCCTCCTGGGGGCTCAGCGGGCCCTTCTCCCCCAGCACGACCGCGAGCGAACGGGACGGGAGGTACTCCATGACCAGCCAGGGGCGGTCGTCGTGCACCACGACGTCGAACATGCTGATGACGTGCGCGTGCTGCAGCCGCGCGCCGATCCGGCCCTCGCGCAGCAGCCGCTGGCGGGACTCCTCGGCGGCGTCCGTCCCGTGCCCGCTGATCGTGGTGGCCGCGATCAGCGCCTTGACCGCGACGGCCCGGTTCAGCAGCTCGTCCGTCCCCCGCCAGACCGCCCCCATGGCGCCCGCGCCGATGCGCTCCTCGAGGCGGTAGCGGTTCCCGATGCGCACGGCATCGGGCTCGGACGGGGTCATGACCCCCAAGGGTAGGCACTCCCGATCGTTCGGCTCGCGGGAGGTCGGGCTGGGGGCGCGGTTCCGGGTGGGCGAGCGGCTCCCCGGGCGCGCACGTTTCGTGCTCTCAGCGCGGCAAGATCGCCGTTCGTGTGCTCGCAGCGCGGTCGTGGGCGCGCTGAGTGCACACTTTCGGTGATCATGGTCGTCACCGCGGCAGGCCGAGCTTGCGGGCACAGGCGGGCCAGGAGCCGTACCCGCCCCGCCGGTCGCGGACCTTCGTCGCGATCTCGATCTGCTGCTCCTTCGTCGCCTGGTCCGCGCGCGGGGCGTGGGCGGTCCCGCCGAAGTCCGACCAGGTCGCGGAGCTGAACTGGAGCCCGCCGTAGTAGCCGTTCCCGGTGTTGATCGCCCAGTTCCCCGACGACTCGCAGGTGGCCAGGCGGTCCCAGGTGGAGTCGGTGGCGGGTTCGGCGGCGGGAGGTTCGGGGATGGTGGGCTGGGACTCGGTCGGCCGGGGCTCTCTCGGCTGAGGCTCTTCCGGCTGAGGCTCTCCCGGCTGCGGTTCGGTGGGCTGCGGCTCGGTGGGCTGCGGTTCCCGGGGCCGGGGTTCAGCCGGTCGTCGGGCGGGGTCCGACCGGGCCGGCCGCGCGCCGCCGCTCTCGGACCCGGCGGACGGCGAGTCGGCGGGGGTCGGCGAGCTCCGCCCAGGATCGGCAGGCGCACGCTCGACCGAGGGGGCCGGGGTGACGGCTGCCGCGCCCGACTCGGCGGGGTCCTCCAGGACCTCGGTGCCCGGCGCCCCGTAGCCGGCGGCGTCGTCGTCGAGCACGAGGACCCAGTCCCGCTCGTCCCCCGTCCCGGCCGGCGCCTCGAAGGCCGCGGTGCCGGTCGCCTCGACCGGCTCGGGCACCTCCAGCACCTCCCCCGTGCGCGGATCCACCCAGGAGGCCCTCACACTGTTCGCCGCCAGCATGTCCAGGTCGACCGTCACGTCCATGCCCTCCGGCGTGTACGCGACGAGGAACGACCCGTCCGACGCCACCGCCGCCGACACCCGCGCCGACCCCTCCAGCCCACTTCCGCCGAGCGCCTCGTCCGCGGGCTCCAGCAGCCGGTAGGGCCGCGACTCCATGACCCGCCGCAGCACGCCGAGCTGCGCGGCGCCCTCCTCTGCCTCTCCCCCGGCGTCCGACCCCGCCTCCGCGTCCGCCTCCGACCCGGCGTAGGTCGCGCCGGTCGCCCCGCCGAGCGTCGCGCGCCAGGCCTCGGCCCGGGCGTCGTGCGGTGTGGTCGTGCCCGCGGACCCGCAGTCCTCGCCGACGCTCGGCGGCGTCGCGTCCACCAGCGGGTCCCCGCTCTCCCGGCCCGCGGCGCGCGCATCGGCCCGGCTCGCCGAGGAGGCGCAGGTTCCCGCGGCGGTACCGGTGACGTCGGACCGCACCTCGCCAGTCCTCGCGCTGCCCGTCCCGGCGCCGGATCCGCTCGCGTCGGACCCGGCAGAGGTCGACCCCGACCCTCCCTCGCCCCGGGCGGCGTCCGACGTCGAACGCCGGCCCATCCCCGCCGAGCCCGAGCCCCTCGACTCCGGATCCGTCGACTCCGGATCCGTCGACTCCGGGCGCGGGCCGTCCGTCCGCGACCCCACCGACTCCCCCGTCGGCGTCCGGCCCGAGTCCGACATGTTCGATCCCGGACCAGCCGCCCCCGGTCCCGAGGTCTCCACCGAGCCCGACGCCCGGTCCGAACCCGGCGGCGCGTCCGAGCGCGCCCCCCGATCCGAGCCCTGTTCCGCGTGCCCATCCGACCCCGCGGCGGGGTGGGGACCCGCATCCGACGAGCCGGAACTCGCCAGGTGCGACACCGGAGCGTCGCTCCCGCCCTCCCGCAACCCCGCCACCAGCTCGGACCACACCTCACCGTGCGAGCCGTCGTCGTCCCCGCCGGTCAGCCACAGCACCGACGCGTCCTCGTACCGGGCTCCCAGGAACGCCCCGTACTCCCGCGCGTTGTCCGCGGTGACCAGGCTCCCGGCCTGACCGTCGCTCCAGACCGGCGCCAACGCCATCGTCAGGCCCTGTGCGGTGGCCGCCGCGACGAGGTCGTCCACGTGGTCCCAGTACCCGCCCGGTGACGTGTCCAGGGCCCCGAGGTGGCCCCGGTAGGCCGGATGGCCCGCGGCGTCCCGGGGCGATCCCGGGCGCAGCAACGCGGTCCGGACCACCGTGTAGCCCTGGTCGGCGCGGCGGGCGAGGTAGTCCTCCGCCGCGGAGGGATCCGCCGCCACCAGGTCCCACGAGGTGTCCGCGAGCCAGAACAGCGGGGTCCCGTCCGCTCGCGCGAACCACCGTCCGTCCACCCGCACCCCGCCGGGCTCACCCCGCCACCCGACGGCGACGACCACCCCCGCAAGCACCGCGAGCACGCCGACCACCGCCGCCACCGACCGTCCGAGTCCTCCACGCACGGGCGGCACCGTGCCGACCCGGCGCCGTCCGCGCGGCCGAACGCCGCGAACGCTTCACGATCGTGAACGCCGGAGAGTGTCCGGGCTGGACGTCGCGTCCGCGAGACGGGCCTCCCCATCCCAGTGATCCGCTCCACCGTTTCGTGACGTAACAGTGCCTGCGGGCGCACACTGTGAATCACAGTGGGAATCGAGTGGAGGGCTGAGCGATGAAGATTGCGGACATCCTCGACAGCAAGGGACGGACCGTGCACACGATCCTCCCGTGGGCCACGGTCAACGACGCCGTGCGCAGGTTGGAACAGCACGGCGTCGGCGCGCTGGTGGTGTGCGACGCCGACCGCCGCATCGTCGGGATCGTGTCCGAGCGGGACCTCATCCGCGAGCTCGCCCAGCGCGGCCCCGCCCTGCTCGACCTGCGGATCGAGGAGGTCATGACCCGCAAGGTCGCCACCGCCTCGCTCGGCGAGCCGCTGGAGACCGCGATGGCCCGGATGACCGGCGGCCGCTACCGGCACCTGCCCGTGCTCGACGGCGGCAGGCTCGTCGGGATGGTCAGCATCGGCGACCTCGTGAAGGCGCGGCTGCGGGACATGGAACTGCAGACCGGAATCCTCCGGGATATGTACATCGCCGCCCACTGACCCACCCCGAAACGCACGAACGGCACTTTTGTGCGGACCTACCGCACAAAAGTGCCGTTCGTGCGAGAAGGGCTCAGTAGTCGAAGTCCGGGTCCTCGGTGCGGGTGCGCTTGAGCTCGAAGAAGTGCGGCCACCCCGCGAGCAGGCGCGCGCCGTCGAACACCTTCCCGGCCTCCTCGCCGTGCGGCACCTTGGAGATGACCGGCCCGAAGAAGGCCACCCCGTCGACGTGGATCACCGGCGTGCCCACGTCCATGCCCACCGCGTCCATGCCCGAGTGGTGCTCGGACTTGAGCTTCTCGTCCCACGAGGAGTCGGTGGCCGCCTCGGCCAGCTCGGCGGGCAGACCCTGCTCCGCCAGCGCCTCCTCGACGACGACGTCGAAGTCCTTGTTGCCGCCGTTGTGGATCCGCTCACCCATCGCGCCGTAGAGCGGCCGGACGACCTGGCGCCCGTGCGCCTCGGCCGCGGCGATCAGCACGCGGACCGGGCCCCAGGCCTTCTTCATCATCTCGGCGTACTGCTCGGGGAGGTCCCGGCCGTCGTTGAGCACCGCGAGGCTCATCACGTGGAAGTCCAGCTCGACGTCTCGGACCTGCTCGACCTCCAGGATCCAGCGCGAGGTCAACCACGCCCAGGGACACAGCGGGTCCACCCAGATGTCGACCTTCGGTGTGGTGGTCTCCGTGCTGCTCACAGGCACTCCGTTCGTCGTCACAGCTCGTCCTTCAACGCTCAACCGTCATCACGGGCCGGGTGTTCCCGGATACCCCGTCACGGACGGCCGACCCGTGATTGGATGCGGTGGACCGCCCCCGGCCCCCGGAAGGACCGCCCACCGCTCATGGCCCCGCCCAACCTGACCCGGACCGACGCCGAGCTCCGGGCCGCCCTGCTGGCCGTCTCGTCGTACGCGGTCGACCTCGACCTGACCGACGGGAACGGCGCGCCGGGTGAGAAGACCTTCTCCACGACCGCGACGGTCCGCTTCACCGCCGCCGAGCCCGGCGCGGACAGCTGGATCGACTTCGTCGGCGCCGGCGTCGAGTCCGCCACGCTCAACGGCACCGCACTGGACGTCTCCGGCTACACCGAGGACGAGGGCATCGCCCTGCCGAACCTCGCCGCGGAGAACGAGCTCGTCGTCGTCGCGACCGGCGAGTACATGAACACCGGCGAGGGCCTGCACCGCTTCGTCGACCCGGTCGACGGCGCGGTCTACCTCTACTCCCAGTTCGAGACGGCGGACTGCAAGCGGCTCTTCGCCTGCTTCGACCAGCCGGACCTCAAGGCGCGCTACACGATCACCGTGACGGCCCCGGAGGACTGGAAGGTCGTCTCGAACGCCGTGGCCGAGGCGGACGGCGGCGTGCACCGCTTCGCCGAGACCGAGGTCATGTCGACCTACCTGGTCGCCCTGATCGCGGGCCCCTACGCGAGCTGGCACACCGAGCACGACGGCATCCCGCTCGGCATCTACTGCCGCTCCAGCCTCGCGCCGCACATGGACCACGAGCGGATCTTCACGGAGACGCGGCAGGGCTTCGACTTCTACCACCGCAACTTCGGGATCCGGTACCCGTTCGGCAAGTACGACCAGCTCTTCGTGCCGGAGTTCAACGCGGGGGCGATGGAGAACGCGGGCGCGGTGACCTTCCTGGAGGACTACGTCTTCCGGTCCCGGGTCACCCGCAGCCTCTACGAGCGCCGCGCCGAGACGATCCTGCACGAGATGGCGCACATGTGGTTCGGCGACCTCGTGACCATGCGCTGGTGGGACGACCTGTGGCTCAACGAGTCCTTCGCCACCTGGGCGTCGGTGCTCTGCCAGGCGGAGGCCACCGAGTACACCGAGGCGTGGACGACGTTCGCGAACGTCGAGAAGTCCTGGGCCTACCGCCAGGACCAGCTGCCGAGCACGCACCCGATCGCGGCGGACATCCCGGACCTGCAGGCCGTCGAGGTCAACTTCGACGGGATCACCTACGCCAAGGGCGCCTCGGTGCTCAAGCAGCTGGTGTCCTACGTGGGGCTCGAGCCCTTCATGGCCGGCCTGCGCGCGTACTTCGAGGCCCACCAGTGGGGCAACGCCACGTTCGACGACCTGTTGGGCGCCCTGGAGAAGGCCTCCGGCCGGGATCTCAGCGACTGGGGCGCGCAGTGGCTGCGCACCACCGGGCTGAACCTGCTGCGCCCGCAGTTCGAGGTGGACGCCGACGGCCGGTTCACCAGCTTCGAGATCGTCCAGGGCGGCGCCCGCCCGGGTGCGGGCGAGACCCGGACGCACCGCGTCGCCGTCGGCGTCTACGACGAGGACGGAGAAGGCCGGATCGTCCGGACCGAGCGCGTCGAGGTGGACGTCACCGGCGAGCGCACCGCCGTGAACGCGCTGGTCGGCACCCCTCAGGGCAAGCTCGTCCTGGTCAACGACGACGACCTCACCTACTGCGCGCTGCGCCTGGACCCGGCGTCGCTCACCACCCTGATCGACCGCATCGGGGACATCGCCGAGCCGCTCCCCCGCACCCTGTGCTGGTCGGCGGCCTGGGAGATGACCCGCGAGGCCGAGCTGAAGGCCCGGGACTTCGCCACGCTGGTCTCCGGCGGGTTCGCCCGCGAGACCGAGATCGGTGTGCTGCAGCGGCTGCTGCTGCAGGTCCAGACCGCCGTCGCCTCCTACGCGGACGAGACCTGGGCGGCCGAGACCGGCTGGCCCATGCTGACCTCCGCGCTCGTCGCCGGGTTCGACGCCGCCGAGGCCGGTTCGGACACCCAGCTCGCCCTGGTCAACTCCCTGGCGGGCTCGGTGCTGACCGAGGACGTGCTGGACCGGTTCGCCGCCTGGCTGGACGGGCGGGACGTCCCGGCGGGCCTGACCGTCGACACGGACCTGCGGTGGCGGCTGCTCACCGCGCTCGTCGCACACGGCAGGGCGGGTGAGCAGGCCATCGAGGCCGAGCACCGCCGCGACCCCACCGCGGCGGGCGAGCGGCAGGCCGAGCGCGGCCGGGCCCTCATCCCCACCGCCGAGGCGAAGGCCAGGGCCTGGGAGCGCGCCGTCTACGACGACGAGATCCCCAACGCCGTCAACGAGGCCATCATCGGCGGCTTCGCCCACCCGGCCCAGCGCGGTCTGCTCGGCGGGTACGTGGAGAAGTACTTCGCCGTCGTCGCCGAGGTGTGGCAGCGCCGGACGTCGGAGCGGGCGCAGAGCGTGGTGCTCGGCCTGTTCCCGAGCTGGGCGGTGGACAAGTCCACGGTCGACGCCGCGGACGCCTGGCTGGCGGACGAGTCCCATCCCCCGGCCCTGCGTCGGCTGGTGACCGAGGGTCGCGCCGGCATCGTGCGAGCCCTGGCGGCACGCGAGTTCGATCGCTCGTAATCGCGGCGAACGCCACACCGCAGGCCCCGGTCGGGCGATGCCGGGCCGGGGACCCGCGGGAAATGCTGGAGCCATGACAGCCGCCGGCCGCCCCGTCCTGCCCGGCAACCTCCGCACCCCGGCGCTCGTCGCGGTCGCGCTCGCCACGGTCGTCTTCGCCGTGCTGGGCGCGCACTACGCGGGTGACAGCGGCTACGGCCGGCTCGACGGGCACGCCGAGACCCTCGTGGACGACGCCGCAGGCTCCCACGTGAGCCTGCTGCAGCGGCTGACCCTGTTCGGCTCCCCGCCGCTCGTCGTGGTGGCCGCGTTCGTGCTCTGCGGGATCTGTCTCGCCCTGGGGCGGCGGAGGCTGGCGGCGGTCGCGATCGTCGGACCGGGGCTGACCGGGCTGGCCACCACGTTCCTCAAGCCCGCGATCGGCCGGACCATGGAGTTCGGCGGGTACGCCTACCCGAGCGGGCACACCGGCGGGGCCACGTCGATCGCACTGGTGGTGGCGCTGCTGCTGGTCAGCCTCGTCCGCCCCGGCCGAACGACGGGGATCGCCCTGGTCGTGACGATCGCCCTGGTCGCAGGCGGGACCATCGGTGCGGGCATGGTCGCGACGGGGGCGCACTACCCCACCGACACCGTCGGCGGCTTCTGCGTGGCGGTCGCGACCGTCCTCGGCAGCGCGCTGCTGCTGGAGCGTCTCGCCGGGTGGTGGCACGCCCGCCGAGCGTGATCGGCGGTTGCGTGTCCTCAGCGCTGTCGCCGCCGAGCCGCCGACACACGAACGGGGATCATGCCGCTCCGGGAGCACGAAACGTGCATTGCCCCGGACACCACGAGGGCCCCGCCG
The DNA here is from genome assembly GCF_039541715.1 of Pseudonocardia xishanensis. NCBI lineage: Bacteria > Bacillati > Actinomycetota > Actinomycetes > Pseudonocardiales > Pseudonocardiaceae > Pseudonocardia > Pseudonocardia xishanensis. Next base: position 28,613 of record NZ_BAABGT010000099.1, read on the forward strand.
GGGAAGCGGGGCCCTCGTGGTGGGTCGTCCTAGCGGCGCAGCCCGAGCCTGGCGAGCAGACCCTTCTCGGGTTCCGCCGCGGCGTCCGCAGCTCGGTAGTGGCTGCAGACCTCGGCGCCGCAGGCGCCGCAGTCGTCTCCGGCCCGGTAGTGCTCGTGAGCCTCGGCGACGTGGCCACAGAGGCACAGGGCGGGTGGCGCCTGCGCAGGCGGCTGCGGCTCGACCGGGGGTGCGGTCGGGGCCGAGTCCTCCGGTGCCCGTGGGGCGGGCATCGTGAACCGTGTCTCGAGGTCGTCGATCGAGGGCAGACCCGTGGGAGGGGTCAGCACTGACGAGACGGACCCCGGGGTGTTGCCCTTGCGCGAACGGGGGGTGTTCGAGTCACCCATCTGGGATCCCTCCTTTCTGCCGACCGGCCTCGCGAGAGGCCGGAGTGCGGACAGTATGTCGCGCGCCGCCCCGGAAAGTCATCATCGAGAGCGGGGAGACGCCCAGTGGGGTCAGAGGTTGCCCCTACCGAGCGATTCCGTCGGTGACCGGTCGGGCAGCGTCGACGGCCGGATGACCACCCGTGCGGCGCAGCCCACCGGGTCCTCCACGGTGCGCAGGGTCAGGGACCCTCCCTGACCTTCGGCCAGCTCGCGGCTGATGTGCAGTCCGAGCCCGGAGCCGCCCGCCCTCGGGTCGCGAACCCCACGGGTCAACACGGTCTCCTCGCGGCCCGGAGGGAGCCCCGGCCCGCGGTCACGTACTTCGATTACCACGTTCTTCCGCTCTGGAAACGCTCGGATCGTCACCGGGGTTCCAGCAGCGTGTCGTTCACAGTTGGCCAACAGGTTCGTGACGATCTGCGCGACGACGGCCGAGTCCCCGCGGGCACCGAGGTCCGCGGGCACGTCCAGCGCGATGTCCCGGCCGCGGGCGCGCTGCAGCTCCACCAGGCCGCTGAGCATCGGCTCGAGGAGGTAGTCCTCTCCCGACTCCTCGGGGTCCACGGGCCCCGAGGTCGTCGCGCCCGCCAGCGCCTCCAGCCGGCTCGGATCCGTCGTGGACTCCAGGATGGTGTGCAGCCGCCCCAGCTCGGCCAGCACGGCGCTGCGCAGCCGCTCGTGGTCCGGCCCGTCCGCCTCCGCCGAGAGCAGGTGCGTGATGCCCGCCAGCCCGGCGAGCCCGTTGCGCAGCTCGTGGTTGCGCTCGGCCGAGTGCGCGGCGGCGCGTTCCATGTGGACCGCGGCCACCGCCAGCTCCTCCTGCTGCAGGAAGTTCTCCTCCTGCAGCCGCCGCACGCCCCGGCCGACCATCTGCATCAGCCCGATGAGCAACACGCCCAGCCCGACGAGCCGCAGCGTGGGGAACACCAGGTCCGTGACCGGGCTCCGGGCGACGTTCGCGATCCGGTACAGCTGTGCGCCCGCCAGGATCACCAGGCCCAGGCCCACCCGCAGGCGCGGCCCGCTCTGCCTGCGCGCGGCGTCCACCACCGCGAGCACGGCCGCGGCCACCCAGCCGACGACGACCACCACCGTGCTGACCGGCCCCGTGATCACCTCGGTGACGGGGCCGAGGTCCGGCACCAGGAACAGCGCCAGCACGGACGCGGCCGCCCCGCCGAGCATGATGGCCCAACCGCCCCAGGCCCCGAGGCTCCGTGGTGGACGCAGCGCGAAGACCAGCAGGATCAGTGCCGTGAAGTAGGCCAGCAGCCGGGACACCCGCTCCGCGCTCTGCGGGTCCGCGGTCGAGCCCACCGTCCACGGCAGCACGACCGCGCAGTAGAGGACGAGCGCGGCCGCCAGCCAGGCCAGCCGGGTGTCCCCCAGCACCCGCGACCCGACCAGCGCCGAGATCGCCGTGGCCGCGCCGACACCCGCGGCGACCAGGGTCAGGATGTCGACCGCGCGCTCCTGGTTCAGCCAGTCGAGCAGCCGAGGGCTGGACGCCAGCACGACGACGCCCGCGCACAGCGCCGCCAGGACCCCCACGTCCACGGCCAGGCGGGAGGTGAACCGGGCGCGCCGGAGCCTGCCCACCGCACTCGTGACACCCGTCGCCATGACGCCGGAGACCCCCCTCCGCGGCCCGTCGCACGACGTGCCGTTCATCCATCCTAGGGATGCGACCACACCGTCGGCAGCGGACGATGGACCTCGACCGAACGGCTGCGGGGCGAATACCCGACAGCCGCATGCCCCTGGCGGCTCAGCCTCCGGTGGCCTGCCGGTACAGCGCGACCGCCTCCAGCTGCGAGCCGACCTCGAGCTTGGTCAGCACGGCGCGGATCTGCGTGCGCACCGTCGCCAGCGACACCACGAAGTGGTCGGCCACGGCCTGGGCGCGTTTGCCCCGGGCCAGCTCGGCCAGCACCTCGCGTTCCCGCTGGGTCAACCGTCCGAGCTTCTCCGAGAGGTCCCGGCGCTCGGCCGTGCGGCGGCGCGAGACGTCGATGAACCGCTGCCTGCGGTCCTCCGACATGACCGGTCGCCCGGCCACCGCCTCCCGCACCGCCCCCAGCAGTGTGGGGAACGGGGCGTTCTTCGGGACCCAGGCCAGGGCGCCCGCATCCAGCGCCGACCCGATCCGGGCGGGGTCCGCGCTGCCGGACAGGACCAGGATCTGCCAGCCGCCCTGCACCAGCGGCACGACGAGCTCCACGCCGTCGATCCGGTTGCCCTCGGCGTCTCGCCCCAGGTCGAGGTCCAGCAGGACGAGCCCCGGCGACAGCCGCGCGGCCTCGGCGAGGATCCCGCGCTCGGCCGAGGGGCGGATCCGGGTCGCCTCGATGCCCTCGGTCTTGAGGCTGAGCACCAGCGAGGTCGCCACCAGCTCGTGGTCGTCCACGACGACCACGGACACGCCGCCACGCCGGCCGGGCTGGTCCGGGTCAGGTCGCGATGTCGGTTCGCTCATGGGCAACGACGTGGTCTTCCGCTCAGGGGCCGACGACCTGTCATGTACCAGCAACGACGAGACACCGGGAACGGTGCGTGCCGTTCCCGGGAACGAGGTCGCTACTCCGTGCCCACATGCTTACACCATATGGCTGACCACGAATAGGCATCACGCACGATTGCCGCATGACGCCCCGAAGGGGCCACGCGAGCGGGCGGCCGGAGGCTCAGCGGCGGTGACCGGCCTGGTCGGCCAGCATCCGCAGCCCGCTGAGCAGGCCACCGAAGAGGTCGCTCTCCTTGAAGGACGCGACCATGCTCATCACCGCGAGCTTGGCACCCCGGTCCGGCAGCCGCAGCTTCGCCTCGGACCCCGTGACCACCTCGACGACGCGCTGCGCCGGGCTGACCGCGACGAGCACGGCGCTGTCGGCGTTCTCCAGCGAAGCCTGCAGCTCGACGGCCTGCGCCTCCGGCTTCGGCCCCAGCTCGCCCAGGTAGATCGCGAACAGCAGGCCGGTGTCCCGGCTCGCCAGGGTCAGGGCCTCGTCCAGCCGAGCGAGCTGCTCGGTGCTGAAGGGCACCTTCCCGGTGGTGTCCGGCTCCGCGAAGACCACGGCGCTCGAGACCCGGCCGGACCCGGTGACGACCGAGCCCTCCGGCAGGTCGGCGGGATCGATCGTGGCGACCGTCCCGTGGGCGTGCTCACCAGTGGCCACGGGCACCTCCGGTCGTCGCGGTGGCGGACTCGACGTGCTCGGTGGGCGCAGGCAGGTGAGCGCCCTCCGGGTTGGCCGTCCACAGCACCGGCTCGTAGTCCCAGGCCTCGCCGGAGCGGTAGCGCGGCCGACGGCTCGCCTTGCGCCCCAGCGTCAACCCGAACACCACGGCGTAGATCACCACGGGCGGCAGCACGAAGGCCAGCACCGTCTGCACCACAGTCACGGCGGTGAACCTACCCGACTCGACTCCGACACGGTGTAGAAGGTCGGTCACACGCCCGGTTCGCACGGGAACACGCCCGCCCGCACGGCCGCCTGGAGGTCCTCGTAGTCCCGCTCGGTCTGGTCGGCGTAGGCGCGGGCGAAGCGGCACAACGCCCTGCGGACCCTCCCCCCGCCGCCGAGATAGCCCGCGATCATGGATGCGCCGCTGGTCCGGGCGTGGCCCTTGGCCAGCAGCAGGCCGCAGATGGCGGCGTAGTCCATGAGGCCCGCGGGTTCCATGTCGTCCAGGTCGAAGGAGCCCTTCATGTCCCGGAACTGGCGGACGTAGTACTGCCGGTCCCCCACCGTCGTCCAGCCCAGCAGTGGGTCGGAGACGGTCTGCAGCGCCTGCTGGTACTCGACCACCCGCTGGCCCTGGTGCTCGTGCAGCGCGGTCTCGCCGTGCACGAACGGCGCGATCACCGAGCGGCGGGCCTGCTTGAGCTGCAGGAACAGCACGTCGTCGGGCCCGGAGCCCTCGCAGAGGGCGATGTAGGCGCGCAGCCCGACCGACCCCACGCCGACCACCTTGTGCGCCACGTCCACCACCTTGTACCCGCCGACCACGCGCGACCAGTGGGGCGGGAGGGTGTTCAGGTAGTCGTCGAGGGCGAGCACGATCCGCTCGTACTGCTCCGGTTCGGGGCGGGTGATGAGCGGCGGCTCGGCGACGATCTCGCGGCCCTCGCCCCCGGTGAAGCGCGGCAGTGCCCGGTCGCTGGTGCGGCGGCGGGCCTTGCGGGCGGCCTCGGCGATGGCGCGCCTGCTGCCCTTGCGGGGCGCGTTCTCCTCGAGGAAGTCGGCCTCGATGCGTTCGTAGGAGCGGCCCAGCAGCGGCGCGGAGGCGAGCCTGCGCAACGATCGACGGTAGGCGTCCACGCACCGGGCGACGGCCGCCCCGCACTCCTCCTCGGTCGCCGAGCACTGCCTGCCCGCGACATGGATGCTGACCGCGAGCCTGCGCAGGTCCCACTCCCAGGCGCCGGGGTGGGCCTCGTCGAAGTCGTTGAGGTCGAAGACGAGGTCGCGCTCGGGCGAGGCGTAGAAGCCGAAGTTGCCCAGGTGGGCGTCGCCGCAGACGACGGGCTGGATCCCGGTGGCGGGCAACGTCGAGAAGTCCGCGGCGTGCAGGTGCGCGGCTCCGCGCAGGAAGGCGAAGGGGCTCGCCGTCATCCGCCCGATCCGGATGGGGATCAGCCGGTCGACCCGGCCCTCGTTGGTGAGCCGCACCGACCCGACGGCCCCGATCCGCCGGTTCGCGGGCGACCACGCGGCCATCGCCTCGCGCGGCACCTGCTCGCGCAGCTCCTTCCCGAGGGCCTGCCGGGCCTCCCGGGGCAGGGCGGGCGCGGACAGCAGGGCGAAGCCGTCCCGCTGTCGTGGGTCCAACGAGGCGAGGACGGTGTGCCGCATGGTGGAGTGATACTCCGTCGGCGCCACCTGTGGGCGATCCGTCGCCGCCGGTGATCGACTGGTCACCCTCCCGGGTTGTTCGGCGGAGGCTCGGGCACGACGATGGACCGATGCAGATCCGGCGGTCGGCGCTCGCCCTCGTCGCGGCGGCGGCCCTGGGCGGGCTGACCGCCTGCGGCTCCTCCGTGGAGACGGCGCAGTGCGACCTGGCCTCGACGGCCCTGAACGCCGGACAGCTGGCCACCGCCGCCGAGCTGTACGCCCGCGCCCAGCAGTCCGGCGAGGGCACCTGCGCGGACACCGGGCTGGACGCCGTCGGCAACCGGTACGCCTCCGCCTTCCGCGAGTCCGCCCGCGGCACCGCGCTGGAGGTCGTCGCGGACGACGAGGGCGCCCGGGCCGCCTACCAGTCCGCGCTCGCGCTGGACCAGAACAACCAGCCCGCGATGAACGGCCTGACCCGCCTCGGCACGCCCCAGGAGCAGCGGGTCACCTCGCTGGCCCTGCCCGCGGTCGCGCCCTACCCGCAGGCGAGCTGGTGGACGGGCTGGCCGATCGTGCTCCCGACCTTCCTGCTCGCTGTGGCCGCCCTGGTGCTCGGCGGGCTGATGTGGCGGCGCGCGCCCTCGCCGGAGGGGCCGTGGCTCACCCAACGGCACGCCCCGCAGCGGGGGTCGTCGTGGAGGCGCGGGCGGCGCGGTGGGAAGGCCGGCCCCGAGACGGACGAGGACTGGCTCGACGAGCCGCGGGAAGGCCGCTCGACGGGTCGTCGGCGCCCCGGCGCAGCAGCCGCGCAACCGGACGACGCGGAAGACCGACCGCGCCCCGCGGAGCCCGAGGCACGCGCCGAGCCACGCCCCCGCCCGACACCGCCCGCGGACGCGCTGACCCGCGCACTCCGCCCGATCAGGGACCACGAGGCCCGCACCGACCCGCTCACCGTCGTCACGCCCCGCCCCCAGGGCCTGGACCTGGGCCGCAAGGACGACCCACCGGGCGAACGGCACCCCGAGCCCGAGGACGACCCCGACCGAGCCGCGGCCCGTCGTCCCGCCGAGGACGCCACCCACGACCAGCCCGCGAGCCCGGCGGAACCCTCCGGTCGCAGCCGGCCCGCACCCGGCCCGACCGAGCCGGGAGCACATGAGACCGCCGGATCCGAACCGCCCCCGCCGGGCGCCGCCGAGCCCCGGTCCGCCGAACCCCAGCCCGCCGAACCCGCGCCCCCCGAGCGCCCGGCGCCCAGCGCGCCCCCACCCGACCCCACCCTCACCGGCGAGATCGGCCAGCTCCAACGCCTCGTCGACCGCAGCGTGCGCACCGACACCCGCCCCGTCGCCCGCCGGTACTTCGCCTCCGGCGTGGACGTGCCGGGGCCCGCGGTGGCCGTCACCCTCGCGATCTGCGACGTCGAGCTCACCGGCTCGACCCCCGACGCTCAGCGGCTCCTCTGCGTCCAGCGGCTCGTCGCGGCCGCGATCCCCGGCGGGGACTGGACGCCGGAGACCGGCGTGGACTGGCTCGGGCAGGTGCGCGAGGACGTCGCGCACCGCGAGGTCGGCGAGATCCGCGACCATGACGAACGGCTCTGGGCCACCGAACCCCGCCCGGACGACCGGGCGCTGCTGCGCGACCTCGACCTCAGCAGGCCCGCCTGGGTCCCCCTGCTCACCGGCGGCGACCCCACCCCCGACGTGCCGCTGCAACGACCCTCGACCGCCCGGTCCAGCGCGTTGCAGGCGGCGATGCTGGGCCGGGAGAGCCTGCTCAGCCCCGAGGCCCGACCCTCCCGGGTCCGGGTGATCGCCCTGGTGGACGCGCTGCTCGTCGGGTCGACGGTGACCAACGCCCGGGTGGACGTCCAGCGGAACGAGGTCGTGGCCCTCGCCGCGGCCGAGTCGGTGGAGTACGCCCTGGCCCGCGAGCTGGTCGCGCTGGACGGTCAGTAGGCGGGGAGGATCCCCTGCTCACGGGCCTCGGCCAGCGTCGGCGCGTCCCGGTCCTTGTCCGACAGGATCAGCTCCATGTCCGCGGGCCACGGCAGCCCCAGGGCCGGGTCCACGGGCGAGATCCCGTGCTCCGCCTTCGGGTTGTACGGCGTGGAGCACAGGTAGGCCATCACGGTGGGCTCCTCGAGCGCGACGAAGGCGTGCCCCAGACCCTCGGTGAGGTAGACCGCGTTGAGCCGCTCGGAGTCCAGCTCCACCGCCTCCCACCGCCCGAAGGTGGGCGAGCCGACCCGGACGTCCACGATCACGTCGAGCAACCGCCCCGAGGGGCAGTAGACGTACTTCGCCTGCCCCGGAGGGACGTCGGCGAAGTGCACCCCGCGCACCACCCCGCGCGCCGAGCGGGAGTGGTTCGTCTGTTGCGTGACCAGCTCGAACCCGAGCGCCTCCCGGAACACCGGCCCCTGGTACGGCGCCACGAACACCCCACGCCGGTCCGGGAACACCGACGGCTCGAACGCCCACGCCCCCGGGATCGACAGCTCGCGGTACTTCACGCGGTCACCCCGCTCTTGATGGGCTCCCACCACGGCCGGTTGTCCCGGTACCAGGCCACCGTCTCCGCCAGTCCCTGGTCGAACGTGTGCTGCGGCGAGTAGCCCAGCTCGGAATGGATCTTGGACCAGTCCACCGAGTAGCGCCGGTCGTGCCCCTTGCGGTCCTGCACCGGCTCGACCGAGGTCCAGTCCCGGCCGACCGCCTCGAGCAGCAGCTCCGTCAGGCGGCGGTTGGTCAGCTCCGTCCCCCCGCCGATGTTGTAGATCTCCCCCGCCCGGCCACCCTCGGCGACCAGCGCGATCCCGCGGCAGTGGTCGTCCACGTGCAGCCAGTCCCGCACGTTCAGCCCGTCCCCGTACAGCGGAACCTTCCGGTCGTCCAGGAGGTTGGTCACGAACAGCGGGATGACCTTCTCCGGGAACTGGAACGGCCCGTAGTTGTTGGAGCACCGCGTGATCGACACGTCCAGCCCGTGGGTCCGGAAGTACGACCGTGCCAGCAGGTCCGACCCCGCCTTCGACGCCGAGTACGGCGAGTTCGGCAACAACGGATCCGTCTCCGGCCACGAGCCCTCCGCGATCGACCCGTACACCTCGTCGGTGGAGACGTGGACGAACTTGCGCACGCCCGCGTCCAACGCGGCCTGCAGCAGCACCTGCGTCCCGACCACGTTGGTGGACACGAAGTCCGCCGCCCCCGTGATCGACCGGTCGACGTGGGACTCGGCGGCGAAGTGCACCACGAGGTCCACCCCCACCATCGCCTTGGCGACGGCGTCCGGGTCCCGGATGTCTCCCACCACCAGCTCCACGGCCGAGTCGGAAAGGCACCCGGCCAGGTTCTCCCGCCGCCCGGCGTAGGTGAGCAGGTCCAGCACCCGCACCTCACCCGCCAGCGCGGGATACACCCCCGAGACCAGGGACCGCACGAAGTGCGATCCGATGAACCCGGCTCCGCCCGTCACGAGAACATGCACCGGGCGAGGCTATCGACCGACCACGAGGGGCCCGGCGGGGCCGGCAGACTCCCCGGCCACGGTCGCCGACGGCATCGCCGAGCCGCAGGTGCGCTGGCCGACCGTCCCGGTCGTATCGCACCTGGAAGGATGACGGCCGTGCGCGCGATCATCCTGGGAGCAGGCGGCCAGCTCGGCCGGGCGCTGACCCGCGCCCTGCCCACCGCGACGGCGCTCTCCCGCGCGGAGTTCGACCTGAGCGATCCCGCCGCCCTCGACTGGTCCCGTTACGACACGGTGATCAACGCCGCGGCCTACACGAAGGTCGACCAGGCCGAGACGGACCGCGCGGCGGCCTGGGCGGCGAACGCGACCGGTCCCGCGTCGCTCGCCCGCATCGCCACGGCACACGACCTGCGCCTGGTCCACGTCTCCACCGAGTACGTCTTCGACGGCACCCACGAGGGCCCGATGGACGAGGACGTCGAGATCGCCCCGCTCAGCGCCTACGGTGCATCCAAGGCGGCGGGGGACCTCGCGGTCTCGGTCGCCCCGAGACACTGGATCGTCCGGCCCACCTGGGTGATCGGGGACGGGGCCAACTTCGCCCGCACCATGCGCACCCTGGCCGAACGCGGCGTCTCACCCACCGTCGTCGCCGACCAGATCGGCCGCCCCACCCTGGCCTCGGACCTCGCCGCGGGCATCCCGGCCCTGCTCGACGCCGAACCCGGCACCTACCACCTGACGAACAGCGGGCCCGCCGTCAGCTGGGCGGACGTGGCACGCTTCGTCTTCGAACGGTCGGGGCGCTCGCGGACCGACGTCACCGACACCACCACGGCCGAGTACTTCGCCGACAAGCCGGCGGCCGCTGCCCGCCCACTGAACTCCGTACTGGACACGACCAAGGCCGAGAAGGCGGGCGTCACGCTCCCGGACTGGCGCGAGAGCCTGGAGGCCTGGCTGTCATGAAGGGCATCGTCCTCGCAGGCGGGACCGGCACCCGGCTGCACCCGATCACCCGCGGGGTGTCGAAGCAGCTGCTGCCCGTCTACGACAAGCCGATGATCTACTATCCGCTCTCCACGCTGATGCTGGCGGGCATCCGCGAGATCCTGGTGATCACCACCCCCGAGGACGCCCCGATGTTCCACCGCCTCCTCGGCGACGGCTCCGAGTTCGGCCTCGACCTCCGCTACGCCACCCAGGCCGCCCCCAACGGCATCGCCGAGGCGTTCCTCCTGGGCGAGGACCACATCGACGGCGACTCCGTCGCGCTCGTGCTGGGCGACAACATCTTCCACGGCCCCGGCTTCTCCGGCATGCTCCGCGACGCCCGGGCAGGCATCGGCCGCGAAGGCGACGGCTGCGTCCTGTTCGGCTACCCCGTGAAGGACCCCGAGCGGTACGGCGTCGGCGAGGCCGACCGGACCGGCAGGCTGATCTCGATCGAGGAGAAGCCCGACAAGCCCCGCTCGGACCGCGCCATCACCGGCCTCTACCTCTACGACGGCGAAGCGGTCGAGCGAGCCAAGGCCCTCACCCCGAGCGCCCGCGGCGAGCTGGAGATCACCGACCTCAACCGCGCCTACATGGAGGACGGCCGCGCCCGCCTCGTCGACCTCGGCCGCGGCTTCGCCTGGCTGGACACCGGCACGCACGAGTCGCTGACCGAGGCGGGCCAGTACGTGCAGATCCTGGAGAACCGCCAGGGCATCCGCATCGCCTGCCTCGAGGAGGTGGCGCTGCGGATGGGGTTCATCGACGCCGAGGCCTGCTACGCGCTGGGTGAGAAGCAGGGCAAGAACGGCTACGGGCAGTACGTGATGCAGGTTGCTCGGTCGATGGGCGGCTGACCGAGCGCGGTCGCACGGCACGACCCCGCGGTCGACGAGTCGCGACCTTTCGCTGACTCTGCGTGAGCACCGCGCGGCAATGGAGTGCAGGCATCACCCGAATGCCGACGAATGCCGAGTGCCCGCTGTAACGGGCGCCACAGTGGCGGCGAGTTCTGTGCCGAAGGGAGCTCCCCCTCACTCGGGCGAGTGACGGTCTCCTGACAACGGCAGAAGGACCCCACGTGAGCATCAATGGCGAGCACACGCGTTCCGAATCCCTCCCGGCCGACGCCTCGGCGCGGCCGCGGCCGACCGCGGCGACGGTCTCGACCGCGATTCCCCGCCCTCGATCGGCGCGACGAGGCGTCGATCAGATCAGCATGAACGTCACCCTCTTCGGCCTCGGCTACGTCGGCTCGGTCACGGCAGCCTGCCTCGCCCACCGCGGACACCACGTGGTGGGCGTCGACACCGATCAGGCCAAAGTCGACACGCTGAACCTCGGGATGGCGACGGTGGTCGAACCCGATCTCGATCCGATCGTCCAGACCATGGTTCGAGCGGGCACCCTCATCGCGACCACGCGCGCCGACGCGGCCCTGGTGGACTCCGACATCTCGCTGGTCTGCGTCGGGACTCCGTCCGCCGCGAACGGCGGCACCGACCTGACCCACCTGCGCCGTGTCGTCGAGGACATCGGACGAGCACTCGCCGGAGAGACCCGACCACACACGGTCGTCGTCCGGTCGACCGTCCCACCGGGGACGGTCGAGGATGTGGTCCGCCCGCTGCTGGAACGGACGTCCGGGCGGACCGTCGGAGACGACCTCCACATCGCGATGTGCCCCGAGTTCCTCCGCGAGGGCTCCGGTGTCACGGACTTCTTCCACCCCCCGATGCTCGTCATCGGCGGGTCGGACGTCTCGGCAGCGAGGGTGCGCGAGCTGTTCGGGTTCCTCGACTGCACCGTCCGCGTCGTGGACATCCGGGCGGCGGAGAGTGTCAAGTACGCCTCCAATGCCTTCCACGCCCTCAAGGTGGCGTTCACCAACGAGCTGTCCCGGCTCTACCGGGTGCTCGACGTCGACGCCCGGGAGGTCATGGAGGTGTTCGTCCAGGACCGGCAGCTGAACGTGTCCACGGCGTACCTGCGGCCGGGGTTCGCCTTCGGCGGTTCCTGCCTGCCCAAGGACGTGCGCAGCCTGCTGTATCTCGCCCGGATGAACTCGATCACCCTGCCCGTCCTCGAGGGCACCCTGACCTCCAACGACATGCAGGTCCGCGACGTGGCGGACCGGGTCGTGGCGGCCGTCGACGAGGCGGGCGGACACAACCGGGGGGTCGCCCTGCTCGGGTTGTCCTTCAAGAACCTCACCGACGACCTCCGGGAGAGTCCGAACGTCGCGCTGGCCGAGCTGTTGATCGGCAAGGGACTCGACGTCCGTATCCACGACCCGGTCGTCACCCTGTCCCGGCTGTCCGGGGCCAACCTGCGCTATGTCGACGCCAAGCTGCCCCACCTGCGCCGGGTGCTCCACGACCGGGCCGCGGACGCCCTGGACGGCGCCCACGTCGCGGTCGTGTCGTGCACCTCGTCGGAGGTGGTCGACGCGGTTCTCGACGTGCCACCGCCCGTGGTGGTCGACCTGGCGGGAACCTGTCCCGAGCTCGAGGCCCTCCCCGGCTACGAGGGGGTCGGCTGGTGAGCCGGGCGGAGCGGCGCAGGCACGTCTGCATCGTCGTCCAGAACCTGCCGGTGCCGTTCGACCGACGTGTCTGGCTGGAGTGCCTCGCGCTGGTCGACGCGGGCTACGCCGTGTCCGTCGTGTGTCCGCGCGGACCGGGCGAACCGGCCACGCGGGACCTCCAGGGCGTCCACATCGTCACCTACGGCGCCTTCCCGCCCGTCACCCGCCAGGTGATGTTCCTGGCCGAGTACGCCTACTCGATCCTCTGCACGCTGCTCTGCCTCGCGCGGGTGTGGCGGCGCGCGCCCTTCGGCACCGTGCAGGTGTGCAACCCCCCCGACGTGCTCTGGGTGGCGACGCTGCCCTTCCAGGCGCTGGGGGCACGCCTCGTCTACGACCAGCACGACCTGTGTCCGGAGCTGTACCTTTCCCGGTTCGAGGAGCCCGCCCGCCTGCCCCACCGCGCTCTGCTGCTCGCCGAGCGGATGACCTACCTGCTCGCCACCCAGGTGATCTCCACGAACGAGTCGTACCGCAGGGTCGCCCTCACCCGGGGGCGGAAACGGCCGGACCGGGTCACCGTCGTGCGCACCGGGCCCGATCCCGACCGGCTGCGACGCGGCGAGCCCCGCCCCGAGCTCCGCCGGGGGTTCCCCCATCTGCTCGTCTACATCGGGGTGATGGGCCCGCAGGACGGAGTGGACGTGGCGATCCGGGCCCTCGACCACATCGTGCGGGTCCGTGGCCGCTCGGACATCGGGATGACCCTGATCGGGGACGGCGACGCCGCCCCCGAGCTGCGCAGGCTCACCACCGAGCTCGGGTTGGACGAGTACGTCCAGTTCACCGGGCGGCTCCCGGACGAGGACGTCAGGCAGGTCATGTCGACCGCGGACATCGGGCTGTCGCCGGACCCGAAGAACGCCCTCAACGACGTGTCCACCATGAACAAGACCATGGAGTACATGGCGTTCGAGCTGCCCGTCGTGGCGTTCGACCTGATCGAGACCCGCGTCTCCGCGGGAGGCGCGGCCGTCTACGCGACACCCAACCGGATCGAGGAGTACGCAGGTGCCGTGCTCGACCTGCTGGCGGACGATGCGCTCCGGGCCGAGATGGGCAAGATCGGCCGGGAACGGGTCGAGCGGGAGCTCGCCTGGCGGACGCAGGTCCCCGCCTACGTGGGTGTGTACGACCGACTGACCCGACGCTGAGGGGACCCTGATCCATGTGCGGCATCGCCGGCACCTATCTGCGCCTCGACGGAGGGCCGCTCACCGCCCGGATGACCACGGCGTTGGCCCACCGGGGTCCGGACGGCGCGGGCACCTACCGGCACCGCGCCGGTGCGGGCGAGGTCCACCTGGGCCATCGGCGGCTGTCCATCGTCGACCTGTCCCCCACCGGGGCCCAGCCGATGGTGGCCGACGGGCTCGCTCTCAGCTACAACGGCGAGCTGTACAACGCGCCCCGGCTCCGGGCCGAGCTCACCGGGCTCGGGGTCCGCTTCCGCGGCACCTCCGACACCGAGGTGCTGCTGCAGGCCTGGCGCCGCTGGGGGACGGACTGCCTGCCCCGGTTGCGCGGGATGTTCGCCTTCGCGATCTTCGACGAACGCACCGGCGAGCTGGTGCTGGCCCGCGACCAGCTCGGCGTCAAACCGCTGTTCGTGGTCCGCTCCGACGACGGGATCGCCTTCGCGAGTGAGCTCAAGGCTCTGGCGGGCGCGCTGCCGGGCGGGCTGACGGTGGACGGGTCCGCGCTCGTCGCCTCACTGCTCTACTACTGGGTCCCGGACTCACGGTGCGCCTACCGGGAGGCCGAGAAGCTGCCACCCGGGTCCTGGATCCGGTTCCGGCCCGACGGACGGACCCAGCGCGGCACCTACTGGTCGCTGCGGGAGGAGGCCGAGGCCGGTGCCGCGCGGGAGCCGCTGACGGTCGAGGAGCTCCACGAGGTGGTGGCGGAGTCGACCCGCTGCCACCTGCTCGCCGACGTCCCGGTGGCGACCTTCCTGTCCGGTGGGCTCGACTCGAGCTATCTCACCGCGCTCGCGGCCCGCGACTCACCCGGCATCGCGGCGTACACGATCTCCTTCCGCGAGGAGGACGCGCGCTTCGAGGCGATGCCCGACGACCTGAGGTATGCCCGCCTGGTCGCCGAGCGCTTCGGGGTGGACCTCCGGGAGATCAGGATCGCCCCGGACGTCCTCGAGCTGCTGCCCCGGATGACCAGCGCTCTCGACGAGCCCATCGGCGACCCGGCGGCGATCAACTCGTTCCTGATCTGTGAGGCCGCCCGTGCCGCGGGCATCAAGGTCATGCTCTCCGGGATGGGAGCGGACGAGCTCTTCGCGGGCTACCGCAAACACCTCGCCAACGTCCTCGGGGTCCGGTACCGCCGCCTCCCCGCGGGCGTGCGGCACGCGGTCGGCTCGGTCGTCGACGCCCTCCCGGTGGCCTCGGCCCGCCGCGGCTACCGCTCCGCCCGCTTCGCGAAGCGGTTCGTCTCCTTCGCCGACCTCCCCGAGGAGGAGGCCTTCCGGCGCAGCTACACGATGTACGACCGGGCCGAGCTCCTCGATCTCGTGCACCCCGACCTCGCCCCCGCCGTGGACGAGGTCCTCGACGAGCACGCTCGCACGTACCGGGACACCGACCTGACCGACCATGTCAACCGGATGTGCCTGGCCGACGCGCGGCTGTTCCTCCCCGGGCTCAACCTGACCTACACCGACCGGGCGACCATGGCGGCCTCGACCGAGGTGCGGGTGCCCTTCGTCGACGTCGAGGTGGTCCGCGCCGCGTTCCGCATCCCGGGCGACCGCAAGATCGAGCGGCGGCAGGGCAAGGCCGCGCTCAAGCGGGCCGCCCTCACCGTCCTGCCCCCGGAGATCGTGTACCGCCCGAAAGGGCTGTTCAGCGCCCCGCTGCGGGCCTGGATGAGTCGCGACCTCGCCGGACTCGTTCGCGAGACGGTCGAGGAGGGCCTCCTGGTGTCCTCCGGTCTGCTGGACCGGGCGGCGCTGCGCCGCCTGGTCGCCGAGGACGCGACCGGCCGCGAGGACCGGGCCAAGCATCTCTGGCACATCGTCACGCTCGAGCACTGGTACCGCGGCGCGGTCGTCGCCGACGGCGCCCACGCGGCGTAGGGGGAAGTAGTACACGTGAGACAGGTCGTACAGAACTACAAGTCCGGTGAGCTTGCCCTGATCGAGGTGGCCGCGCCGACGTGCAAGCCGGGCGGGGTCCTCGTCCGGACCCTGTACTCGTTGATCTCCACCGGCACCGAGCTGATGAAGGTCGGCGAGGCGGGGATGTCGCTGCTGGCGAAGGCCCGTGCCCGGCCGGACCAGGTCGCCAAGGTGGTGCAGAGTGCCTCGACGATCGGCGTGGCCGCGACCTACCGCAAGGTGTCGAGCACCCTGGACTCCTACACCCCACTCGGCTACTCGCTGTGCGGTGTGGTCGAGGAGGTCGGCGACGGCGTCCGGGACGTCAAGGTCGGCGACCTCGTCGCCTGCGCGGGCAACGAGCACGCCCTGCACGGCGAATGGAACTGGGTGCCCACGAACCTCTTCACCAGGGTCCCGGAGGGGCTGTCGGCACGCCACGCCGCCTTCGGCACCGTGGGGGCGATCGCGATGCAGGGTGTGCGGCGCGGGGAACCGCAGCTCGGCGACGTCGCCGCGGTGATCGGGCTCGGTCTGATCGGCCAGCTCGTGGTCCAGCTGCTGGTCGCCTCCGGGGTCCGGGTGGTGGGCATCGACCCCGACCTGGAGCGGTGCGCGCTCGCCGAACGCCTCGGCGCCCTCGTCTGCGGGGACGCGGCGTCGGGGGTCGTCGACGCCGCCGTCGCCGAGATCACCGGCGGGCACGGCGTCGACCAGACCTACCTCGCCGCCGGAGGCGGCGGCAACGAGCCCGTCGAGCTCGCGGCCCGGCTCAGCCGAGACCGCGCACGGGTGGTCGACATCGGCAAGACCCGCCTCGACCTGCCCTGGAACGCCTACTACGAGAAGGAGCTCGACGTCCGGTTCTCGCGCTCGTACGGGCCGGGGCGGTACGACCCCGAGTACGAGCTGGAGGGCAGGGACTACCCCATCGGCTACGTGCGGTGGACCGAGCGCCGCAACATCGAGTGCTTCCTCGACCTCGTCGCGAGGGGCCGGGTGGACGTCGCGTCGCTGGTCTCGGAGGTCGCCCCCTTCGGGTCTGCGGTGGAGACCTACGGCCGGTTGGCGGACGGCGGCCTGAAGGCGGTGGCCGTCCTGTTCGCCTACGACCCGCCCGCCCCGGCTCCGGAGGAGGAGGCGGCGGACGCTCCGCGGGTCCGGGTCGTCCCGGCCGCTCCGGCCGACCGTCCGCGGGCGGTGCCCGTCGCGGGCCGCCCGGTCGAGCTCGCCTTCGTCGGCGCGGGGAACTACGCGTCGTCGATGCTGCTGCCCCACCTGGCGGGACGTGAGGACGTCGTCCTCCGCCGGGTGGTGACGACCTCGGCGCTCTCCGGGGCGAACGCGCAGCGCAGGTTCGGGTTCGAGACGGCCGACACCGACCTCGACGCCGCGTTGGCGGACCCCCGCATCGACGCCGTCTTCGTGGTGACCCGGCACAGCTCCCACGCCGCGTTGACCCGCCGGGCGCTGCTCGCGGGCAAGGCGGTGTTCGTGGAGAAGCCCCTGGCGCTGTCCGAGGTCGAGCTCCGGTCGGTCGTCGACGCCGTGGCCGAGAGCGGGAACGACCGGCTGCAGGTGGGGTTCAACCGCCGGTTCGCCCCCCTGCTGGTCGAGGCGCGGCGGCGGTTCGGGCGCCGGATCGGTCCCGCGTCGGTGCGGTACCTGGTCAACGCCGGGCGGCTCGAGGGCCGGAGCTGGTACCTGCGGTCCGCGGCGGAGGGATCGCGGTTCGTGGGCGAGGGCGGCCACTTCATCGACACCGTGAGCCTGCTGCTCGACGCGGATCCGGTCACCGTCTCCGCGGCGGGCACCCCGGACCGCTCGGACGTCCAGCTCACCCTGGCCTACCCGGACGGCTCGACCGCGGTGATCAGCTACGTGACCTCCGGCTCGTCCCGGTACCCCAAGGAGACCCTCGACCTCCTGGCCGACGGCAAGGTCCTGACACTGGACGACTTCACCCGCGCCGCCGTCGTCGGGAAGCCGGGTTGGTCGTCGTCTCGGCTACGCCGTGGGCGGGACAAGGGCCAGGCCGCCGAGCTCGACGCGTTCCTCACAGCGGTCCGGGAGGGCACGCCGATGCCGATCGGTCTCGCGTCCCTCACGGCCACGACGCGGGCCACGCTGGCCGTGGAGCCCGCGCTCGGCGCCCGCGGCCCGATCTCCCTCCGCCCGTGGTGACGGGTCCCGGCTGGTACCTGCGCCGGCTGTCGAAGATGGGGCCCCGCGAGGTCGGTGACCGCCTGCGGACCGCCGTCCGGCAGCGGGCCTGGAGGCGGCGGGTCGACCACGCACCGGACCCCGGGGAATGGCTCGGCGAGCGAACCTTCGCGGGGGTGCTGCCGCGCGATGCCCTCGCCTCCGTCACGCCCGAGGCGGAGGCGGCCCTGCGGCGCACCGCCGACCGCCTCATGGCGGGGGAGGCGGAGTTCTTCGGAGTACGGCGGTCCGACATGGTCCTGCCGGACTGGTCCTGGGACCCGAAGACCGGGCGCCGGGCGCCGACGGACGTCTACACCGCGGACGTGCCCTATCGGGACGAGGACGTGGTCGGGGACGTCAAGCAGCTCTGGGAGCCGTCCCGCCACCAGTACCTCACCGTCCTCGCGGCGGCGTACGCCATGACCGGGGAGGACCACTACGCCGAGCGCGTCGCCGACCACCTCCGTTCCTGGTGGAGGGCGAACCCCCCGCTGCGCGGCGTGCACTGGCTCAGTGGGATCGAGCTCGGCATCCGGCTGCTCTCCTGGGTGTGGGTGCGGCGGCTGCTGGACGGCTGGTCCGGAGCGGCGGCGCTGTTCGAGGACGATCCGGTCGCCGTGAACCAGATCCTGCTCCACCAGCGGCGGCTGGCGGCCTTCCCGAGCCGCGGGTCCTCGGCGAACAACCACGCCGTCGCCGAGTGGGCCGGCCTGCTCGCCGCGGCATGTACCTTCCCGTGGTACCCCGAGTCCGCGCGCTGGCGCGCCGAGGCCGTCGCCGAGCTGGACGCGGTCCTGCGGAACAACACGTTCCCCAGCGGGGTGAACCGGGAGCTGGCGTCGGACTACCACGGGCTCGTCCTCGAGCTCGGGTTGGCGGCGACCGCCGAAGCCTCGAGGGCGGGGGTCGAGGTGCCGGAGTCGACCTGGGACGTGCTCGTGCGGATGTCCGACGCACTGGCCGCCATGGTGGACTGCCGAGGACGTCCGCCGCGCCAAGGCGACTCCGACGACGGTGTCGGGCTCGTGCTCGACGGGGACGACGTCGCCCGTTGGCCCTCTCTGCTCGGGACGGCGGGCGAGGTGTTCGGGCGGTTGCCCTGGTGGCCGGAGTCCGCGCCGCGAGACGTCCGGACCGCCGCCCTCACCGCGTTGCTCGGCAGGCGGGAGCCGGACGACCGGCGACCTGCGCGGCGGCCGTACGAGCTGGCCGACGCCGGACTGACCATCCTCCGCGCGCCGGAGTCGGCGAGTGGCCCCGAGCTGTGGTGTCGATGCGACGCGGGACCGCACGGCTTCCTGTCCATCGCCGCCCACGCCCACGCGGACGCGCTCGCGATCGAGGTCCGCCACGGCGGCATCGACCTGCTGGCCGACCCCGGCACGTACTGCTACCACGGCGAGCCCGACTGGCGCCGCTACTTCCGGTCGACACTGGGGCACAACACGCTCGAGGTCGAGGGGCGGGACCAGTCGGCCTCGGGCGGGCCGTTCCTGTGGACGCGCCATGCCTCGAGCCGGGTCCTCGGGTCGTCCGACGGCGCGGACCGGGCGCACTGGTGTGCGGAACACACCGGGTACGGACGCGACGCGGTCCATCGGCGGACCGTCGACCTCGATGTCGGGAGCCGCGTCCTGACGGTCTCGGACGTGCTCGTGTCCGACCGGGAGCGGCCCTGCAGGCTGGCGTTCCACCTGGGGCCCGAGGTCCGGGCCCGCTTCGAGGGCACATCGGCGCTGTTGACCCACCCGGCGGGCGAGGCGGTGTTGCAGCTGCCCCCCGAGCTCGACTGGGCCGCCCACCGGGGTTCGGTGTCACCGCCCCTCGGGTGGTACTCCGTGGGCTTCGGCAGCCGGGAGCCCACGGTCACGCTGGTCGGCACCGGGTGGCTGGGTGGCGCCCGCAAGACGGTCCGGACGACGCTGCACGTGGACCCGGAACAGGGGCCGGGGGCGGGCCGGTCGCTCGGAGGCCCGCCTCGGCCTCACCTCGCGACGGTCAGCACCCGACCGGTCAGGTCGTTGCCGACGCCGGAGCCGCGCCAGACGGTCCACGGCATCTCCGTCCCGTCCCAGACGAAGTGCTCCCCGTCGAGGGACGGCACGTAGTAGGTATTGGCCTCGAACCGGTTGCCCCCGTTCGTGAACACCGTGGGATCGTCGATGTCCTCGACCGCGCCGTTGCTGCTCCCCGGGGCCACGACGACGACGTTGTCGTGCACCCACACGTTGCGGACGAGGTGCGGCCCGAAGGGTGCGGGCCACTCGTCCGCCCGGTCGCCACCCTCGATGAGGGTGATGCCGTTCGGGCCACCCGTCACGCGGTTGCCGCTGACCTCGATCCGTCCCTGGACGCCGCCGGAGGACTGGATCTGGATGCCCGCCTCCCAGGCCCACCCCTTGTGCACCCGGCCGTTGCCGGTGATGTCGTTGCCGGTGACCAGCGCGTCGTAGCTGATCTCGTGCTGGATCCCGGCACCGTCGTTGTCCGACACGACGTTGAAGGCGTAGGTCGTGCGGATGTTGCCGCCGTCGGTCCACAGGCCGGGACCTCGGTTGTCCTGCACGAGGTTGTGCTCGACCGTGAGGTCCTCGGTCATCCAGCTCTTCCCGCCTCCGGCCTCCCAGTCGAAGGAGTAGCCCGCGTCCCCGTTGCCCGAGACGACGTTGTCGCTGACGGTCGAGCCGCTCCCCCACGCCCCGAACCCCAGCTGTCCCTGGTCCCGGATCACGTTGGCCGACACCAGGGTGCCGCCTGCGAAGCCGACACCGACGGCATGGTTGGAGCGGATCTCGTTGTTGCGGATCGTCCATCCGCTGCCGAAGCGCTCGCCACCGACCTCGCGCGCCTCGAGCGCGGCCACCTGTCCCTCGTTGGCCGCCTGTTCGAGCACCAGGTTCTCGACGGTGACGTCGTCGGCGAGGGAGGAGATCAGCCCCGGCGCGACGGCCTGCTCGACCAGTCGCCCCGTGGGGTCGTCGCCCAGGACCACGCGCCCGGCCGCGTAGTCGACGAAGACGGTGCCCGGTACGACGTCCCGCGCCGCGGCGACCCGCGCGAGTCGTCGCCCGTCCAGGAAGACGTCCTCCGTCTGGGTGCACAGTGGAGCGTTCTCGGCGCACTCACCGGCCGTACCGGGCGCGGGCGGCAGCCTGCCCGCCGTCGACCAGCCGTCTCGCCCGGGGACCCAGTCGGTGAGCACGATCGAGCCGCTCAGCACGCTGCCCCGCTCCCCGACGAGGGCGTCGCCCGTCTTCGGTACCAGTGGTACCGCGACGCGATGGACGCCCGCCGCGACACAGTAGGTGGTGCCGGAGGGGTGGAGGTCGATGACGCGCTGGGCGTCCTCGCCGGGCCCGATCCGGACACCGTCACAGGTGCGGTCCAGCTGCCCGACCGGGATCCGCGGGCCGGGGCCGCTTCCCTCGGCGGGGGTGCCGCTCGCGGTCCTGGCCGCCGCGGAGGGGATGACCGCCGTCACGGCCACGGCGACGAGCCCGACGACCCACGCCCGCACCTTCATCCGGTTCCGACTCCGGGCAGGAAGCGGATGACCGCATCCGACGGCGGCCGGAACCAGGTGCTCCGGCTGGTGACCGCCACGCCGACGCCGAACGCCGTCCACAGGAGGGCGGCCACCTGCGCCCCTTCGAGCTGCGGGTCGAAGAAGGTCGAGACGAGGACGGTCGACGCGATGGTGAGGCACAGCGCCGCCGTCTGCCGACGGGTGTGCAGCCCCTGTCGACCGAGCCTGCGGGCCCCCACGATCATCCGCCAGAACCAGCCGCCCCAGAGGGCGACCCAGATGCCGAGCCCGAGCACCCCCATCCGGGCCAGGACGTTGAGGTGGGAGTTGTGCGGGGTACGCAGCGCCGTCGTCCCCTCGTCGTACACCCCGACGTCGCTCGCGAGGTTGGGGCCGAAACCGGCGCCCTCGACCATCTGCCCCTGCTCCTGCTGCCGCTCGACGACCCGGCCCCAGAGCTGCTGTCGGCCGTCCACCGTGCCGTCCAGGTTGCCGGGCGCGGAGCCGGAGCCGGTGAGGCTCAGGACGTTGTTCACGAGCTGGGAGGTCGAGAACGCGCGGCCCTGCAGGCCCGGGATGGGGACGTCCACGGCGAGCAGGCTGAACAGGGTCAGCGCGATCGCGCCGATGGTGAGGGCCTTCCCCACCATCCGGAGCCGGTCGTGGTGGAAGGACAGCCACACCGACGCCCCGACGAGCGCACCGATCAGCCCGCCCCGGTTCTGGGTCGCCACCAACGCGATGACCAGCAGCCCGAGCATCGTCCACCCCGCACGACCCGGGACCCGGCCACGCGGGTTCAGCCACAGCGCGGCGACGACCAGCACGGCAGCGGTGGCGGAGCTGCCGGACTTGTGGGCGAGCACCGAGATGTCGCTGAACGGGACGCGGGGAGCACGGGCGGCGAACGGTACGAGGACGACGGCGGCCGGGAGCCACAGCAGCAACCAGGGAGTGATCCGCGCGAGGCCCGCCCACAACCGGTCGAGGATCTCGGGCCAGCGCGCCAGCGCCGCCACGATCACGATCGCGAAGAGGCCGTAGTACCAGAGTGCCGAGTCACGGAACGCGTCGATCCCGTAGGCGCCCACTCCCGGCACCGCGCGGATCGCCCCCCACAGCAGGAAGAGGACGAGGAGGAGCAGGATCGACTCGTCCCGCAGGGGGACGCGCAGATGACCGGTCGACGCGACGAGCCCTCCGATGCCGAGCGCGAGCACCATCTCGCCGATGTAGAGCGGCGTCCCCGGCACGTGGAGGTAGGCGAACGCCTTGTCCAGGAAGAGGTATCCGGCCAGGAGCCACCCGATCGCCCATCCGTAGGCGACCAGCAGCCGGTCGCGGGCCCGGGGCGTCTCCGGAGCCGTGATCCGGCCGGGTGTCGGCAGGAGGGGTCGGATCGTCATCGGGTCATTCGTCCGCACGCGGGAACGGCGTCGGCCGGGAGCCGTTCGTTGCGGACATCACGACGATCTGCCCGTCGGGGGCATCGTCGACGCTGTCGGGGTCCTCGTGGTGCGGGCCGCCACCCTGGTCGGCAGGTGGGCCCGAGACCTCGGACCCGCGCCGGCCCGGGACCGCGGCTCCGTTCAGGGGCGGCCCCGCGCCGTCCGGCGCGACCGCACCGCCCTCCGGCGCGACCGCACTGCCCTCCGGCGCGACCGCACTGCCCTCCGGGCCCGCCGTTCGGTCGGGGGTGCGACCGCGCGGCGGTTCGACGGGAAGGAAGACGTACCCCAGCACCGTCGCCCGGGACAGGGCGAGCCGCTGTGCCATGGCGAGATGGTCGCGCCGCGGCTCACGGCGGCTCAGGACCAGGACGACGGAGTGACCGGCCTCCACCAGCTCGCCCGCGACCGCGGCGTCGAGCAGTCCGGGGGCGGCGACGAGCACCAGATCGGTGCCCTCCGCGAGTGCGCCGAGGACGTCGGCCGCGGCTCGCCGGTACGCCTCGCCCGCAGGCAGGCGCGCTGCCGCGGTTCCCGGACCCACCACGGCCAGGTCGATGTTCCACGGGCTCGGTCGCACGACGTCGCCCGGGGCGGCCGTCCCCGCCACGAGCTCGGCGAGCCCGGGCCCCGTGGCCGCCACCCCCAGCTGGTCGGACACGGTGGTGTCGCTGGGATCCGCCGCGACCACCAGTACCCGCCGCCCACCCTCGGCCAACGCGAGTGCCATGCCGGCGACGGCGGCGCCGGTGGCCCCGGATCCTCGCGGAGCGACCGCGACGATCACCTGGTTCGAGTCGACCGCGGCGCGTGTGTGCTCGAGCGCCGTCGCCGCGAATCTCATGTCCTCCTCGGGGGTCCGCGCCGTCGCCGTCCGCCGCCCTCGACGGCGGCGCCTCGGGCGGGCGTCGATCTCGCCCAGCAGGGGCACGCCGTAGTAGTCGGCGGGTTCGCTCGCCTCGTCGAAGCCACCTCGCAGGCTCGCCCACGTGTACGCGAGAGTGGGACCGATGAGCAGGCCGAGCAGCAGGCCGACCGCCGCGCCGACGGGCCAGTCGCGGTTCGTCGGCGCCTCCGGCAGCACGCCACCCGCCACCGTCGGCCTGGCGATCAGGTCGATCTGCTGGTTCGCCAGCACCTGGCTGCGCTGGGAGAGCAGGGAGTCCCGCTGCGCGGGATTCGGGGCCTCGTCGGCGGCGCGCTGCAGGGCCGCGGCCGTCGCGTCCCCCTGCGACCGGATGGTGTCGGCCCTGACCTGGTTGAAGGCCTCGACCGCGGCATTCACGCCGACCTGGGCGACCCGCGCGTCCGGCCAGGTGAAGGTGACGAGGATCGTGCTGGCCCCGTACGAGCCCGACGAGCTCGACTCGGGCGGCTTCACCACGAAGGCCGGGGCGTCGCCCAGGTAGTCGGCCGCCTCGGGCGCGCCCGGCCCGACGGCGTCCGCGGCGAGCACCGCGGCCCGCTCCGCGACGGCGGACGATCTCAGGAGCAGGACCTGACCGTCCAGGAACGCCCCGGCCGTCTGCTCGGTCGCCCCCGCAGGCAGCGGCACCGTGATACCCGCCGTGGCCGTGTACGCAGGTCTCTCCAGCAGCGGGACGGTGATCCCGATCGCGGTACTGAGCCCGACGAGCAGGAGGACCGCGACGCGATGCCTGCGTGTGGCCCGCAGGACGGTCGGTTCGAACCGGGCCTGGTCCATCGCCTCGACGTGCAACGGTGCACCCCTCTCTCGACGCCTGGTCACTCGTCGTCCGGGCATGGGGTGTTACCGGCGTCACGTCGTAACGGCCCACCATCCCCGTTCGACCACGGGGGGAGAGCCGGGCACACGGAGGTGCCCGAGGGCGGGGGCATCCGTGGCGGACGGGCGACCAGTGCGGGTCCTGGTGGTGCACAACCGATACCGCTCGGCCCAACCGAGTGGCGAGGACCGGGTGGTCGACCGCGAGTGCGCCCTGCTGGCCGAGGCCGGTCACGAGGTCGACCTCTTCGAGCGCCGCAGCGACGACATCGCGCTGATGTCCCTCCCGCAACGGGCGCTGGTCCCGGTCCGTGTCCCCTGGAACCCGGCGAGCAGACACGAACTACGGGCGCGGCTGCGCGCGGACCGCCCCGACATCGTCCACGTGCACAACACCTTTCCCCTGCTGTCCGCGTCGGTCCTCGCGGCCTGCGCGGACGAGGAGGTGCCCGTCGTCGCCAGCCTGCACAACTACCAGCAGGTCTGCCCGACGGGCACGCTGCACCGAGCGGGCTCGGACTGCACGGAGTGCGTCGGGCGCCTCCCTCTCCCCGCCGTGCGCCACGGGTGCTATCGGGACTCGCGGCTCGCCACGCTCCCCGTCGCCGTCGCCCGGGCCGCCACCCGACGGGTCTGGTGGTCCGGGGTCGCCCGCTTCTTCTGCGTCTCCGACACCCAGCGGCGGATCCTGGTCGAGGCCGGGATGCCGCCCGACCGACTGACCGTCAAGCACCATTTCGTGCCCGATCCCGGCCTCCTCCGCTCCGGACCGGGCGAGCACGTCCTCTACCTGGGTCGGCTCTCCGACCCGAAGGGCCTCCCGACGCTGATGCGCGCCTGGGACTCACTCGCCGCCGCGGGCGGGATCGGCGTCCCGCTGGTGCTGGCGGGCGGCGGTGAGCTCGAGGAGTCGGCACGCCGCTGGGCGCGGGGTCGGGCGGACGTCCGTTTCCTCGGTCTGCAGGACGACGCGGGATGCAGGCGGCTCACCGCCGCCGCCTCGGCGGTGGTGTTGCCGTCGACGACCCGGGAGACCTTCGGCCTGGTCGTCGTCGAGGCCATGGCGACGGGCGTGCCCGTCGTCGCCTCGCGGCTGGGCGCGCTCGCCGAGCTGGTCGTCGAGGGCCGGACCGGCCTCCTCCACGAGCCCGGCGATCCCGCGTCCCTCGCCGACGCACTGCGGACCGTCGTCACGGACCGCGATCTGAACCGCTCGCTGGGCAGCGGCGGGCGCCGTCGCTACGAGGAGGCCTTCACCCCGGCCGTGGGGCTGGAGGCTCTGGTGTCCGGATATCGCGAGGTCATCGCGGCGAGCTCGCCGCGGGAGCGCCTCGGGCGGCCCGCACCGCGGTGAGGAGGTCCGTGGGCGCGGCCGGGTCGTCGAGCTCGACGACCGGGACCTCCGGGAGCCCGCGCCGTGCCAGTTCCTCCCGAACCTCCTGCGTGTACGCCGGGTTGGTCACGAGGACCACGTCCGGCCGGAGGTCCGCGACCTCCTCCGGCCCGACCACCGGACGTCCGGAACCCGGGACGAAGCGGCCATGCCGGGCGGGGCTCAGGTCGACGACGGCGGCCACCTCCTCGGCTGCCCCGGTCAACGCCAGGAACGAGATGGCCCGCGCTCCGGCGCACCACGCGACGATCCGGCCGCGTGCCTCGCGGGTCTCCCGCAGTGCCTCCCCCCAGAGCCTGACCCGCTCGTCGGTGTGGGCCTGGAGCCCTGCGACGGCGCCGGCGAGGCCGCTGACCTCCTCGTCGGTGCTCCGGCTCGGCGAGATCTCCGTGGGCCGGGCCTCGACGCCCAGGAACCGACCGTGGTGGACCTCTCGGACGGCCAGGACCTCGAACCCCGTCGCCTCGAAGAGCCGCCGGGCCGACTGGGCCGTGAAGTAGCTGCGGTGCTCGTAGGTGACGTCCCACGGGTCCCATCCCGTGGCCGCCGCCGCACGGTTGACGAACTCCACGTAGACCAGCGGGGAGCGCGAGCCGAGGCTGCCGCGGATCGACGTCAGGAGCTCGAGCGGGTCGTCCATCAGGTAGAGCATGTGCCGACACGACACGAGGGCGACGTCCGGCGGGAGCAGGTCGGGCCGGAAGTACTCGCGCACCATCGTGATCCGGGTGTCCCCGACCGGCCCCGCAGCCGGGTCGACGCCGGTCCCGGCGGCCATCCCGGCACCGACCAGCGCCTCCAGGAAGTCGCCGAAGCCGCAGGCGATGTCGACCGCGGTCCCCCCGGCCAGCCCGTAGTCGGCGACGAGCCGCTCGGCGGTCTCCCGCACGTGGCGTGCGAAGCTGGGCGAGGCACCCATGAAGGTCGTGTAGCCCACGTCGTAGACGACCTGCTCCGGCCGCGGCGCGGCGTCGTAGACGAACCCGCACGCCGGGCAGTGACACAGCAGGCAGGAGCCGGTCGGCATGGCCACCGCCGCCGCGGACGACTCGGGAAACCGGCCCTCCTCGACCGGGACGCCGTCCAGGGACAGCACGGGCGCGAAGTCGGCATTCCCGCAGAGCGGGCACTGCGCGGTCATTCGGCCGCTCCGACCAGGGGCCCGCCGATCGGCCGGATGCCCTCGCCCGCTCGATGCAGCAGGGGGACGAGCGGCGCACAGGCGAGGGCCGTTCTCCCCCGCATCACCCCGAGGTAGTGGCGGCGGACGTCGGCGAGCAGCCCGTCGAGCGCAAAGGTGTACCCGTCGACCTCCGCGACCGGGGTCAGCTCGGTGATCGTGCCGACGAGCCCGCACTCCCGTGCGGTGAGCAGCTCGGTCCGCTCCACCGGCCTGCGGGAGAAGGGGATCCCGAGCCCGCCGCAGAGCTCTTCGAGCGCGTCGACGGTGATGCTGTCCAGACACCCCTCCGCCGGAGGCGGGGTGACCAGCCCGGATCGGTCGACGATCACGACGCAGGCCCCGGTGGCCTCGGCGACCCGCCCACTCTCGTTCAGCAGCACCGCCTCGTCGGCGCCTGCCCGGTTCGCCTCGATCCGCGCGACCCGACCCATCACGTAGTTCGCCGCGCTCTTGATCCGGGCCGGGAGGACCGAGTCGCCGCCCCGACGCCAGGTGCTGACCGCCGCCCGCATGGGCGCGGGCTCGGCGGTGGTCTGCGTGTAGGCCGTGGTCACGAGGTCCGCCACGGTGCCCTCACCCCAGTGCCCCTCGATCACGTAGAGCGTGGTCCGGAACCACAGGTCACGGTCCGGGACCGCGAGCTCGGCGCCGAGCCGAGCCAGCCAGACGACGTACTCGTCGTAGCCGAACCGGACGGGGACGTGCAGCAGCCGCGCCGAGCGACACAGCCGCTCGTAGTGCCTGCGGGGGCTGCGCAGCGCGAAGGTCTCCCCGCTGTCGTCCCAGTAGCCCTTCACCCCCTCGAAGACGCTCAGCGCCCGCGTCAGCGCCTCGGCGCCGATGTGGATCCGGACGTCCCCGTAGGGCACGAGCTCGCCGTTCACCTGTGCCCAGCGCGGGGTCTGCAGCTGGGACAGAGATGCCGTGTGTGCCACCCGCTCCTCCGATCCTCGTCGCGTCAGACGCCGTGCGGCACAGGGGCCGGGCGACCGGAGGTCGCGTCCGCCACGGGCAGCGCCGCACCGTCCGTCAGCCGGTGGAAGTCACCCAGCGAGGTCCCGGTCGAGGCGACGTCGACACCGGGCGCTCCCCGGCCGCTGCGCAGGTCGGTCGCGTCCACGGTCCGGAAGTCGACGCTGTACCGGGCCACCCCGCTGGTGTTCGGGATCGACGCGTGCAGCTGGTCGCCGGAGAACAGCATCACCCCGCCGACCGGCGGCACCAGGCAGAGCCGGGGCTCGTCCGCGGGCAGCGGCGCGACCGGCGCAGGCTGGACCCGCGTGTCCCGGGTGTTGAGCTCGCTCATCCGCGACCGCCAGGCGTTCCACTCCGTGTAGTCGTAGGAGGCGCTGGTGTTCGGCACCGTCGTGCCGAACCGCTGCGGGTAGAACTCCATGACGTTCGACGGCGCCGCCGGCCACAGCGGCAGCCACCAGTTGAGCTGCTGCAGGGGCGCGCTGTACCAGGTGTCCCGGTGCGGCTGGAACGCGTACGCGATGCCGGTCGTCAGGCCGCCCCGCGGGAAGGCGGTCCGGAGCTTGGGCACGTCCGCGTAGACCGACGACGGGTCGACGCCGAGCGCGGTCACGATGCGCCGGACGTGGGCCGTCGACTCGGGATGGTGGATGAAGCGGGGCTTGAACGCGATGAGGATCTCGGCGAGCTCCTCGGGGCCCCGGTGCTCCTGCACGGTCCTGGGCTCGAACGGCGCGAACGCCTCGGTGATCAGCTCGCGGGCGAACTCGGCGAAGGCGGCGATCTCCGGGACGTGGGTGTACACCACGACGTCGCCTGCGAACAGCCGCTCCCGCCGCTGCTCGTCGTCGAACTGCGGGTCGATGTGGACGTCGACCATGGTCGTGTCCCTCCTCTGGAGGTCAGGCGGTCGGTGCGGGGTGGATGTCCGGGTCCGAGACGGGTCGGGCCGCGGCGACCCCGGGGAAGAGCGCCGCGTCGAGCAGCGCGAACTGCTCCGCGAGGGCCGTGCGGTCGCGCTCGGCGCGCCGGGCGATGTCGGCGGACATGCGGTCCGCCGAGGCCAGGAGCTCGTCCAGCTGGGTGAGCACGGTCTCCGGGTCGAACGTGTCGGCTCGATGGCGATAGGCCCCCAACCCGGCGTCCACCATCAGCTCGTCGCTCTTGCGGGCGTAGCACACGGAGACCGTCGGTCGGCCCGCGCTCAGTGCGCAGACGATGTTGTGGAACCGGGTCGCGACGACCGCGTCCACCGCGACGAGCTGCCGCATCAGCTCGCCGACGTCCGCCGCGGGCTCGGTGTGGACCCTGCTCAGGTCCGCGGGGCGCCGGGTGGCGACGTGCTCCCGGAGGAGCCGCACGACGCGGTCGTCCACCTGGTCACCGATGAGCAGTCGCACCTCACGGCCGCGGTCCAGGATCCCGTCGACCACCCTCGCCATCGAGGCCACATAGCGGGCGTGGACCTCCTCGGCCCGGGCCCGGTCGTCGTTGCCGCCGTAGAAGTCGAGCACCCCGACCCCGACGACCCCGGTGGGGCCGGGCGGACCCGGCGGCACCGGCAGCGCGTTGACCAGGTCGGGGAAGACCCGGTCGCCGCGCTCGCGAAGCCCCATCCGCCGCATCGAGTCGCGGGCGTGCTCGCCCCGGTAGGACAGGTAGGTGACCGAGCGGGCCGCGGCGAGGAACAACGCCCGCATGACCGGCGGGCGGACGTCGTCCGCGCCGACGCTGACCAGCCCGACCCGGGTGCCCAGCAGTCGCCCGGAGACGCACACGAGGAACTGGGTGTACGGGGTCCCCCACGACCGCAGGGGCAGGGTCACCTCGAACGCCCCCGACCCGGACATGACCACGGCGTCCTTGCGGGCGACCCACAGCGGCACCCGGACCGCGTCGACGAGCTTGCCGAGCACCTTGCGCGCCACCAGCACCGGCGTGTCGGCGGTCCGGTACTCGCCGCGGTTCCAGTGCATCGGGGTCGCCCGGATCCCCCACCGGGCCCGGGCGCCGTCCGGCGCGTCGGTGAGGGCGTCGATCTCGGCGTCGGGATATCGGTCCCGCAGGTGCGCGAGCATCGCGTCGAGCGACGCGTCGTTGCCCAGGTTGCCGGAGCCGACCAGGCCGTAGAGACCGATGCGGAGGGGGCGGGCGGTCATGCCGACGCCTCCCCACCGACGGCGCTCTCGACGACGCCCCCGACGGGGCCGGTGTAGACCTCGGGCACGGGCTCCTCCTCGGTCCGCAGCCTGCGGGGGCGCGCCCGGGTGGCCAGCCACTCGCCGACCAGTCGGCGGCACGCGCGACGATCGGCGGGCGAGAGCGGCGCGCGCTGGATCGCCGTGAGGTACCCCAGGACGTACTCGGCGAGCAGCCGCGGGACGGGATGGCGCAGCCGGTCCGCGCGGCGAGGGTCCATCGTCGCGCACCACGCGCGGACCGAGGGTGCGCGCGTGGCACGGTCCGGCTCGTCCCGCCGGAAGTACAGCCAGTCGGGGACCTGCTGGAACGGTCCGTGCAGGGTCAGGGAGCCGACCAGTACCCGGTCGGCCCGGTAGTAGCTGCCGTACGGCAGCACCCGCCGCAGGACGTCGGTGCGGAACACCGCGTACGCGTCGTCCCCGCCCACGTCGAACAGCGCGCTCCGGAACCGCTCCGGTGCGTGGGGGGACGCCGTGGCGAGGGGGTAGCGCTGTCGGTCCCCGATCCGGCCCTCGCCGTCCAGCAGCGCGGTCCAGGCGTGGCTCGCGATCACCGACGGGTGCTCGTCGAGTACGGCGACACACCGCTCGAGGAGGTCCGGCGCGTACCGGTCGTCGTGTGCGGCCCACTTGAACAGGGGGCTCTCCGCCATCTCCGCCGTGGCGTTGTGGTTGCCCGTGGCGCCGACGTTGCGAGCCCGGCGGACGTAGCGGATCCGCGAGTCCCGTGCCGCGTAACGACGACAGATGGCCGCGGTCCGGTCGGTCGAGGCGTTGTCCGAGATGATCAGCTCGAAGTCCCCGAACGTCTGGTCCACGAGGGAGTCCAGCGCCTCCGCCAGATGGGCCTCGCCGTTGTAGACGGGAAGTCCGATGCTCAGTCGCGGCATCGCTCAGATCCTCCGTTCCAGGTCCGGCGTCCGCCGCCGGTCGCCATCGCTGAGCCCCAGGGCCGCGTACCGGGGGACGTCTCGCGGGTCGAGGAGCCGCCTACCGTCGACGACCAGCGGCTCCGCTCCCGCGGCACGCAGCAACCCGGGCACCGCCAGGTACTCGCCCCAGCGGGTCACGAGCACCACGGCGTCGGCCCCGGCGAGGGCGCAGGCGAGATCGTGCGTGTGCCCGACGCCCGAGGGGAGCACCTCCGGCCCGACGACCGGGTCGTGGGCCAGGACCCTGGCCCCCTCGTCCACGAGACCGCGCAGCACCGGGAAGGCGGGCGAGTGCCGGACGTCGTCGGTGTCCGGCTTGAAGGCCAGCCCCAGCACCGTGACCGAGCGGCCCGCGAGCGCGCCCAGCTCCCGCCGGACGAGCGCGACGAGCCGGGCGGGCTGGTCCGCGTTCACCGCGGCCACCGCCTCGAGCATCCGGGGGGACGCGCCCGCCGACCGACCGTGCGCCGACAGCGCCGCGACGTCCTTCGGCAGGCAGCTGCCTCCGTACCCGCAACCCGCCTCGAGGAACGACGCCAGCCCGGCGACGACCGGGCCCGTCTCCGTCGGGGTGGTCAGGTAGCGCGAGGCGTGGACGCCCTGCATCACGGCGAGCGCGTCGATGCCGCCCACCGCGTCCGAGATCAGCGCGATCTCGTTCGCGAAGGAGATCGCGGTGGCCAGCAGCGCGTTGGAGGCGTACTTGATCATCTCGGCGGTCCGCGCGGTGGTCTCGATGAGCGGGACCGCCGTGAAGCCCGCGTACAACCTGCGCATCGCCGCCACCGCGAGCTCGTCCCCGCCGATCACCAACCGGTCCGGCTCGAGGAAGTCCGCGACGGCCTGTCCCTCGGTGAGGAACTCGGGATTGACCCCGAGTCCCAGCTCCCGCCCCCGGACCAGGTCGCAGCCGCGGGCCAGCGCCGCCGCGACGATCCCGTCCGTCACCCCGGGGACGACGGTGCTCTTGACCACGACGACGGGCGCCGCGGTACCGGCCGGACGCGCCCGCAGCGCGCTGCCGACCTGCTCGGCGGCGGCCTCCAGGGCGGAGGTGTCGATGCTCCCGTCCGAACCCGAGGGGGTCCCGACGCAGAGCAGGGTGAGGTCGGCCTCGAGGACCGCTCCGGCGAGGTCGCCGGTCGCGAGCACCGACCGTCCCGCATGGCGGCGCAGCAGCTCGGCGAGCCCCGGCTCGGCGATCGGGGGCCGCCCCTCGGTGATCGCCGCGACCCTGGCCGGGTCCGCGTCGACGCAGACGACCCGGTGACCGTGCTCGGCGAGACCGACCGCGGAGACGAGCCCGACGTAGCCCGCTCCGATCACGGCGACGCGCATCAGGCCTCGCTCCCGCCGGTGTTGCCCGCGTACCAGAGCAGGGTCCGCCGCAGCCCCTCCTCGAGCCCGACCTCGGGGAGGTAGCCCAGCTCGGTGCGCGCCCTGGTCAGGTCCGGGCACCGTCGGTTCGGGTTGTCGACGAGATAGGCCTGTTCCCCACTCGTCCTCCGGGTCACCTGCAGGGTCGCACCGAACAGCTCCTTGGCCTGGCGCACGAGCGCCTCGGCGAGCTCGGCCATCGAGATCTCGGGCTCGTCGGTGCCGATGTTGTAGGGCTCCCCGTCGCCCCCTCGGAGCAGGGCGAGGTAGTAGCCGGTGACCGCGTCCGACACGTAGCAGAAGGTCCGGGTGGGAGAGCCGTCCGACAGCAGTGCCACGTCCCGCCCGGCCAGCACGTCCCGGCACAGGTCGGCGATGACCCGCCCGTCGGTGATCTTCATGCCGGGGCCGAAGTTGTTGAAGGGCCGCGCGATGCGCACCGGGACCCCCCGCTCGCGGGCGAAGTTCACGCAGAGGGTCTCGCCGTACCGCTTCGACTCGTCGTAGCAGGCACGGGGGCCGGTGCAGGAGACGAACCCGCGGTAGGTCTCGGGCGTCGGGATCGCCGTCGGCTCCGGGTCGCCGTAGATCTCGCTCGACGAGAAGAACAGGAAGCCTCGGACCGGGCTGGTCGGGGGCCGTGCCGCGGCGAGGTCGAGCAGACTGCGCAACCCCGTGATGTTCGCGTCCATGGTCTCGATCGGATGCGCCCGGTAGTACGTCGGCGAGGCGATGCCCGCCGCGTGGATGATCCACTCGACGTCGTCCAGGTCCGCGGGCAGCGGCTCCCGGACGTCGACGGTCCGCAGGTCGAGGTCCGCGCGGACGGTCAGCTCCCCGAGCCAGGACGGTACCCCGCGGATGTAGTT
This sequence comes from Pseudonocardia xishanensis, assembly GCF_039541715.1. Lineage (NCBI taxonomy): Bacteria > Bacillati > Actinomycetota > Actinomycetes > Pseudonocardiales > Pseudonocardiaceae > Pseudonocardia > Pseudonocardia xishanensis. The sequence continues at coordinate 61,919 of NZ_BAABGT010000099.1, forward strand.
GTCGAGCACGGTGACGGCGATCGGCGGCAGGTCCGGATGGGCGTCGTTCCAGGCCAACGGGACCTGGACCAGGTAGTAGCCCAGGAACCCGGCGCCACCGGTGATCAGCAGTCTGCCGCCCGACATGCGGGCGAGGTCGCCCTCGAGCCACCCGATGATGCGGGCCAGGTCGTCTGTCCGGACCTGCTCCGCGCGGGCGGCGGCTGCGGCCGAGATCATGCGTGTCTCCCGTCTGCCCTGCGTCGTGGGCCTGTCGTGGTCGGTCGGATCGAGGGCCTTCAGGTGGGGACGGCGTGGGCGGCGCTCTCGACGGACCGCGGGCGCGGTTCGGCGACGACCCAGCTGCCGCCGCCCGCCTCGACCTGTGGGTAGCGCCGCCGGACCTCGTCGAGGAGGTCGGGGACGAACAGGAGCACCTCGTCCGGGCTGCGCTCCACCATGGCCTCGGGCGACACGACCGCGATCCCGGTGCCGGGGATCCGACGTCCGTGCTTGGCGGGCGAGCCGTCGGCGATCGCGGGCAGCAGGTCGGGTCCGATGCCGGCGTGGTTGAGCAGCGGGACCGCACGGGACGCGGCGCCGTAGCCCAGTACCGTCCGCCCCGAGCTGCGGGCCCCGACCAGCCAGCCCCGCAGCGCCGCGGCGGTGTCGGCCGCCGTGTCGTGCAGGGCGCGGAGGACGTCCGCGTCCCTGACGCCGGCCGCGAGCTCGGCCTCGGCGAGCGCCCGCACCGCGGTGGCGGTCGGTTCCCCGCGCCGCGCGGCGAGCAGGATCGTCCCTCCGTAGAGCCGGAAGCGCCATGCCCGGACGGTGCCGAGGCCGAGCGACTCCAGCATCCCGACGGCCGTGGGGACCGACAGGTAGACCGGGTGGCCGTGGCGGATCGCGTTCCACTGGCCCTGGGCCAGGACGGCCGCGAGGGAGTGGAACTGGAGCAGCAGGGTGCCGCCGGGGGCCAGCTGTCGCACGCGGCGTTCGAGGTCGGCGCGGACGTCCTGGGAGTGCATGAGCCCGAAGCAGTCCAGGACGAGATCGGCCGTCTCACCGGCCGCGACCCCGACACCCCGTTCCGCGAGGTGGCCGACCCAGCTCCCCCCGTGCGGACTCGGGTGCTCGATCACCGTGTCGCCCGCGGTGGAGAACCCCGCCTCGGCGATCATCCCGACGGCCGACCGGGCCTGCGCGACGAGGGCCTCCGGTTCGATGCCCCTGACCTCCTCGGGGATCGTCGGGTCCTCGACCAGCTGGGCGAGTCCGCAGTCCGCGCACAGCCAGAGCCTGATCGGGAAGACCGGGTCCGCCTCCGCGGCGCCCACCTCGGGGAAGTGGTCGCACGCGGGCTGCAGTCCCATGTCGACCACCAGCTCGCCCCAGACACCGCGGCAGAACCGGCAACGGGGCCCGGCCATCAGACGACCTCGATCGTCGGGATCGGGAAGACCAGCCGTCCGCCCCACTCCCGCACGTAGGCCAGCTGCTCGACGAGCTCGCGGCGGAGGTTCCACGGCAGCACGAGGACGTAGTCCGGCCGGTCCTCGGCGATCCGCTCGGGCGCTCGGACCGGGATCCGCGTCCCCGGAGTGAACCGTCCGTGCTTGTAGGGGTTCCGATCGACGGTGTAGGCGAGCAGGTCGGGTCGGATTCCGCAGTAGTTGAGCAGCGTGTTCCCCTTCCCGGGCGCGCCGTAGCCCACCACGCTCCGCCCGGCCCGGCGCGCGTCGAGGAGGAACCGGAGCAGGTCGTCTCGGATGGTGGAGACCGCACCGGCGAAACCGTCGTGCCCGTCGGCCCGGTCCAGGCCTGCGGCCTCCTCGCGGGCCAGCAGCCGCGCGACGGCGGCGGTCGGAGTCGCCCCGGTCTCCCGCGGCCGCGCCCACAGCCGCAGCGACCCGCCGTGGGTCTCGATCAGCTCGACGTCGACGAGCACCAGCCCGGCCGCGGCGAGCGCCCGCTGCGCGGTGAGCACGGTGTAGTACTGGAAGTGCTCGTGGTAGATCGTGTCGAACTGCCTGCGCTCGATCAGGGTCAGCAGGTGCTGGACCTCGATGGAGATCCAGCCGTCGTCGGCGACGAGGGCCCGCAGCCCCCGGCCGAAGTCCACGACGTCCGGGATGTGGGCGTAGACGTTGTTCGCGACCACGAGATCCGCAGGCCCGTGCTCCGCGCGGACCTGCCGTCCGGACTCCTCGGACAGGAAGCGGGTCAGCGTCGGCACGCCGCGCTCGGCCCGAGCGGACTCCCCCACGTTCACCGACGGCTCGATCCCGAGGCACCGGAGCCCCCGGCGCACGACGTGCTGCAGCAGGTAGCCGTCGTTGCTCGCGACCTCGACCACGAACGAGTCCGGGCCCAGGCCGATCCGGTCGACCGCGGCCGCGACGAACCGCTCCGCGTGGTCCACATAGGAGCTGGAGAAGGACGAGTAGTAGGCGTACTCGGTGAAGGTCGCCTCGGGGGTGATCAACGGCGGCACCTGCACGAGCAGGCAGTCCTCGCACACCCGGGCGTGCAGCGGGTAGGTGACCTCCGGCTCGTCCAGCTGGTCGGCGGCGAGGAAGAGCTCGCAGGGCGGCGTCGCCCCGAGATCCACGAAGGTGCGCATCCGGGGGGACCCGCAGAGCCGGCAGCTCGTCCGCACACCCACCGCATCGGCGGTCTCGCTGATCTCGGTGGTGACACCCACGGAACTCTCCATCCCACGACGACGGGGGGCGATGACCCCGTCGCTGTGACCGGGGTCGCACGGCTGGGGACTCGGGACCGCTCGGGGATCCGTTACCGACGGGACTCGAGTGCCGATCGGATCCCTCTGCCCGACTAGCCGGTCACGCCCGGCTCGGCCTGCTTGTCCGGCTCGGTGCGAGGCTCGACGTGCGCCCGGTGTCGCCGGACACCGACCCCGAGCGACCACCACCAGACGCCCACGCCGACGAGGGCGCCGCCCGCGACGCCCCACGCGGAGCCCACCGCGCCGCCCAGCAGGGCGCCGGTCAGGCCCCCGCCCACGTAGAAGACGGAGGCGATCAGCTGGGCGCGCAGTCCGAGTGCCGCGGCACCCAGTGCCCGGAGCCCGGTGGAGGCGCCGGACGAGAGCCCCGCGCTCATGACCGAGAGCGTCGCCGGGACGATCAGCTGGGAGGCCGTGGGCCAGACGGCACCGAGCAGGTAGGCGCCGACCGCCGCCGGTAGCAGCAGGAGCAGGGCCAGGCCCCAGCACAGCGCGGCGAACCACTGCACCCCACCGACCAGGAGGCAGAACGGGCGCAGCCTGCCGACCTCGCGGCGGACGATCCTGGTCGCCTCCGGGACGGCGACCAGGTTGATGCCCATGAGGACGGCGAGGAAGGGGCCCAGCAGCAGCTCGCCACCCCGGACGGTCCCCACCGCCGCCGCCCCGGCGATGGCGCCGAGGCCGTACATGCGGGCCTGTCCCGCCCCGCTCTGGCAGAGGTTCTCGACCATGTAGCGCAGCCCGAGATCGCGATGGTCGCGCACCCAGGTCCACGCGGCCGTGACGTCCGGGACCAGCCGCGCCTGTCCGAGGCCTGCCGCGGCCGCGACACCGCCCGACACCCCCCACGCCACGACGAACCACACCGCCGCCGGATGCCGGTCGGCCACCAGCAGCGCGGGGACCAGCGCGATTCCCCAGACCAGGTCGTTGACGAACGCGTGTCGACCGCGGCCGCTCGCGAAGAAGGCGAAGCGCCAGCAGTCCTGCAGCACGAGGAACGGCAGGACCGCGCCCAGCCCGATCAGGGCGGCGCCGAGCCCGTCGCCGAGCGCGAGCCCGACGAGCGCACAGACCAGCCCCCCGACGCACCCGATGACCAGCGCGGTGCCGGTGCTGCGCCGCACCGCCTCCCGCCAGCGCTCGTCGGCCGGACCGCTGAACCGCACCACCAGCGGGTCGGACGCCAGCCCCCGGGAGACGTTCAGGACCAGCCCGAACGTGACCCACGCGAGGCTGAACAGGCCGAAGTCGGTGGCCCCGAGAGTCCGGGCGGCCACCACGCCGACCAGGAAGTTCGTCAGGCTGGAGACCGCCTGGTCGGCGAGCCCCCAGCCCACCCGGCGAGCGACGGTGCCGCCTGCGCCCCGACGGATCCGGGCGACCCGGTTCCGGACCGTCACCGGAGACCCGCGTCGTCCCGGGACGGCGACGGGGACCGGCCCCGACGATCCGCGACCCGGTCGACCACCAGCGCGGTCAGGGGGACCAGGGCGACGGCGAGCAGGAGCCCGCCGACCGTGTCGGTCGGGTAGTGCGCTCCGACGACGATCTGTGCCCACCCGGCTACCGACCCGACCACGACCGCCGCCCCCACCACGACGACCACGCGGCCGACGGTGCGCAGCCCGCCGACGTCGGCGAGGAACAGCGCCAGCATCAGGGCGAAGGCGACCGCGCCTGCGGTGTGCCCGCTCGGGAAGCTCAGGCTCCCCCCGTGGATGGTGCGGCCGACCACGAGCTTCAGCCCGTCGGCCACGACGAGGATCAGCGGCTGGACGAGCACCACGACCGCGGCGTAGCGCGGTCGGGCGGCGAGCAGCATGATCCCCGCCACCAGCACGGCGAGCAGCGCGGCCCCGACCGGTTCCCCCAGCCAGTCCACGGCGAGCGCGGTGGCGGGCCACGGCGGGTTCCGGGACACGGTGCCCGCGATCAGGGTGTCCAGCCGTACCGGCCCGTCGGTCCCACCGACCGCGACGCCGAGGACCAGCAGGCCCGCGCCGCCGACGGCAGCCTGCACGAGGGCCGCCGGGTAGTGGATCACGCCTCGGGCGACGGCTCGCCTGTTCACCACGCCACCCCCACCGCTGGACTGTGCGATGTTCTCCTCGGCCGCAGGCGGCCCCGCGTTACTCCGATCAAGTGATGGCCGACGGCGGAGAGTGCACGGAGTCGGCAACAGGGTGGTAACACACGGCCCCGCAGCGCCGAGAGATGCCGATAGCAACCGTCGAGCTGTCCAAAGGGGGCCAGCTGTGAAGGTCGTTCTCTTCTGTGGTGGGTACGGGATGCGCATGCGGGACGGCACCTCCGACCTCCCCAAACCGATGCACCCGGTCGGGCCTCGGCCGCTGATCTGGCACGTCATGCGCTACTACGCCCATTTCGGACATACGGACTTCGTGCTCTGCCTGGGCTACGGCGCCCATCACATCAAGGACTTCTTCCTCAACTACGACGAGACCGCCTCGAACGACTTCGTCCTGCACGGCGACGAGGTCGAGCTGCTCGGCAGCGACATCAAGGACTGGACGATCACCTTCGTCCACACCGGCCTGGACTCGGCCATCGGCGAGCGGCTGCGGCGGGTCGAACCGTTCGTCCGGGAGGAGGAGATGTTCCTCGCGAACTACGCGGACGTCCTGACCGACGCCCCGCTCGACGACATGGTCGCCGGGTTCCGGTCCACCGACGCGGTGGGCGGCCTGATGGCCGTTCCTCCCCAGTCGGCCTTCCACTGCGTGGACGTCCGCGACGACGGCACGCTGTCCTCGATCAGCAGCCTGCAGCAGATGCCGCTCTGGGAGAACGGCGGCTACCTGATCTTCCGACCGGAGGTGTTCGACCACCTGACCGAGGGGTGCGACCTGATCGGGGACGTCTGCGCACCGCTCGCCCGCACCGGACGGATGTTCGGCTACCGCCACAAGGGCTTCTGGCACCCGGCGGACACGGTCAAGGAGCGCACCGCGCTCGAGGCCGCCTACCAGTCCGGGAACCGCCCCTGGATGGTCTGGGACACCCCGCAGGACCGGGAGCCCCTCCACGCCGCGATCGCCGAGCTCGCGACGATCGAACGCTGATGGCCACGCCGGCACGCGCCGACGACAGCGAGCGTGGACATCCCGGAGCGGCCCGTCGGAACGGGACGAGGCCCCGACCGTCCCCCGTCGAGAGCGTCCCGGGTCGGCCGCCCCTCGGCGGGGGCGAACTCCGCTGGCCGGTCCTGCTCCGGCGCTGGGTGATCGCCGGGGACATCGCGGTGATCGTCGTGCTCACGGTGGCGGCGGTGGTCGTCGGCTGGGGGGACCACCTTCCGTCGAACCGCGCGCAGCTCGTGTGCGGCGCGATCGGTGCCGCGCTGCTGATCCTCGCGCTCCCGCTCGCCCGAGCGTGGGACCCCACCGTGCTGGGTACGGGTTCGGCCGAGTTCCGGCGGGTCAGCAACGCCACCGTCGGCGCCACGGTGACCCTCGCTCTCGGCGGACTGATCCTGCTGGTCAGCTCGGTGCGGATCTGGGTGTTCGTGCTGGTCCCCCTGAGCGGACTCGCCGTCGCGGCCAACCGGTACCTGCTGCGCAAACAGCTGCACCGGGCCAGAGCGCGCGGCCGGTGCACCTTCCCGGTGTTGGCGGTGGGAAAGGTGGAGGCGGTGGCGGACCTGATCATCCGCAGCCGACGCGACCCGCACTTCGGGTGGCACATCGTCGGCGCCTGCACCCCGACCCAGTCCGGCATGGGCGAGTCGTCCGCCATCCTGGGTGTCGACGTCGTCGGCGACCTCGACTCGGTCGGCGCCATCGCGGCGCACGGGGGCTACAGCGTCGTCGCGGTGACGAAGACACCGGGCTGGGGGCCGGGCCGCCTGCAGAAGCTGGCCTGGGAGCTCGAGGGCACGGACGCGGAGCTGGTGGTGGACCCGGGTCTGATGGAGGTGGCGGGGCCGAGGTTGCACATCGTGCCGATGGACGGCATGCCGGTGCTGCGACTCTCCCGACCACGCTTGACCGGGCTGGCGCGGGTCCTCAAGGTGGGCATGGACCGGATCGTCGCCGCACTGTTGCTGGTGGTCACCGCCCCGGTCTTCGCCGCGATCGCGGTGGCGATCGCCCTGGAGGACCGGGGACCGGTCTTCTACCGCCAGGAGCGGGTCGGCGCGCGGGGCGCCACCTTCCGAATGATCAAGTTCCGGTCGATGGTGGTCGACGCCGACGCGCGGCGCGCCGGGCTCGAACAGCGGAACGCGATCGACCGCGGGCCGCTGTTCAAGCTGACGCACGACCCGCGGGTCACCAGGACCGGCGCGACCCTGCGCCGGTACTCGATCGACGAGCTCCCGCAGCTGCTGAACGTGCTGTCGGGCTCGATGTCGCTGGTCGGCCCGCGACCACCGCTGCCCGCGGAGGTGGCCACCTACGCCGACGACGCGCGGCGCCGCCTGCTCGTCCGCCCGGGGATGACCGGACTCTGGCAGGTCAGCGGGCGCAGCGACCTGAGCTGGGAGGAGTCGGTGAAGCTCGACCTGCGCTACGTCGAGAACTGGTCGATGGCCCTCGACCTCACCATCCTCTGGAAGACCGTCGGCGCGGTGCTCACCGGCCGTGGCGCCTACTGACCGACCCGGGAGACACGAGATGATGCCGGTTCTGCGTCCCGAGGAGATCCACGAGATCGTCCTGCTGGGCGCGCACTGCGACGACGTGGCCATCGGCGCGGGCGCGACCGTGCGAGACCTCTGCGAACGCACCCCCGGACTGCGTGTCCACGCCCTCGTGCTCTGCGCGGCCGATCCGGTGCGGCGGGCCGAGGAGGAGGCCGCGCTCCGGGCCTTCTGCCCGGAGGCGAAGCTGGAGATCACGACCGTCGACCTGCCCGATGGCCGGGTCCCGGCCCACTGGAACCGTGCCAAGGAGGCCCTGGAGGACCTGCGGACCCGCTGCGAACCCGATCTGGTGCTGGCGACCGCGGCCCATGACAACCACCAGGACCACCGCGGGCTCGCCGCGCTGGCCCCGACGGTCTTCCGGGACCACCTGATCCTCGGTTACGAGATCCTCAAGGCCGAGCCGGACCTCGCCCAGCCCACCGTCTTCTGGCCGCTGAGCGAGCGCCTGCTGCGAGACAAGATCGACCTCCTCCACGAGCACTACCCGTCGCAGACCTCCCGAGCGTGGTTCGACGAGGAGACCTTCCGCGGGCTCGCCCGGATCCGCGGGGTCCAGGCCGGGTGCCGGTACGCGGAGGCCTTCCACCTCACCCGGTTGCTCGTCGGAGCGCCCCCGGACTGAGGGGACCCAGGCTCAGCCGCGGCCCTCCCCCTGTGCCCTCGCCCGCTGCACCGAGGTGGTCGCCAGCAGACCCAGGGCGAAGACCAGGTCGTTGCGCAGATAACGGCGGGAGAGCCTGCCCGGTTCGCGCAGCAGGCGGTAGGCCCACTCCAGGCCGGACTGCTGGAGCACCGCGGGGGCCCGGTCGACCACCCCCGCCGCCATCGGTATCGCCGCGCCGCAGCCGATGTAGAAGGCGCGCGGGTGCGCCTCGACCAGCGCCTCGATCAGCACCTCCTGGCGCGGGAACCCCATGCCGACGAACACCAGGTCCGGGGCCGCCTCCCGAACGCCCCGCACGACGTCGGCGACGGCGGCGGGGTCCCCGTCGAAGCCGAAGGCGGGTGACTCCGCCCCCACCACGCGCAGGGCGGGATAGCGCTCGCGCAGTCGGTCCGCGGCCAGCTCCGGGACACCGGGCGCCCCGCCCAGCACGAAGACGGACCGCCCCTCCGCGGCCGCCAGCTCGCTCAGCGAGAAGATCAGGGAGCTGCCGGTCACCCGTTCCGGCAGCGGGTCGCCGAGGATCCGCGAAGCCCACACCAGAGGCATCCCGTCGGCCACCACCGCCGTGGCCCGGTCCACCAGGGCACGCGCCACGGGGTCCCGTGCGGCGAGCCGCAGGATGTCCGTGTTCGCCGTGACGACCCGACATCCCTTCCCCAGGGCCCAGGCACGTCGGGCGAGGTCCACGACCCCCTCCTCGGTGACACTGCAGATCTCGACGCCTGCGATCCGGACGTGCCGGGCCTCGCAGAGCGTGTGCGGGGGCGCTGTCATCTCACCTCGCTCCGACCGGGACGACCCCGGTCTCGGGGTCGAGCCCGGGTGGGGTCCTCGGCATCGTCACGCTGCACATCCCGATCGCCAGGCCGATGAGCACCAGCTGGCCGTAGGCGGCGGGCGAGAAGATCACGTCCCACACCGACTGGGACACCATGAAGATCGCGAGCGCCGGGCGCGCGGCGGATCCCAGCACGCCGCGGACGACCGTGGCGACGAAGCACAGCAGGGCCGCGAGGTAGAGGGCCGCCGCCAGGACCCCGGACCGGACCCAGGTGTCCGCCAGCACGGAGTGCACATAGATCGTGTCGTCCTGGGTCCACCACTTCACCAGCTGGTCGATCTGCCGGTAGCCCAGGTGCTGGGCCACGCCGATCGCGCGGTCCACGATCGCGGGGGTGGGGTGCGGCTCGGGCCCCATCCCGACGAACGGGCTCTCGCTGATCGCCGCGATCGAGATGGGCGGTTCGGTCCGGCCTGCCAGCAGCGAGTTGTCGTTGACCTCGGCCTGCTCGGCGAAGCGCTCCGCGGACGAGGCGAACAGCTCGCTGTTCAGCACCGCGTCAGCCCCGTAGAACGCGGTCAGTCCCAGCGCCGCCCCCACGCAGAGCCGACCGCCGATCCGGGTGAACGTCGGTCGCCCCCGCGCGATGCGGGCGATCGCGACGACCATCGCGGCGAGGGCCAACACGACGCCGAGCGCCCTCGTGGCCTCCGAGAACGAGATCGCGGCCAGTACCAGCGCGGCGGCGACCTCGAGCCACGTCCGGCCCGCGGCCGCACACGCCGACAAGACGATGATCGACACCGAGTAGCCGATACCGAACTTCCACGGGTTCCCGGCCGCGTCCGGCGCGAGCGGGAGGATCTGATAGGTGTGGATCAGCATCGCCGCGCCGATGCTCCCGGTGGCCGTCCACACGTAGCGGGGCCCGCGCAGCGCCATCGCCCTGACGAAGTAGGCCGTGCCGACCACGCTGCCCACCGCCATGACAGGACCGATCGCCGCGGACAGGGAGGCCCCGGCGAGCTGGGCGGAGCCGATCGTGCCGACGGTCGCGACGGCGAGCACCCACAGCCAGAACGCCCGCCACCGGGTCCGCGGCAGGGACCGCAGGGCGGGGACGAGCATCACCATGCTGATCGGCGCCCACAGCGAGTGGGCGGCACGCAGCGGGTTGCTCTCCAGGATCGGCAGGACGAGGGTGAACGGCAGCAGCGCCACCCACGGCACCTCTCCCGCGTGGGCCAGGACGCGTCGCGCGGCGGACCGCGGCGCGGGCCCGGATCCCGCCACGGGCGCCTCGTGAACCGCGGTCATCGAGCCACTGCAGTCCACAGTGCTCGAACACTGTCCATGTAGGGCCCCACGGCGAACGACGCCGCGTCCCGCCGGGCGGCGGAGGCCAGCTCGGCGCGCAGCGCGTCGTCCCCGACGACCCGGCGCAGCGCCGCCTCGATGCCGTCCACGTCGCCGGCGGGGACGATCAGCCCGTTCTCGCCGTCCCGTACGACCTCGCCCATCGCGCCCGCGGTGGACACCACCGGCACCAGGCCCCAGGCCATCGCCTCGAGCAACGCCATCGGCAGGCCCTCGTCCTGGCTGGGCAGCACGAAGACATCCGCCGCCGCGAGCTCCTTCTCCTTGCCCGCCGGATCCAGCCAGCCCAGCACGGTGGCTCTCGTGCCGAGCTCCGACCGGCACAGGTCACGCACGGCGTCGACCTCTCCGTCCCCGCCGATCCGCAGCTCCAGCCGGGCACGGATCTCCTCGGGCAGGGCGGCGCACGCCTTGACGACGTCGTAGACGCCCTTGCGCGCGCCGAGCCTCCCCAGGAACAGGACCCGGACGGTCCCACCGCGGCGGGCCCGCACGGATGGCCGGGTGGGCAGCTCGACGGGGTTGTAGAGCATCGTGAACCGCTGCGCGGGCAGGTCCAACAGCTCGCTGTACCGCCGGGTCCATCGATCGCCGAGGACCAGCACCGCCGAGGCGGTCCCGAGCATGCCGCGGGCGAGGCGGCGCAGCGGCCCGGGGAGGGCCAGGAAGGACGGCTCGAACTCCGCCCCGTGGCAGTGCAGGACCGACGGCACCCGGGCGACCCTGGCGAACGCGAGGACCGCGCCGTCCCGGAAGATGCTGCTCCGCTCCGAGAGGTGGACGTGGACCACGTCCGGCCTGCGGCTCACGAGGGCCACCAGGACCTCGACCCAGGCCGCCGCCCACCGGCGGAGCCTGCCGACCGGGCCCGCGGCCCGATAGGTGGACACGTAGTGCACGTCCGCCCCGCTGTGTCGCAGGAACAGCTCGGCCGCGGTCTCCATACCGCCTTGACCGGCGGGGTCCGGTCCTGCCATCAGGACGCTCATCCGGGACTCAGCCACGGCCGGCTCCGGCTTCGACCGCGGGTGCGGGGAGGGGGAACGCGAGCGTCGAGGGCCGGAGCACGGTCTCGAGCCGCCTGGCGGTCGCGGCCGCGGAGAACTGTCGGAGCCAGTTGTCCGCGGAGAACGGGGCGGAGAGGAGCCTGGCCTCGCTGATCGCGTCCGCGTAGCTCTCGGCCGAGTCGGTGGCGGCGAGGTACCCGGTGACGCCGGGGACGACGGCGTCGGCGCAGCCGAGCGCGCTCGATCCCGCGACGACCGGGATGCCGCGGCTCGCGGACTCCACGAGCACGTTGCCGAACCCCTCGTAGGCCGAGCCGAGCAGGACCACGGTCTCCTCGTCCGCCAGCAGGTGCCAGTCGTCCCGCCAGGGCTCCCGCACGATCTCCACGGTCGGCGCGCCCCGGGTCGGACGGAGTGCGGGTGAGTCCGGAGGCCCGTCGCCGACCCAGACGAGCGTGACCCTGGCCCCCCGGCGGGCGAGGGCTTCGGCGATCGCCACACAGTGCGCGGGACGCTTCTGCGGAACGAGCCGCGCGGGCACCAGGATGGTGATCCGACTCGGCGAGGCGGTCACGTCGGGAGCGTCGACCTCGCCGCCGAGCACCCCGTTGGGGAGCACCGCGACACGCTCGGGCGGCACGCCGAAGTTGCACCTGATGTCCGTGGCGACGGCGTGCGACACGCAGATCACGGTGTCCGCCCGCCGGTAGAACAGCCGCGCGAGGGCCAGCTGGGCGCGCTTGGCCGGGCCCTCCACCTTGAGCAGGATGGACGGCACGTTGTGCTCCGACACGACGGTCCTGGTGCGCAGGCCCGCGGTGGCCGACAGCGCCACGAGGTTCGGGTAGGTCTCCAGGCTCACCAGCACGTCCGGCTGCCAGGCGACGACCTCCCGCCGCACATGCGCGACCCGCGAGCGGTGCGACGCCGCGCCGACCTCCTCCGCACAGGCCACCGGTATCCCCGTCAGCGCCGCACGTGCCTCGGCGAGGCCCGCGGACCGGTCCAGCACGAGGATGCGCACCTCGTGCCTGCCGTTCAGGGCGCGCGCCCAGGCCCGGCACACCTCCTGCGCCCCGCCGCCCTCGATGGAGTGCGCGAGCAGCAGCACCCTCACGACGCCACCGGGCCGTGGACCCGCTTGGCCACCGATCGCAGCACCTGCCCCAGCGCGAGCGTCTCGGCCACCGCCCGGTCCGCGAGCCGCGAGTTGCGCCAGAGCTGCCCGGTCTCGGCCCGCATGCGGTGCCAGGCCAGCTCCCGCTGCCGGGCGGACCCCGACTGCGACACCCCGCCCATCTCGTAGTCGGCGAGGAACCAGGTGATCACGTGCGGCGGCACGATCGCGGCCGCCCGCATGAGGTACTCCTGGTCCGCGACCGTGCCGAGGTCCGCGCGGTACGGACCGAGCTTGAGCGCGAGCTCGCGGGTCACCGCCACGGAGGCGTGCGGGATCCAGGCCAGGCCGAGGGTGAACAGGTGGGCCTTGAACGGGTCGAACGAGTACGCGCCGATCGGCCGCCCCGTCGTGTCGGTCATCCGGATCGCTCCGTAGGCCCACTCCCAGCCGTGCTCGACCTGGCTGGCGTCGATCGTGCCGAGGGACTGCGGGCTCGAGAAGGTGTCCCCGGAGTTCATGATGATCACGATCTCGCCCCGGGCGGAGCGCAGACCCTTGTTCATCGCGTCGTAGATGCCGTCGTCCGGCTCGCTGACGATCGTCCTGGCGGGGTTCTCCGCCAGGCCTCGCAGCCACTCGACCGTCCCGTCCGTGGACGCCCCGTCGACGACGAGGTGCTCGTAGGAGGTGAACTGCTGCGCGTCGACGGACGCGATGGTCCGGCGCAGGCCCGCGAGGTCGTTGTAGGCGATGGTCACCACGCTGAAGCGCGGAGGGGCACCGATGTCGGCCATGGTCGGATCCCTAACCCTTGCTCCCGCGCGAGGACGCCGGCTCGGCGGCCTTCATGCGCAACGTCGGCTGGAACAACTCCGGCTGCTCACGGCGCAGAGCACGTTCCTCGTCGTCCATCTCCTCCGGTCCGGCGGCCGCGGACTCCGCCTCGGCCGCCGCCTTCGGCTCGAACAGGCCCTCGGCCTCCCGGCCGGGTTCCTGCTCCGCGGTCGCCTCGACCGATTCCTCGGTGGGGTCCGCGAACTCGGTGGGCGGGCGGGCGCCCTCGATGCGCTCCTGCGCCGGGCCCGCCTCGACCTCCGTGGGCGGCGCATCCGGCGAGAGGGTGGCCGAGACGTCCGAGCCGTAGGGGATCCAGGCGCGGGTCCGGTCCCTGGGCACCATCGTGAGCAGGGTGCCCAGCACGGTCGCCGCACCCGACTGCAGGATGCCGAGGGCCCGCTCGACCTGCGGCGCGGTGGTCCGCCCGTGCCTGCAGAGCAGCAGCACGCCGTCCGTGCCCGGCGCGACGGCGGCGGCGTCCGTGGCGGAGAGCAGCGGCGGGGTGTCCACCAGGACGAGGTCGTAGGAGGTCCGCAGCTCGGCGAGCAGCGCGGACATCGACCGCGAGCCGAGGAGCTCACCCGGGTTCGCCGCGACGGCGCCACCGGTGAGGACGTCGATCCCGCCGGGTTCACAGCGCTGGATCATCGACCGCGGCTCGGCGTTGCGGGACAAGGTGTCCGTGAGCCCGGGGCGGGCCGCCACGCCGAGCCGTTCGGCGACGCGGGGCCTGCGGAGGTTGGCGTCGACGACCAGCACCCGGCCACCCGCCGCGGCGAACGCCGCGGCCAGGTTGACCACCGTGGTCGTCTTGCCGTCCCCGGGCGTCGGGCTGGTGACCACGACGACGCGTGCACCCGTGGTGGTCTGCAACGCGCTGACCCCGATCCGGAGCTGCCGGAAGTCCTCGGAGATCGTGGGATCGTCCACCCCGGCGATGCGCACGAACAGGCTCTGGTCCGCGTTCTCGTCCACCGTGGTGGCCCCGACGACCGGCGCGCCGGTGAGCGCCTCGAGGGTGGAGGTGGTCTTGACCGAACGATCGAGGGCGTTGCGCAGCAACGCGTAGCCGACGCCGAGGCCGAGGCCGAGCACGAACCCCAGCGCGAGTGAGGTGACCAGCCCGGAGGAGGGCGCGGTGGGCGGGGTGGGCGGCTGGATGATCTGCATGTTGACCACGGGTTCCCCACCCATGGTCGAGCTGCGCTCGAAGTCCGCGACGAACTTCACGAACACGTCCGCGACGGCGGTGGCGAGGTTCGCGGTGCCCTGCTCGCTGTCGGTCCGCACCGTGACGGTGGTGACCACCGAGTCCACGCCGCTGACCGCCGTGATCGCGCTGGAGATCTCCCGCGGGGTCGCGGGGTACTGGTGGTCCCGGATCACCCGCTCGGCGACCCGCTCACTGTTGATCATCGGGACGTACGACTTCGTCCGCTGCTGGGCCAACAGCTCGCCCTCGTAGGCCCCCTGGCCCTCCTGCGTGGCCGGTGCGACGGTGAGCATGGTGAAGGTGGAGGTGTAGCTGACCGGCCGGAGCTGGCCGGCGACCACCGAGGCGACGATCCCGACCAGCAGGAACGCGACGACGGCCTTCCACCGCTCTCGGAGCACACGGACGAACTGCTTGGCGGTCACTTCGTTCTCCTGGCGTCACGGGTGTGAGGGCGGATGGGGCCGGTGGGCTGCCGGGCGGCGGTCGGGCCGTGGTCCGGGTGACCGGGGGGCTTCGGCGCGGACCGCGGCCGACTCGTCTCCCGCCAGGCCAGGACCGCGCAGGGCACGAGCTGGCAGACGAAGACGGTGACCGCGGAGACGAGCACCGGACCGGCGGCGCCGAGGTGGGGCGTCAGCCACCACGACAGCGGAACGTTGGTCGCCACCAGGGCCACCACGCACACCGCCTGGAACCGCAGCTGTGCCGGGGAGATGAGCATGATGCCGCTCGTCACGTGGGCGGCCTGGACCAGGAGCAGGAGGGCGAACGCCGCCAACAGCTGAAGGGACGGGTGCGCCTCGCCGCCGCTCATCCATCCGATGACCAGCCCGCCGAGCAGCAGCAGCCCGGCCGCGAAGACCACCGCGACGGTGGTGAGCACAGCGGTGCCGGTCAGCCAACTCCTGCGCTTTCCACCCGACCCCTGGTCGGCCTTGGCGAACACCGGCCACAGAGCGAGCGCCGCGACCGCGATGACCGACCACATCGGGAGGTACAGCTGCGCAGCGTACGTGTAGTGCGACAGCTCCACGTCGGGCGCGCGCTGCGCGATGATGATCCGGTCCGACTGCAGCGCGATCGGCAGCCCCACCATGATCACGAACCACGGCACCGCCATGGCGGCGACCGGGAGGCCGGGGAACCGGCGGGGGCGGAGCACCTGCGACAGCACGCCTCGCACCGAGTCGCGCAGGAACCGCCAGCCGCGGAACCCGCAGCCGAGGGCCACGGCCAGCAGACCGAGCGGCAGAGCGAGCGCGTAGGAGTAGGCGGGCGCGTCCACCGCGTGCAACAGCAGCGTGAGCAACAGTGCGACCGGCGCCGACAACCCCGTCAGCAGGACCGCCTCGTGCGTGCGCCCACCGCCACGCAGCAGCGCCTCACCCACGAAGAAGGGGAGGGAGGCGCTGAAGGCGAGCAGCGCCAGCGCCGTGGCGGCTCCGGCGGACAGGCCGCCGGGCACCTCGGGAATGCCCAACAGGGGTGCCCACAGACCGAACACCGCGAGCCCGACGGCGACCAGGCCGAGCGCCGTCGCGGAGACCAGCATGGTGCGGACCGCGGTGAGCAGGATCCGGCGGAACCGCTCGGTCGCCGCCGCCGTGCCGTCGAGGTTGCTGCTCGCCGTGGCGACCGGCGCGCCGACACCGAGGTCGGCGAAGTTCAGCGACTGGCTCAACGTGGCGATGAGCATGACCGCGCCGAACATCTCGATCCCGACGGCACCGGTGACCATCCTGGCGATGACCAGGTTGGCGATGGCCGCGATCGGCATCACCACGATCTTGGCGCCACCCGAGGCGGCGAGCGCCCTCACCACCCGCCTGCCCGATGACGCGGGCGCCTGCACGGGCGGAACGGCCTCGAACGGGACGGTGACGAGCGACCCGTCGGCCTCTGTCGGGATCGTCACGTCAGCCCTTGCTCCTGACCTCGGCCAGCGCCGTCTCGTAGTCGGCGTCGACCATCAGCCGGGCCAGCTCGGGGGTGAGGACCTCGGCCTTCCAGCCGAGCTCGTCCGCGGCCTTCGAGGCGTCCCCGATCAACGCGTCCACCTCGGACGGACGCAGGTACCGCTCGTCGAACCGGACGTGCTTCTCCCAGTCGAGGCCGGCGTGCTCGAAGGCGATCTCCACGAAGTCCCGGACCGTGTACGCGGTGCCGGTGGCCAGGACGTAGTCGTCCGGCTCGTCCGCCTGCAGCATCGCCCACATGCCCTCGACGTACTCCTTGGCGTAGCCCCAGTCGCGGACCGCATCGAGGTTGCCGAGGTAGAGCGTCTCCTCCAGACCCGCCTTGATCCGCGCGACCCCCCGGGTGATCTTGCGGGTCACGAACGTCTCGCCGCGGCGGGGCGACTCGTGGTTGAACAGGATGCCGTTCACGGCGTACATCCCGTGCGCCTCGCGGTAGTTGCGGGCCATCCAGTAGCCGTAGACCTTCGCGGCACCGTACGGACTGCGCGGGTGAAACGGCGTCAGCTCGTTCTGCGGCGGCGGCGTCGCGCCGAACATCTCGGAGCTCGACGCCTGGTAGAAGCGGCAGTCCAGGCCGATCATCCGGATCGCCTCGAGCAGCCGGGTGGTGCCGACGCCGGTGGTGTCGCCGGTGTACTCGGGCTCGTCGAAGCTGACCCGTACATGGGACTGGGCACCGAGGTGGTAGACCTCGTCCGGCTGGATCCGCGACAGCAGCGTGACGAGCCGGGAGCCGTCCGTCAGCTCCCCGTAGTGCAGGAAGAAGCGCGCCCCCTCCTCGTGCGGGTCCGTGTAGATGTGGTCGATCCGCGACGTGTTGAAGGTCGAGGCTCGGCGGATCAGACCGTGCACCTCGTAACCCCTGCCGAGCAGGAACTCGGCGAGGTAGGAGCCGTCCTGGCCGGTCACACCGGTGATCAGGGCTCGCTTCATGTCTTGTCTCCTAGGCGGGTGCGGGCCCGGTCAGCCGACGAGCCGGGCCTCGGCCCGGTGGGTGACGAACCATCGGTACGTGCTCTCGATCCCCTCGCGGAGCGGGATCGAGGCCCGCCAGCCCAGGGCGTTGATCCGGCTCACGTCGAGCAGCTTGCGAGGGGTGCCGTCGGGGCGGCTGGTGTCCTGCACGATCTCCCCCCGGAACCCCACGACGTCCGCGACGATCTCCGCGAGCTCACGGATGCTCACGTCCTCACCGACCCCGACGTTGATCGTCTCGGGGTCGTCGTAGACGTCGAGCAGCCGGACGATCGCGCGGCCGAGGTCGTCCACGTGCAGGAACTCGCGGCGCGGCGTGCCGCTCCCCCACAGCGTGACCGTCGCCGCCCCCGCCTCGGCCGCCTCGTGGAACCTGCGGATCAGGGCCGGCAGCACGTGCGACTTCTCGGGATCGAAGTTGTCCCCCGGCCCGTACAGGTTGGTCGGCATCGCGGAGATCCACGGCAGCCCGTGCTGTCGCCGGGTGGCCTGCACGGCCATGATGCCCGCGATCTTGGCGATGGCGTACGCGTCGTTCGTGGGTTCCAGCTTGCCGGTGAGCAGGCTGTCCTCGCGGATGGGCTGCTCGGCGAACTTCGGGTAGATGCAGGAGGAGCCGAGGAACAGCAGCCGCTCGATCCGCGCCTCGCGCGCGGCGTCCATGACGTTGGTCTGGATCCGGAGGTTCTCGGAGAGGAAGTCCGCGGGCGAGGCGTCGTTCGCGGCGATGCCGCCCACCTTCGCCGCGGCCAGGACGACGACCGAGGGCCGGGTGTCGGCGAGGTAGTCGAAGGTGGCGGCACGGTCGCGCAGGTCCACCTCGGACGACCGCGCCCCCACGAGGTCGGTGTGTCCGGCCTGTTCGAGGGCGCGCCAGATGGCCGAACCCGCGAGGCCGCGGTGACCGGCCACGTAGATCCGGTCGTCCTGGGTCGGGGGGCGCAGGCTGGCCACCGTGTCTCCCTCGTCGTGCGGGCCGCGGCCACCCGTTCGGGGGCCACGTTCGGGCGAGACCGGGGCGGAGGGACCACCGACACCGCAGCGCACGAAGACGTTCGGTGCCGGCGAGCCGCGGTGCCCCGGTAGGCCTGAAGTCGCTCCCGGCCGGCGCGACGTTTCACCGGGCGGGCGATGATGAACTAGGTCACATCTTCACGCTCCGTGGCCACCGCACGGTCCTGCGCACGTCCTGTAACGACGATGGGGGACGTGTCGAGGAGCAGAGCGTGACCCTGGTACCGCCCGCCCCCAGCCGACCCGTCACCCGGATGGCCGACTTCACCTCCTTGTGCGCCGAGCGGGCCGACCGTCCGTTCCCCCGGCCCGCGGACCTCCACGACTGGTCGATCCGCGACGCACCGCAGTTCTGGCGCGCGCTGCTGGACTGGTCGGGCCTGCCGTGGTCGGGCTCGGCGGAGAAGGTCCTGGTCGGCGAGGACGTCGAGTCCGCCCGGTTCTTCCCGGACGTCATGCTCAACCACGCCGAGTGCCTGCTGCGCCCGATCCCCGGGGTGGACGACGACGCCCCCGCCCTGACGTCCCTGCACCGCGACCGGCCCGCCGAGCGCCTGACCCGCGGGCAGCTGCGCGACCGGGTGCGCGTCACCGCGACCGCGTTGGCCCGTCACGGGCTCGGAGCAGGCGACCGGGTCGTCGCGGTGGCGGCGAACAACGCCACGACCGCGGTGGCCGGGCTGGCCGTCACCGCCCTGGGCGCGACCCTCGCCACGGCGTCACCGGACGTCGGGGTGCCCGCCCTGCTCGGGCGCTTCGAGCAGGTGGACCCGAGCCTGCTCGTGCTGGACCGGACGCTGGTCCCCGGGGACGCGGACGCACTGGCCGCGGCCCTGGTCGCCGGGCTGCCCACGGTCCGCACGCTGATGATCCTGGACGACCTGGCCCTCCCGGCCGAATCCGCGGTGCCGGTGGTCCGGCTGTCCGCCCTCGTCGACGCGGCGGCGGGCGCTCCCCCCGCGGCGTGGCCCCGGCTCCCGTTCGACCACCCGCTGTTCGTCCTGTTCTCCTCCGGCACCACGGGGCCGCCGAAGCCCATCGTGCACGGCGCGGGCGGCACTGTGCTCGAGCACGTCAAGGAGCTCGCGCTGCACACGGACCTCGGTCCGTCGGACGTGCTCTACTTCCATGCCACCACCACGTGGATGGTGTGGAACTGGCTGCTCTCCGCGCTGGCGTGCGGCGCGCACGTCGTGACCTACGACGGTCCCATCCTCGGCCCCGACACGCTGTGGCGGATCGTCGCCGACGAAGGCGTCACGGTCCTGGGCACCAGCCCCGCCTACCTGCAGCTGTGCCAGGACTCCGGCTATCGGCCCCGGGACGGGTTCGATCTCTCCCGACTGAAGCGGGTGGCCTGCACGGGGTCGGTCCTGCACGAGTGGCAGTACGACTGGGTGGCCGAGGCGGTCGGCCCCGTGCCGGTGCAGTCCGTGTCGGGCGGCACGGACATCATCGGCTGCTTCCTGATGGGCCATCCCGAGCTGCCCGTGCGCAAGGGCCGCAGCCAGGTCCGCAGCCTGGGCATGGACGTCGCGGCGGTGGACGAGCTCGGCCGCGAGGTGGTCGGCGAGATCGGCGACCTGGTGTGCCGCAGGCCCTTCCCGTCCCGGCCGGTGGGTTTCCTCCGTGATCCCGCGGGCGAGCGCTTCCACCGGTCCTACTTCGTCGATCACCCCGGTATGTGGACGCACGGCGACCTCGTCGACTTCGACACCGACGGCACGTCCCGCGTGCACGGCCGGTCGGACGGGGTGCTGAACGTGGGCGGCGTCCGGATCGGACCCAGCGAGATCTACCGCACCCTTCGCGAGCTGCCCCAGATCCTCGAGGCGATGGCGGTGGAGCAGCGCGACCCCGCCCGCTCCGGCCCCACCCGGATGGTCCTGCTCGTCCGGCTCGCCGAGGGCGCGGTGCTCGACGCGGCGCTGGACCGCACGATCCGCCGGGTGCTGCGCGAGCAGAACTCGGCCGCCCACGTGCCCTCGCTGGTCGTGGCTGTCCCGGAGCTGCCGACCACCCACAACGGCAAGCCCTCCGAGCGGGCCGCCAGGGACGCGGTGAACGGCGACCGGGTCGCCAACGAAGCGGCACTGCGCAACCCGGAGTGCCTGGCGGTCATCAGCCGGGCCGTCCTGGAGCGGGGCGGCTCCGTGCCCGCGCCTCGTGCCGAGGCCACCCCCGAGGCGGCCCCCGCGGCTGCCCCGGTCTCCGTGGCCGCCCCCCGCTCGCCCGACGAGCTCGACGCGGTGGAGGTGGACGAGACCACGCTGCGCTCGGTCCTGGCCCTGCTGCAGGAGCACCTCAACCTGGCCGACATCCGTCCGGACGACGACTTCTTCGATCTCGGCGGCTCGTCGGCCCTGCTCGTGCACATCCTCGGCCGGGTCAAGGTCGGGCTGGGAGCGGACGTGGACATCCGGGAGTTCCTGGCCCGGCCCACGCCGGAAGGTCTCGCCCGCGCCGTCGTCTCGGCCCGCCGGGCCGGGTCGTCCACGGTGAAGCTGCTCCGCCCCGGACAGGGCAGGCCGGTCTACCTCGTCTGCGACGTGCTGGGCCAGCTCAACTCCTTCCACACGCTGGTGAGCAGGCTGGACACCGAGCGCCCGGTCTACGGCCTGGCTCCCGAGGTCTCCCGGGAGGACGGCAGCAGGCGCTCCATCGCCGAGGTCGCGCTGGACGTGACCGAGCAGCTGGCGCAGGCACACCCCGAGGGGGCGTTCTCGCTGCTGGGCTACTCGTTCGGCGGGCTGGTGGCCTACGAGGCCGCCCACCACCTGGCGGGGCGGGGCCGGGAGATCGCCTTCCTCGGCCTGATCGACGTCGCGTCACCCGAGGCCGTGCTCTCCCCCGCCGAGATCCGGGCGAAGCGCTGGTCGCAGCGGTTGGACAAGGTGAAGGTGGACGCCCCGGGCACGGCGGTCCGGTTCGCCAGGCGCAGGCTCGGTCGCCCTGTCGCGACCGACGTCCAGGGCGATCCGGAGATGGCGAGCTACCAGCAGGTCTTCGACGCGCACCTGCCCGCCCGCTACCGTGGCGCGGTCGTCTACTACGAGGCCCGGGAGCAGCTGCCGGTGATCGGCAGCCAGCTGGCCGTGTGGCGGCGGAGCGCGCCGAACATGATGGTCACGCCCATCCCCGGCAACCACGAGTCCCTGCTCGCCGAGCCCGCGGTCAGCGAGGTCGCGGCCCGGATCTCCGCCACCCTGCGCTGAGTGGGACGCAAGAGGCCCCGCAGGCCGTGCCTGCAGGGCCTCTCGCTCGTCTCGCGGGATTCGGACTCCTCGTCAGCGACCGAGCCGCCGCAGGAGCACGCCACGGGCCACGAGCGCCAGGAACGTCACGTTGGTGACGAGGTAGCGCTTCCAGAGCTTGCGCGGCTCGAGCATCAGCCGCCAGGCCCATTCCATCCCCATGCGCTGCACCGGTTCCGGTGCTCGACGGACGTACCCCGCCAGGACGTCGAACGCCCCGCCCACACCCAGGATCGCGGGGGTGTGCAGCTCCTCGCGGAGCCGTTCGGCCCAGATCTCCTTCATCGGTGCGGGCATCCCCATCAACAGCAGGTCGGCCCGTGCGCTCCGAATCTGCGCGGCGACGTCGTCGTGGTGTTCCGGACCGAAGTAGCCGTTGCGGCTGCCGACGATCCGCAGCCCGGGGTACCGGTCCCCGATGACCCAGACGAGCTCGTCCAGCCGCTCCTGGGTGGTGCCGAGCAGGAAGACCCGCAACCCGCGCTCCGCCCCGACCCGGAGCAGCTCCAGCATCAGGTCGACACCGGTGACCCGGTGCGGCAGGGGCTCACCGAGCCAGCGGGACACCCAGACCAACGGCACCCCGTCGGCGACCACCATGTCCGCCGCCCTGACCGCGGCGGTCAGCTGGGGGTCCTGGCGCATCATCATCAGGATGGCCACGTTGACCGTGACGATCGTGTGCGAGCGACGACGGTCCTGGCCACCCCAGGACAGCGTGCGCTCCACGGCTCCGGGCAGGTCGACCGTGTCGAACCGGCAGCCCATGAGCTCGACGGTGGCGGAGGGGTTCACACCCTCGTCCGTGCCGGTGACGTCCGTGTTCGCACTCATGATCAGACGAGGTGGAGGGTGCGGTCGCGGCCGGTGAGGATGGCCTGGGCGTAGAGGTGCCAGGCCCACTCGTAGGGCCGGGTCTCACGGTTCAGGACCAGCGCGGGCAACCGGTCCCCCGGCTCGCCCCGTCCCCGGCCCGCGAGCACACGGGCGTGCCGCGCGGTGCGACCGATCCGACCCGCCTCGATCTCGACCGAACGCCAGATCGTGCGACCCGGTTCGACCAACGACAGCCCGAGCTCGTTGCGTTCCTCCCACCCCGCGCTGAGCACGATCGGCGAGGCGAGGTCCGGCTCGTCCCCCCGCTCGCGCGCGGCGGCGCTGTAGGCGAGCAGGGCCATCGGCGCCATCGCGTGCTGGTGCACCGAGTAGACGGGGTAGCGGTCCGCGGTCGACCCGGTGCGCGAGTCGTACTGCCACCACCACTGACCGAGTGGGCCCTGCAGCTCGAGCAGCCGGTCGGCGAGGGTTCGCGCGCGAGCGTACGAGCCCGCCGAGTCGATCGTGACCGACGCGAACGACAACGCCTGCAGCGCGTAGATCTGGTCGGCGAAGTTGGCGATGTGCCTGCGCAGGCGATGGCCGACGGGCGCCCGCGTGGTGGCGTGCGGCATGAGGCCCGACCCCGCAGCGTCGAGTCGCTCGTGGATGTCCGTGAGCACCGCGTCCGCGAACTCGCGGGTGCTCGTCGCGGGCCTGCGCGAGTACTCGTGCAGGAGCCCCGAGAGCAGCCAGGACGCCTCCATCGAGGTCATGGTCCGGCTGAAGGAGCTGCGGTCACCGATGTCGAGTCCGGTCTCGCGGAGCAGCCGCTCCAGGTCGGCGTCCCCGTGCAGCGCGTTGGCCCACACCAGCAGACCGAGTCCACCCGGGTACGGCGTGGCGGCGAGCCGCGCGCGGGCCGCGCCCAGCGCGGCGGCCGGGGTGGCCCCCACGGTCGACCAGGCCGTGGCGTCCCAGCGGTCGACGCCGATGAGGCAGATCAGCGTGCTGGTGATCGCCTCGGTACCCAGCGTCGGCGCCCAGACCCCCGCACGCAGCTGACGGTCCCACAGCGCCTCGGCGGAGTTGAAGGTGTCCCGGATCCCCCGGAGGGAGAGTTCCGTGTGCCCGTCCACCCCCAGGATGGGCTGTCCCTCGTCCACGTTGCTTCCTCTCGACTGAACGGACACGAGCGCGGCCCCCCGCTCTCGGCTCACGGTGCGAACGGTTCCGGCCGATCGGCTCGACCCACCAACCACGCGATGGCCTGGGCGCCACGCTCGGCTGCGCGCCCGTCCCCGAACGGGTTCGGCCCACTCGGCCGCGCGAAGTCCCCGTCCAGGAAGCCCTTGGCCGCCACGGAGATCTCTTCGGGATCGGTCCCGACCAGGACCGCCCACCCGCTCTCGACCGCCTCGACGCGCTCGGTCACCTCGCGCAGCACCACCGTCGGGACGCCGAAGGACGGCGCCTCCTCCTGGATCCCACCGGAGTCCGTGAGCGCGAGCGTGGAGCGGGACAGGACGTGGCACAGTTCCGGGTAGGCGAGCGGACCGGTGGTACGGATCCGCGGGTGCCCGGCCAGGGCCGCCTCCACCTGGTCGCGGACCGCCGGGTTCGGATGGGTCGGCACGACCGCGAGCACGTCCGGGTGGTCGTCGACGACCTGCCGCACCGCGCTCATCACCCGGTCCAGCGGCTCGCCCCAGGACTCCCGGCGGTGGGCGGTGACCAGGACCAGCCGCCCGCGCCCGGCCTCGACCTCCCGCAGCACCTCGGCGACCCCGGGGTCCGACGGCGTGCTCCCCTGAGCCCGCAGAGCCGTGGCGATCACGGCGTCGACCACGGTGTTGCCGGTCAGCAGCACCCGGTCTGCGGGGAGACCCTCCCGCAGGAGCGCGTCCACCGCACGACGGGTGGGAGCGAGGTGGAGGTCGGCGAAGACGCTCAGCATCCGCCGGTTGGCCTCCTCGGGGAACGGCGCCGACAGGTCACCGGAGCGCAGGCCCGCCTCGACGTGGACCACCGGGACCCGGCGCCACATCGCCACCAGGCCACCGACCAGCGCCGTCGTCGTGTCCCCTTGCACGACCACCGCAGCCGAGTCCTCGAGGACCGGGTCCAGCTGGGTGGCCACCTGAGCGACGAGCTCGGGCTGCGAGCCGGTGGTGCGCGCCAGGTCGAGCCGGACGTCCGGCACGAGGTCGAAGGCCGCCAGCGCCTGGTCGACGGGGGCGCCGTGTTGCCCGGTGGCGACGATTACCGGCTGCAGAATTCCACTGTTCCGAAGCGCAACGGCGAGCGGTGCCATCTTGATTGCCTCGGGCCTTGTGCCCAGCACGAGGTGAACCCTCGGCAACGACATCGATTCTCCATGCACAGGGGGTGCGGCTGTGACTCCGCTGTGAACATCAGGTCATTCGCGGGGGAACCGGCCCGCGTTACCGGCGAATCGGCTGCCCGGCACGCCGACAGGGCGACGACCACCACGAAGTGGCATAGATCACTATTCGACGGCCCGAGCCCGGGCCGTCGATCGAGGCCGTCGACCACGGCCGGGCCACCCGATGGACTAGATTGACCCGGGCGGCCTGTGCCGCAGCCACATCGGGCGAGCGCGCCCGATGTCGACCGCAGAAGGTGCGCACTCACACAATGGACCGACGACAGTTCCTGTCGACCGCTGCCGTCGCAGGCATGGGGCTCGCCTCCCTCGGGTGCGCGAGCCCGGACACCGCGGCCCCGGCGACCTTCTTCGATTCCCTGCCCGGCTACAAGGGATTCAACCTGCTGGACATCTACAACGCGGGGCTGCCGTACAAGCGGTACGAGGAATCCGATTTCGACATGCTCGCGGAATGGGGATTCACCTTCGTCCGACTCCCCACCTCCTATCAGTTCTGGTCCTCGCCGGACCCGGCGCGCTGGATGACCATCGACCCGTTCGCCATCGAGGACAACCTCGTCCGGGCCGTCCAGCTCGGCGCGGACCGCGGCATCCACGTGAACATCAACTTCCACCGCGCCCCCGGTTACTGCGTGAACTCCCCCGCGGAGCCATTGGATCTCTGGACCGACTCCTACGCCCTCGAGGCCTGCGCCTACCACTGGGCCTATTTCGCGAACCGTTTCCGAGACGTGCCGCCGACTCAGCTGAGCTTCAACCTGCTGAACGAGCCGGGGGACGTGAGCGCGGAGGCCTACGACCGCGTCCACCGGCGGCTCGTGGCCGCCGTCCGGGACGTCGATCCGGACCGGCCGATCATCGTCGACGCGCGCGGCTGGGGGAACGACCCGGTCCCGATCGACTTCGGCCCGGACGTCGCGATCAGTGCCCGCGGCTACACCCCGCGCGAGCTGAGCAGCTTCGACGCCCCCTGGCTGGACGAGCGCTGGCCGACCCCCACCTGGCCGCTGCAGAAGTACGAGAACGACCAGCTCGTCACCGTCGACAAGGACTACCTGAAGCGCAAGGACATCGACCCGTTCGTGCGGGTCCAGCAGGCGGGCACGGCCGTGCACGTCGGCGAGTTCGGCGTGTACCGGGCAGCACCCCACGACGTCTCGTTGCGGTGGACCGAGGACTACCTGTCGCTGTGGCGGGACGCGGGCTTCGGGTGGGCGATGTGGGGGCTGTACGGGGACTTCGGCATCCTCGACAGCCAGCGGACGGACGTCGCCTACGAGGACTTCCGCGGGCACAAGCTGGACCGCAGGCTGCTCGAGCTCCTGCGCTCGCACCTCTGACCCCCGCCGCCGAGGCGGCCGGGAGCGTCCGGAGCGGACGACGGCCCCCGGCCGCACCGCGTCAGTAGGCGCCCGTCCCCCGCGTCACCGCGCCGATGGTCTTCCAGAGGATCAGGGCATCCAGCGCCAGCGTCCAGCTCTCCACGTACCGCAGGTCGAGGCGCACGGACTCCTCCCAGCTGAGGTCACTGCGCCCACTGACCTGCCACAGCCCGGTGAGACCCGGCTTCACCAGCAGCTTGCGCTGAGCCTCCCGCGAGTAGGTGGCCACCTCGGCGGGCAGCGGCGGCCGCGGTCCCACCAGGGACATCGACCCGGCGAGCACGTTGAACAGCTGGGGCAGCTCGTCGAGTGAGTACTTGCGCAGCACGGTGCCGACCCGGGTGATCCTGGGATCGTTGCGCATCTTGAACAGCGGCCCCGCCGCCTCGTTGGCCACGGCGAGCTCGGCCAGCAGCCGCTCGGCGTCCACCACCATGGTGCGGAACTTGAGGACGCGGAACTCCTGCCCGCGGCGCCCCACCCGGACCTGGGCGAAGAACACCGGGCCGCCGCCGTCCAGCTTGATCATGACGGCGATCGCGAGCAGCACCGGCGCCAGCAGCAGCAGGAGCAGCGCGGCCCCGACTCGGTCGATGCAGCCCTTCACGATCTTGGGTACCCCCGTGAAGACGGGCTCGGTCAGCTTGAGCAGCGGCAGCCCGTCGACCGGAGCGACGTGCAGCCGGGGCCCGGCGAACTCCATGAGCCGCGGCTGCACGGCGAGCTCGACGCCGCTGCCCTCGAGGTCCCACGAGAGCTGGTGCATCCGACGGTTGCTCCACCCGCTCGCGGGCGCCACGGCGACGACGCGGTACCCACCCGAGCGCGCGGTGAGGTTCACGGCCTCCAGGTCGCCCACCACCGGGACACCCTCGATCTCGGGCAGCCCACCGGGCCCCGTCCCCGACGGCGTACAGGCCCCGGTGACCTCCCAGCCGTGGTACGGGTCCTTGACCGTGCGGCGGATCAGGTCGAGGACCACGTCCTCGTCGCCGACCGCGAGCACGGGGTGCAGGCACCGCCCCACCCTCCGCAGCCGGTGGAGCCGCTGCCGCAGCACGTACCGGCCGATGATCGCCAACAGGCCGGCCGCCGGAATCGCCCCGAAGACCCACTGCCGGGTGCCCGGGGCGCCGAGCAGCAGGCCCACCATCCCGAGGACCACCGCGCCGGCGATGATCGCCCGCAGCAGTCGGCTGAACTCCTCCGAGCCCTGGCCGAGGATCCGAGCGTCCCAGCTGCGGGTCGCGAAGATCGCGTAGAGCTGGCCGAGCACCGTTCCCACGGCGAGCAGCGCGACCACCGAGGACATCTCGAACGTCCACAACAGACCCGTGGCGAGCCCGATCCCGACCGCGCCGAGCACGGAGAGGGTGTCCGACGTCACGACGGCACGCTGGTAGCGGCGCTCCCACCGCGGCGTGCGACTCCGAGCCTCCGGGCTCCGCCGACCCGGGGCGGGAGCCGTCGGCTCCCGCTGGGTGGGGATGGGTGCCGCCTGCGACGGCGGGGGGCCCTGTCCGATCTCGCTGCTCAGCGCGACCACCGCCGGACCTGGGAAGGGCGATTCATCGGGCACCGTCCGTAATCGTCTGGCCGCGTGCGCCCCTTCCAGCCCCCGAGGACACACTCCATGCACACACGACCAGACTCGTCATTTCAGATGACGCCGTTACTCCTTCAGGCCCATGATCTCGGCGGTAATCTGCTGGTTACGCACCCAGCGTGATGGAGATCTCGGTCGCTACTCCGAATGGTGCACCTGATTGGTCTAACGTGCCGAGGATGACGCTGAGCGATCGGACGACGACGGCGCCGCGGCAGTCTCCCCGACGACGCCCTGGGCGGGCACGAGCGACGCCCTCGGTACCACCTCGAGCAGCCGGTGGTGGGCATCGGCGATCTTCCGGTGCCCGTAGACCGAGGGATGGCAGCGATCGGCCAGGGTCTCGCGCGCGAAGTCGACCAGGCCGTTCAGGCGCACGTAGCGGGCGTTCGGCCGCGCGGCGATGAGCTCCTGCTGCAGCGACTCCACGACCTCGAGGTTCCTGCGCGACCGAGGGTAGAGAACGGGGTTCACGAACCCGACCCCGGCCACGATCACAGGCCAGCCCCTCAGCTCCATGGCATCCAGGAACGTGTCCAGCTCACGCCGATACTGCTCGTGCGGCATCCGGGGGCGGCCGCCGCCCAGCCGGATCGTCAGGTTCTTGACCGCGATCTTCGCCACGGTCGTGCCGACCTCACGGGCACGCTTGCGCGGGTCCGCCGAGTAGAAGGGCCGGGCGTCGAGGCCCACGACGCCCTTCCAGTTGTCGGGACCGTGGGCGTCGATGATCTGCTCGACGGCCTTCCGCGGGTGCAGCAGGCTCTCGGTCTGCCCGGTGCTGATCAGCACCAGGTCCGGCGCGAACTTCTCCAGCCGCGGGACCAGCGCGGTGCACTCGTCGACCCGGCGGCTGGCCTTGGCCTTCATCAGGATCGCCTCGGCCTGGAGGTCTCGGGCCAGGAAGCGGGGGTAGGAGTTCTCGCGGACCCCCAGCCCCGCGGCGAGGCTGTCGCCCAGCACGGCGATGCGCGGGTTGGCCGGGATCGTCAGTGGGGTGTCGGCCATGCGGCCTCCTCCTCGTGTGTCGAAGGTCCGCCGCCCGGAGCAGACGGGGATCTCCTGAGAGGTCGACGGTGGGGACGCTTCGTTATCAAGACCGCCCCGCCGCCCGTTACCGGGTTCGGGCCGCGAGGGGCTCCGGACCGGCATACTGGCCGTCGAACCTCCGGCCGGTTCTCGCAACGCTGCAGCCGTGGCGCCGCCCGTGCGCCGCCCCGCCGGGCCGCCGACATCCTGGGGGAAGCAGCATGCACGTCCCGTTCCGCCGACGTCTCGCCGCCGCGTGCGGCGGGATGGCATTGCTGGTCGCCTCTGGGTGCGCGGCCGCGGGCACGGGCCAGGTCGGCAACACCGCGTCGACCGTTCCCGTGGTCGCCCCCACGCCCGAACCGGTCCGGCTCGATCCCGGCAAGGGGCTCTACCTCTCCCTCGGGGACTCCTACGCCGCAGGCACCAACCCGCGCAGCTACAGCTCGGGCGAGACCAGTGACTTCGCCTTCCCGAACCAGATCGCCTCCCGGGTCGACGCGACCGGCACGCCCCTCCAGCTGGTCAACCTGGCCTGCTCGGGAGCCACCTCGCAGGACATGGTCGGCGCGGCGGGCTGCGCCTCGAACCTCATGGGAGCGGACAGCACCCCGTACCCCACCGAGCCGCAGCTCGCGGCCGCCGAACGGGTCCTCACCGCGAGCGCGGGAAACGTCCGGCTGGTGACGGTCGTGATCGGCGGCAACGACCTGACCCGCTGCCTGAGCGACACCCACGCGTCCGGAGACTTCCGCACCAACCCGGCGACCACGGCCTGTCTGCAGACCGCGACGGAGACCCTGCGCGACAACCTGACCGAGATCCTCGCCCGCGTGCGCGCGCTCGTCGGACCGGAGGTCCCCGTCGTCGGGCTCACCTACCCGGACTCCTACCTCGGCCTGTACACCCGCACGGAACCGGGCTACCGGGACTACGCCCGCGCCTCGCAGCAGCTGTTCGAGACACAGCTGAACCCGGTGCTGGCCCGGGCCTACGCCGCCGCGGGCGCCGAGTTCGTGGACATCACCCGGCTCACCGGCGGGTACGACGCACTCGACCCGACCCCGGACGGCACCATCCCGCCACCCGTCCAGACGGTCTGCCTGCTGACCTACATGTGCTCGGACGAGGACGTGCATGCCACCGAGGCGGGCCACACCTTCATCGCGGACCAGGTCCTCGCCCTCGCCCCCCTCGGATGACCACGGACCGGCTGTGCGGCCGGACCACCCGGGCACGGCCTACGGCGGGATCTCCCGCGGCGAATCGTGGAGGGCGCACTCGCCCGCGCCGTCCGGCAGGCTCGTGGTGCGCCTCCGTTCAGCGTGGGAGCCCGGGGAGCTCGTCGGGGAACGGACCGTGCGACGAGCGCCCCGCATCCTCTCGTCAGGCCGCCACGCTGAGCCAGGGTTCCCAAGCCGGGTGAGGTTCGACTGCCAGTACCAGTACCCCGCCGGCAGCCCTGCTCGGCGGCTTGGGAGCCGTCTCCAAGGTCCAGCCCAACTCCTCCAGCAGCTTGTCCGCCTTCTTGGAGTTGCAGGCCTTACAGGCCGCGACGCAGTTCTCCCACGAGTGCGCCCCGCCGCGGCTTCTCGGAATGACGTGGTCGATGGTGTCCGCCTTCTTGCCGCAGTAGGCGCAGCGGCGCAGGTCTCGGCGAAGGACGCCGGCGCGAGTCATGGGCACCGCGCGGCGGTAGGGGACGCGGACGTAGCGGGAGAGGCGCATCACGGACGGGGCGGGGACCGTGAGGTTCTCGGAGTGGAAGGCCGCGCCCTCGAGAGCGGCCTGGACACACTCGGCCTTGCCGGCGAGCATCAGAACGATGGCACGTTTAGCCGTGACCACGGCCAGGGGTTCGAAGCTTGCGTTGAGGAGCAGCACCCTGGCGCCTGGTGGGAGCGCGGCAGGCATCCCTGTTGCGGCACTCCCGTTCCCCGCTGCCTCCTCCCCCGGCCCGGGGACGGCGGCGAGGATCTGGGGTTGTCGGTCCGGCACGCGACCACCTCCGTCGGCTTGAGGTAAGTCGACCATACGAGAGCCGGGTTACGCACGTGAGAATCCTCGATGGATCCTTTCCGTCGCCGCCCGATTCCCCGGGGTCGGTCGGTCGGCCCGGACCCCTGGGCCACGCCCTCACGGCAGCTGCCGACCCGACTCGGGGGACCTCCCGCACACGAGCTGGTGGACGCCCGCTAGGGTCTCGTAGTCCGCCGAGACCCCGACCTGTCGACAGTCCAATCCGCCGTTCTGCGTGCCCACCACGGACAATGCGATCTTCAGCTCCGGGGCCGCCACGGTGCGGATCGTGGCCTCCCCGGTCAGGGTCGTGGTGAGCAGGACAGCTGCGGTCGCCATGCCCGTCGCTGCCAGACCGGCGGTGGCGAGCCCGTCGATCAACCCGGTCCGTCGGAGGTTGCGGGTCTGGGGGAAGCGGCGCGTGCTCATGGCGAGTTCCTCATGGAGGGTAGGGCTGGGGCGGGAGGCGCACGGCCAGGGACCGACGTGTCGGCCGAGGCTCCCGGCGGGCCTGCGTGGGCCGGCCCGGGTGACCAGGTCAGTCGGAGAAGGTCAGCGAACCGGTGACCGGGCCCGCGATGGCCGCGGGTGCCGCCGTCAGGAGCACCTTCGCCTCGTCGGTGGCGCCGGGCGCGATCGACGCCGGAGGGACCGTTGACCGGTGCGGGTCCAGCGGCGGCGAGGTTGGCGTCCGTTCGGCGCAACCTCGGTCGGCGCGGTTCACCGGACCGTCGGGATTCTGGAGCGATCGCTCAGGTAGTGTCGAATCCATGTGGTTCTGGCTGGCCGGAGCGATCCTGGCCGAGGTGACGGGGACGGTAGCGCTCCGCTTCTCCGAGGGCTTCTCGAGGCTCTGGCCCTCCGTGGTCGTGGTTCTCGGGTACGGCACCGCGTTCTTCTCGTTGTCCCAGGCCCTGGCCCGCGGAGTGCCGATCGGGGTGGCCTACGGGATCTGGGCGGCGGTGGGGGTGGCGCTGATCGCGCTCATCGGGGCCCTGTTCCTGTCCGAGCCGCTCAGCTGGGTGCAGGTGGGCGGGATCGTGCTCGTCATCGCCGGGGTGTTGGCGTTGGAGCTCGGGCGCGCGGATGTCGCCTGACGGGCGGCGCGCGAAGGGAGCGCTGCGCAGGCGGGCGCTGCTGGAGGCGACCCTGCGCGTCGTCGGCCGGGAAGGGGTCGCGGCCGTGTCGCAGCGGGCGGTGGCGGCCGAGGCGGACGTCCCGCCCAGCGCGGTGCTCTACTACTTCCCGTCGGTGGACTCGCTGCTGGTCACCGCGCTGCGCGAGGTCAACGACCGGTACTGCGCGGAGCTGGCCGCGGTCACCTCGCTCGCCGACCTCGCGTCCCACGTCGCCCGGTGGGCGACTCAGGACCGCGATCGGGTGATCGCCGAGTACGAGCTGTGGTTGCTCGCCGCACGACGTGCGGACCTGCGAGACGAGCTCCGGCGCTGGGACGACGCCGTCGACGCGCTCGCCGCGCGGCTGGCCCCGGAACGCGCGGAGGTGCTCGCCGCGGCCCTCAACGGGCTCTACCTCCGCGCGGCGACCGTAGGGACCACCCACACGGACGCTGCACGGGTGTTCGACGCCGTCGTCGTGACCTCACCGTCATCAAAGCTGGGGAAGTCTGGGCACTGAGGGTTAACAGCCGCCTACCCGTCAGCGACCATTCCCCTGGAGGACTCCTCGCCGTGAGTGCGGCGAGGTCGCCCCGATCGGCCCACCGCCCCGATCGGTGCTCGAGCGGCCCGCCTGGTCACAGGCGGGCCGCTCTCACGTCCGGACCGTGTCCAGCGCTCCGAGCACATCCGCGACCAGGTCGTCGGTGTCCTCGATCCCCGCGGACAGCCGCAGGGTGCCCTCGGGAACGGCATCCCCCCACCTCGCCCGTCGGTCGGCCGAGGTCTGCACCCCGCCGAAGCTCGTCGACGAGACGACCAGGCGGGAGGCGGCGAGGAACTCGTCCACCGCCGTGATCGAGGGGAGGGTGAAGCGCAGGACCCCGTTCCAGCGCCGCATCTGCTTCGACGCGATGGCGTGGGACGGGTCGGTGGACAGGCCCGGCCAGCGGACGTCGGACGCGGTGGGGTGCGAGAGCAGGGCCTGGACCAGGGCGTGGGCATTGCGGGCCTGGCGTTCCAGGCGCAGGTCCAGGGTGGTCAGGCCCCGGTGGGCGAGCCAGACCTCCATCGGGCCGGGGATGGCGCCGCCGCGGGTGCGGGCGGCGCGGACCTGGGCGGCGAGGGTCGGATCCGCGCAGCTCACGTGGCCCAACACGACGTCCCCGTGGCCGGAGATCGCCTTGGTGTCACTGGAGATCACGAAGTCCGCGCCGAGCGGGAGCGGGCGCTGGCCCAGCGGGGTGGCGGTGGTGTTGTCGACGGCGACCCGGGCGCCCGCGGCGTGCGCGGCCTCGGCGATCGCACGGATGTCGCAGACCTCCAACCCGGGGTTCGACGGGGTCTCCACCACCACGAGCGTGGCCCCGGCGAGCGGCGGCAGCGACCCCGCCGTCGCGTACTCGCGGACCTCGACGCCCATCGGCGCCAGCTCCTCGGACGCCACGAGCCTGCCGATGTAGTACCCGTCGCTCGGCAGCACCACCGCGGTCCCCGGCCGGGCGCAGAGCCGCATCACGGTGGACAGCGCCGCCATGCCCGACGAGAACGCGACGGCCTCCCCGCCGTCGAGCGCGCCGACCGCCTGCTCGTAGGCGGTCCACGTCGGGTTGCCTGCGCGGCCGTAGAAGTACTCGGGCAGTGTCGAGGTGCCCAGGTGGAAGGTCGAGGACAGCACGGGCCCCGGGTGCACCGGCTCCCCCGGCTCCCCGCCCGCACCCCCGATGCACCGCGTCCCGTCCCCCGCCATCAGCCCCGCCCCTCCACAGCCGCACGAAAGTGCCGTTCGTGCGCCAGGTCTGCACGAAAGTGCCGTTCGTGCGCTAGGTCCGCACGAGAGTGCCGTTCGTTCACTCGGCCCTCGGTGCGCGGGAGATCAGTTCCTTGGCCATCTCGCGTGCGCTGTAGCCCTCGTGGCACACCCGCCGCACCGCGTCGGCGATCGGGAGCTCCACCCCGTGCCGCTCCCCCAGCTCGCAGATCGACACGCAGGACTTCACGCCCTCGGCGACCTGCCCGTGGTTGGCCGCCTCGGCCTGCGCAAGCGTCTCCCCCCGGCCCAGGTGCTCGCCGAAGGTCCTGTTGCGAGACAACGGCGACGAGCACGTCGCCACCAGGTCGCCCAGGCCCGCGAGGCCGGCGAAGGTCAGCGGGTCGGCGCCCAGCTCGGCGCCCAGCCGGGACGTCTCGGCCAGCCCGCGGGTGATCAGCGAGGCGCGGGAGTTGTCCCCCAGCCCCATCCCCGCTGCGATCCCCACGGCCAGCGCGATCACGTTCTTGCCCGCCCCGCCCAGCTCGCACCCGACGACGTCCGTGTTCGTGTACGACCGGAAGTACTCGTTCGACGTGGCCGCCTGCAGCTCCACCGCCCGCGCGTGGTCCGAGCAGGCGATCACCGTGGCCGTCGGCTCCCCCGCGGCGATCTCGCGCGCCAGGTTCGGCCCCGAGACGACCGCGACCTGGTCCGCGGGCACGCCCGCCACCTCGGCGACCACCTCGCTCATCCGCTTCAGCGTGCCCAGCTCGACGCCCTTGGCCAGACTCACCAACGTCCGCCCCACCGGGAGCAGCGCCTTCCAGTCCGCCAGGTTCGACCGCAGCGTCTGCGACGGCACCGCGAGGACGACGGCGTCGACGTCCGACAGCGCGGCGGCGGCGTTGGTCGTGGCGGAGATGGTCTCCGGGAGCGTGATGCCGGGCAGGTAGTCCGGGTTCTCGCGGCGCTCCGCGATGGCGGCGGCCACCTCGGGCCTCCGGGCCCACAGCACGACCTCCCGGCCGGAGTCGGCGACGACCTTGGCGAACGCCGTCCCCCACGAGCCCGCGCCGAGGACGGCGACCCGCTTCAGCTCGGTCACTGGTCCGCCCCGCGGCGGTAGAACTCCGTGGGCGCCTGCTCCCCGCGGACCTCCGCGAGCAGCTCCCGGCAGCGGGCCATCATCAGGTCGGTCACCTCGCGCAGCAGGGCGGCGTCGATCGGTCTGTCCCGGTACGCCGAGAGGTCCAGCGGCGCGCCCGCGCGGAGTGTGATCGTGGTGCGCGGCAGCGGCCGGAACCGCTTGTTGTAGTGGTCGTACACCTCGCGGGTGCCCCAGTGCACGAGCGGGATGACCGGGACCTGCGACGACAGCGCGAGCCGCGCGGCCCCGGTGCGGGAGTGCATCGGCCAGCCCGCGGGGTCCCGGGAGATCGTGCCCTCGGGGTAGATCACCACGACCTTGCCCTGCTGCAGCGCCGTGACGCCGTCCCGCAGGCTCTGCTGGGCGTCCGCGGAGTCCCGGTAGACCGGGATCTGCTCGCTGCCGCGCAGCACCCGTCCGAAGAACGGGACCTTCCACAGCGACGCCTTGGCCAGGAACCGCGGCACCCGCCGGGCGCTGTAGGTCCACAGGGCCGTGAACATCGGGTCCAGGTAGGAGATGTGGTTGGCGACGACGAGCGCGCCGCCGTCGGCGGGGAGGTGCTCCCGCCCCTCGTACCGGGGTCGGCCCACCGCGTACGACGCCGGATAGAACACCGCCGCCGACAGGTTGACCCAGAACCCACCCTTCTCGCGCGTCACGACGCCGATCCTTCCCTGTGATGCCGGGCGCGGTCCACCTGGCCGACGCCGAAGTGGAACGATGCGGGAGTGCGTGCCGGACTGGTGGTCCCCGTGAAGGGGCTCGAACGCGCCAAGACGCGCCTGCGCGGGGCGGCGGACGGGGGCATCGGCGACCCCGAACGCCACGCCTCCCTCGCCCTCGCCCTGGCGCTGGACACCCTGGAGGCCGCGGCCGCCGCCACGCTGGTCGCCGAGATCGTCGTGGTGACCGACGACGCGCGGGTCGCCACCGAGCTGACGTCGATGGTCGGCTCCGCACGCTTCGCCTCCGCCGGTACGGGTGTTCGGATCGTGCGGGACGAGCCGGCGGGCGGGCTCAACGCGGCCCTGCTCCACGGCGCGGGCGCGCTCTCCCCGAGCCTCCCCCGCGCGGCCCTGCAGGCCGACCTCCCGGCCCTGAAGCCCGCCGAGCTGGACGAGGCGCTCTCCTGCCCGGACCGCGCGTTCGTCGCCGACGCGGCCGGGATCGGCACGACGCTCCTGCTGGCCCCGGCGGGCACCCCGCTGGACCCGCACTTCGGCGGCGCCTCCGCCGCCGCCCACACCGCCTCCGGCGCCCGCCCCCTCCCCGGCGCCCTCCCGGGCCTGCGCCGGGACGTGGACACCGAGGCGGACCTCGCCGAGGCGTGTGTCCTGGGGGTCGGGATCCGGACGAGCGGGCTGCTCGTCTGTCGCTGAGCGAGCGGCCGTCGACCCGTTCCGTCGAGGCCGCCCGCCGGCTATCCTCGAGGTCGGAGACCCCAACGGCGCGGTGACGACGTCGTTGGGGAGGTGGTTCGGTGGAGATCCCGGCGCAGGCCGCTCGGCACCCACGATCGGTCGGCGGCGCTCCCGTGCCGCGGCACAGCTCGGCGCGCCTGGTTCACCAGCTCATCCGGTCGTCGATCAAGTCCGGGCTGCTGCGCGAGGGGGACGCGCTGGCCGAGCACACCCTCGTGGAGCAGTTCCAGAGCACCCGCGCCTCGGTGCGGTTCGCCCTGCAGCTGCTGGCGGACGAGGGTCTGGTGAGCCGGCGGCGGCGCATCGGCACCACGGTGCAGGGCAAGTCGGTGCAGATCCCGATGCAGGACGTCACCGACTCGCGGACCAGCGGCCCGCTGGAGTACCGCCTGATCCGGGACGACACCTTCCCCGCCCACGGGCTGATCCTGCACCGGATGCCCACCGACCGCTCCCAGCTGCGCATGCTGGAGTACGTGATCAGCAGCGACCACGTCCCGATCGGGACGTTGGTGGCCTTCCAGGTGGACCCGAGCCACGACATGTTCGAGCACAAGCCCGCGGTCGACGACATCGCGACGACCTTCGAGTCGATCTACGGGAGGCCGTTCGGGCGGATGGAGACCTGGATCGACGCCGTGGGCGCCGACGAGCAGACGGCGGCCCTGCTCGGGGTCAGCCCGGGAGCGGGGCTCCTCGTCCGGGACCAGGTCCTCGCGGACGCCGACGGCGTGATCCACGAGTTCGCCTACGCCCACTACCGGGCCGACATGGTGTCGTTCCACTCCTGAGCGGGCCCGGGTGCGCCGGGCCCGCTCGGGATGGACCGATCAGCTGTCGGTCTTGCCGAAGTTGAAGTAGTCGATCCAGTTGTCGGACGTCCAGGCGTAGCCGGTGACCTTGCTGGAGACCAGCACGTTCGGCTGCACCTGCCCGATGAACACGATCGGCGACTGGTCCAGGTAGATCCTCTCCGCGGCGTTCCAGGCCCGCCCCGCCTCGGGGGACAGCGCGTCCGGGAGCGTGTTGCCGGTGGCGAGGGCGTCCTGGAAGGGCTTGTCGTACCAGTCCGCGAAGTTGTTGGCGCCGTTCGGTGCGGTGTAGACGAGCAGCTCGTACGGCGGGGTCAGGGTGATGGCGTAGTCCCGCAGGATGAACGCCTGCGACGTGTGGTTGGTCCGCTGCTGCGCGAACTCCGACGCAGGCATCTCGTCGATGGTGATGGTGAAGCCTGCCGCCTTGGCCTGGGTCTGGATCTGGATGGCCGCCTCGCGCACGTCCGGCTCGGCCGCCGACACGGCCAGCGTGAACTCCACGCCGTTCGGGAACCCGGCCTGGGCCAGCAGTGCCTTCGCCTTGCCCGGGTCGTACGTGTAGTCCGGGAACCCCGCGTTGGAGTAGCCGGGGGCGTCGTCGAGGAGGAAACCCGGGCCCTTGCGCTGGGCCAGCCCACGGTAGACGTTGTCGATGATCTGCTGGTACGGCGTCGCGTAGGCCATGGCCTGTCGGACCAGCGTGTTGTCGAACGGCGCCTTGTTGGTCACCAGCGGCATCATGATGTAGGTGTTCGGGTTGCTCACCTGCGGAGCGATCAGGGTCGGGTCCGTCGACAGAGCGGCGGAGTCCGCCGGGGTCACGTTCTCGGCCAGGTCCGCGTCACCGTTCTTGACGGCGTTGGCGCGAGTGCCGGGGTCGGCCACGATCCGGATGTTGATCGTCTTGACCTTGGGGGCGCCGAGCACGAAGTCGTCGCGCGCGGTCATCGTCACGGACTGGCCGGGCTTGTAGTCGGTGACCTTGTAGGGACCGAAGCCGTAGTTCGGGTTCTGAGCGGACCACTTGACCGCGTACGGGTCGTCCGGGGTCACGTGCTTCTTGAGCTCCGTGCTGTCGTAGATCTGCCCGCAGAGGTCGGACAGCAGGGCGAGGAAGGTCGTGCCCAGGCCGGCGTTCGGGATGGTGAAGCTGACGGTCTTGTCGTCGATCTTCTTCAGCTGCTGTGCCGGGTCGGTGAGCGACGGGGCCATGATGCCCGCGGCCAGCGAACCCGGGGTGCCGAACTTGCGCTCGTAGCTCCAGAGCACGTCGTCCGCGGTGAGCTCGTTGCCCGCCACGCTGATCGCGTCGGACAGATGGAAGGTGTAGGTGAGGCCGTCGGGGCTGACGTCGTAGCTCGACGCCAGGTACGGCCCGTAGTTGTAGACGTCCTGCTGCTGCACGCCGCGGCCCTGCGGAGAGTCGACGAACGGCTTGCGCAGCAGCGTCGCCTGGACGTTCTTGCCCTGCTCGAAGCCGCCGAAGCCGTCGTCGAGCGTCCAGGTGATGCCGGTGTCGGGGGTGACGATGGTCATCGTCGTGGAGTCGCCGCCCGCGGCGGTGCCCGGGTTGTTGGCCGACGACGAGCACGCGACGGCGAAGGCCGTCAGCGCGGTGAGCACGACGGCGGCGCGCGAACGCCGCCACCTGCCTGTCGACCGCCGCGGCGGGGTGCCCCCGGGGGTGTGGGCTGCGGACATGGACGGGCTCCTTCGATGGGCTGCGGACGTGCGGGGGCAGGGGCCACCCACCCGGCGGAGGGGCCGCCGGTCGGGGTGGGGCGGAGAGGGGTCAGTCGTCGCCGAAGAGACGGCGTCCGACCCCGGACACGGCGAACACGGTGAGGGCGAGCGCGATCGCCGGGAACAGCGCGGACCACCACCGGCCCGAGGCCGCCCCCGGGGCGCCGATCGCGATCATCGAGCCCCACTCGGGGGTGGGCGGGTGGAGGCCGACGCCGAGGAAGCCCAGACCCGCGGTCAGCACGATCGCGGATCCGAAGACCAGGGACGCGTTCTCCAGCGCGGGCCACGACGAGTTGGGCAGCACGTGCTTGGCGATCAGCGCGAGCTCGGAGTCCCCGGAGATCCGGGCGGCGTCGAGAAAGGCCTCGCCGCGGACCCGGAGCACCTCGGTCCGGACGAGGCGCGCCTGGTTCGGCAGCAGGATGACCGTCAGGGCGAGGGTCAGCGAGGGGATGGTCGCCCCGAAGAAGGCGATCAGCACCAGGCCGATGATGATGGCGGGCACCGCCTGCGCCAGGTCCAGCGCTCGCGAGATCCCACGCGCCAGCGTGCCGACCGGACCCCGCCGGGACTCGTTCATCCCGACGGTCAGGCCGACCAGGATGCCGAGCGAGGTCGCCAGCACCGTGGTGATCAGCCCGATCAGCAGGTTGTTGCGCGTCGCGGCGATGGTCCGCGAGAACACGTCCATTCCGGCGGAGTCGGTACCGAACCAGTGCGTCGCGCCCGGCATCAGGTCCGGTCGGTCCACGACCTCGACCGGACTGAACGGCACGACGACGGGCCCGACGACGGCCAGCAGGAGCAGGATCGCGGCGGGCACCAGGGCGACCGAGGCGAAACCCGGCCTGCGGGGGCGCCGCCGCTCGGCAGGGGCGGACGGTGTGCCCGGGTCCAGGGTGAGGGTCATGGCTCAGCCTCCGGCGACCGCAACGCCGGGCTCGGTCCCGACGGAACGGGAGGCCGCGCACGGCGGACGAGAGCCCAGCGTGCGTCGGGGTCCCACGACTCCCACAGGGCGCTGACGACGTCCATCCACTCCTCGGCCATCGCGTAGCGCTCGGCGTGGTCGAGATGCTTGTCGAAGCCGAAGTTCTGCGCGACCCGGTGGGTCACCGAGGTGACGACGTTGACCCCGGCCCGTCCCCCGGTGAGATGGTCGAGGGTGACCATCGAGCGGGCCGCGAGGTAGGGCGGGTACTGGATGGTCGACATCGTGACGGCGATGCCGATGTGCTCGGTGGCCGCGGCGAGCAGCGGCACGAGCGGGACCGGGTCGTTCTTCGGCGCCATCAGGCCGTACTTGAGCGTGGTCTCCGCGGACCCGCCGTAGGTGTCCTCCACCATCGAGGTGTCCTCGATGAACAACAGGTCGAAGCCCGCCCGCTCCAGCGAGGTCGTCAGGTCGACGTAGAGGTCCGGTTGCGTCCATTCGGTCATCGACCGGCCCGCCCACTCCCCGTACCAGGGCTGCATGCCGAACCCGTTGCCCAGGAACCAGCCGAGACGGAACATCTAGAAGCTCCTCAGGTTGTCGCGGAAGTGCTCGTGGGCGTAGCCGGTGCGGATCAGCCCCCGGCGGCGCAGCGCCGGACACAGCCCCTCGGTGATCTCGCGGATGTACTGCCTGCTGGTCGGCTGCGCCAGGAACATGAAGCCGTCCCCGCCGACGTACTCCATCGCCTTGTCCATCTCGTCCGCGATGTGGTCCGGCGTGCCGACGAGCTCCATGCTCGCCACCCTCATGTCGCAGGCGGCGTCCTTGATCGTGCGGCCGCCGAAAACCTTCTTCCACCCCTCGAACGTCCCCTGGTGACCGTTCGTGGTCACGTCGTCCGGGATCGGCTGGTCGGGGTCGAGCACCGAGAAGTCGATCTCCATGATCGCCGCGAAGTGCACCATCTGGGCCTCGAAGTTCCGCTGCTTGTCCGCCCGGAACGCCGCCTGCTTCGCCAGCGCCTCGTCCATCGTCCGACCGATGATCGGGGCGACGACGAAGAAGATCTTGATCTCGTCGGGGTCGCGGCCGAAGCGTTCCGCACGGAGGCGGATGTCGTCTCGGTACTCCTTCATCCCGTCCAGGCCGTGGGGGATGCAGAGCAGCATGTCGGCGTTCTTCGCGGCGAAGTCCCGGCCTCGCGGGGAGGCGCCCGCCTGGCAGATCACCGGCCTGCCCTGCGGACTGCGGGGGGTGTTCAACGGGCCGCGCACCGAGAAGTGGGTGCCCTGGTGGTGGATCGGGGCGACCTTCGTGTGGTCGGCGTAGTACCCCGTGACCGGGTCGGCGACGATGGCGTCCGGCGCCCAGGACTCCCAGAGCCCCTTGACGACCTCGACGAACTCCTCGGCGATCTCGTAGCGGAGATCGTGTTCGGGCAGCTCGTCCATCCCGAAGTTCTGCGCGACGCGGTCCTCGCTCGAGGTCACGATGTTCCACCCGACCCGGCCGCGGGTCACGTGGTCGAGCGTGGAGAACGCGCGGGCGAGCAGGTAGGGCGGGTAGAACGTGGTGCTGGCCGTGCCGACGATGCCGATGTGCTCGGTCGCGTAGGCGAGCATCGAGATCACCGGTACCGGATCGAGCTTGGGCGCGTACATGGCGTGCTTGAGCTCGAGCTCGGCGGTGCCGGCATAGATGTCGGAGACCATGAGCGAGTCCTCGAGCATCATGAAGTCGAAGCCCGCCCGTTCCATGTCACGGACCATGTCGACGTAGTACCGCGCGTCGGTCCAGCTCAGCGCGTCGTTCGACCAGCCGGTGCGCCACTCGGGCGCGGTGAGGTTGCCGAACCAGCCGAGCCGAAACGGCGTTGCAGCCATCGTTGACGTCCTTTCGTGTCACGTGCTCAGGTAGGAAAACCGGGTGCGGTGTCGCTGCGGGGTCGCTGCCGTAGCGAACCCGTTTCGCCCCGGCGAGCGCTCATCACGACGCTCTGACCTGCAGCGACGAGATCTGAACGGGTGAAACCGCCGAGACCGGACGGGCCGGGGCACTCAGAACGAGCGCAGGTTCTCCCGGAACGTCGCATGGCGGAAACCCGTTCGTATCAAGCCCCGCCGAGCCAGCTCCGGACAGAGCCCCTCGGTGATGTCCGCGATGTACGAGCGGCTCGGGGGCTGGGAGAGGAACATGAAGCCGTCCCCGCCGACGTGCTCCATCGCCTCCTCCATCCGGTCCGCGACGGTGGCCGGGCTGCCGATCAGCTCGATGCTGCCGATGCGCATGGCGCCCGCGGCCTCCCTGATGGGTCTGCCGCCGAACGCCTCCTTCCAGATGGCGAACTGCCCCTGGTGACCGTTGGTGGTGACGTCGTCCGGGATGGGCAGGTCGGGGTCGAAGACGGAGAAGTCGATCTCCATCGTGGCGGCGAAGTTCACCATCTGGAACTCGTAGTTGCGCTGCGCGTGCGCGAGATAGTCCTCGTGCTTGGCCCGGGCCTCCTCGTCGGTGCGCCCGACCACCGGCTCCACGACGAAGAACACCTTCACGTCGTCCGGGTCCCTGCCGTGGGCCGCCGCCCGGGCCCGGATGTCGTCTCGGTACTCCTTCATCCCGTCCAACCCGTTCGGGATGGTCAACAGCATGTCGGCGTTGGCGGCCGCGAACGCGCGGCCCTTGGGCGACGCGCCCGCCTGGCAGATGACGGGGCGGCCCTGCGGACTCGGCGGCGTGTTCAGCGGACCGCGCACCGTGAAGAACTCACCGTCGTGATGGATCGGAGCGACCTTGGTGTGATCGGCGTAGTAGCCGGTGGTGGCGTCGGCCAGGATCGCGTCCGGCGCCCACGAGGCCCACAGCTTCCGGACGACGTCCACGAACTCGCCCGCCATGTCGTAGCGGCGGTCGTGCTCGGGGATCCTCTCCATCCCGAAGTTCTGCGCAGCCCGGTCCTCGGACGAGGTGACCGCGTTCCAGCCGACCCGGCCGCGGGTCACGTGATCCAGCGTCGAGAACGCCCTGGCCAGCAGGTACGGCGGGTAGAAGGTGGTGCTCGCGGTGCCCACGATCCCGATGTGCTCGGTCGCGTAGGCCAGCATCGAGATCACCGGCACCGGGTCCAGCTTCGGGGCGTAGACGGCATGCTTCAGCTCGAGCTCGGCGGTACCGGCGTAGATGTCGGAGACCATCAGGGAGTCCTCGAGCATCATGAAGTCGAAGCCCGCACGCTCCATGGCCTGGACCATCTCGACGTGGAACCGGCCGTCCGTCCACCCGGTCGCGTCGTCGGTGGACCAGCCGTCGCGCCACTCGGGGGCGGTCAGGTTGCCGAACCAGCCCAGGCGGAAGGGGGTGGCCATCAGAACGCCAGGAGGTTGTCGCGGAACGGGACGTTGTCGAACCCGTCTCGGATCAGCCCGCGCCTGCGCAGCGCCGGGCTGAGCCCGTCCGCGTACTCGGCGAGCGTCCGTGGGTTGAGCGCCCGCGGTTGGTAGAGGAGGAACCCGTCTCCGCCGACTTCGTCCATGAGCTCACCCATCTCGGCCGCGACGGTGTCCGGGGACCCGATCAAACCCAGGTCGCCGATCTGCCGCACGCCGGTCACGACCTCGCGCAGCGTCTTGTCCTCGTTGCCGACGACGTACTGCCGCATGGAGCTCTGCTCACCGTTGCCGAGGATGTCCGGCATCGTCGCGTCGAGCTCGAACGTCGAGAAGTCCACGGTGCCACCGCTGATGTAGGACAACTGCCAGAGGATCTGCTCGATGTGGTGCCGGTCGTGCACGGCGGCCCTGCGCTGAGCCTCGCGGTCCCGGGCGTGGGCGTCGCTCTCCCCGAGCATCGGGGTCACCAGGAACATCACCTTCAGATCGCCCGGCTTCCGCCCGTGCGCGATCAACCGCTGGTGCATGTCCTCGCGGAACGCCTTCATCTGCTCCACGCTGTGCCCCATCGCCAGCATGGTGTCCGCGTACCGCGCCGCGAGCTCCCGGCCGGGCACCGAGTTCCCCGCCT
Organism: Pseudonocardia xishanensis; assembly: GCF_039541715.1. Classification (NCBI taxonomy): domain Bacteria; kingdom Bacillati; phylum Actinomycetota; class Actinomycetes; order Pseudonocardiales; family Pseudonocardiaceae; genus Pseudonocardia; species Pseudonocardia xishanensis. The sequence goes on from NZ_BAABGT010000099.1 coordinate 105,765, forward strand.
GCCCGACGACCGGGCGACCCTGGGGCCCCGGGATCGTGTTGAGCGGGCCCCGGACCTTGTAGTACTTACCGGAGTGATCGATCGTGTGGACCTTGGTGTGGTCGGCGTAGAGCGGCGTCTCGGTGTCCGCGACGACCGCGCCGGGCTCCCAGGAGTCCCAGAGGCGGGTGACGACGTCCATCCACTCCCCCGCCATGGCGTAGCGCTCGTCATGGGGCAGGTGCTCGTCGTACCCGAAGTTCTGGGCGACCCGATGGGTCACCGACGTCACCACGTTGACGCCCGCGCGGCCGTCCGTCAGATGGTCGAGCGTGGTCATCAGCCGGGCCGCCGTGTACGGGGCGTACTGGATCGTCGACATCGTGTTGATGATCCCGATGTGCTTCGATCCGGCCGCCATCAGCGGGACCAACGGCAGCGGGTCGTTCTTCGGCGCCATCTCGCCGTGCGCCAGGGTCCACGCCGCCGAGCCGCCGAAGGTGTCCTCGATCATCGCCGTGTCCTCGATGAACACGAAGTCATAGCCTCCGCTCTCCAGTGCCGTCGCCATCTCCACATAGCGGCGCGGCCTCATCCAGTCGCGCCAGGCCCGTCCGTCGAAGGTGCCGCGGCCGGGCTGGATGCCGAAGCCCGAGCCGAGGAACCAACCGAGATGGAACATGGGGCGCAGTCCTTTCGTGCGCGCCTCGCCGCGCCGTCGGCGGTGGCGGCGTGCGGAGCGGGGGTGGGGCCCTGTCGAGCGAGCCGGACCGGCATAACGAAAACGGCGAATCGTGACCGGTGTGGATCGGACCCGTGCCGGGCGTGTTTCGCGAGGACGAGGCGCTCCTCGCAGGGCCCTGAGCAGCGGTTTCCCTTCGTCGACAGCGGACAACGCCGAGATCGGGCCCGAACCGGTCGTCACTGACAGTCACCGCCCCCGTCGCTTCGCTCCGCGTAGTTCACCGGCGGGTCCGCCGCGGTCCTGGTCTGGACCTCTCTCCGGGCTCGCGCTGCCGGGCGTCCTGGCCTTCGCCCCTTCGTGCTGCTGCTGGCCGACAGCTACGAAGGCGAGACGATCTACCGCGTGTGGCTGTTCAGCTCCCTGTGGACGGCCAGCTCGCGATCGACCATCACGAGCCCTCCGAGCTCGCCGCCGCCGAGAACCTCCACGCGAACGCCCCCGCCGGCTCCACCTTCGTCCTGGGCGACCAGAGCGTCGTCACCCGCGCCGCGGCCGGCTGGAACCGGATCAACGTGGACTACGGCGGACACCCCGCCCTGGTCAGCGGCATGGCCGTGCCCCAGCGCGGCACGCTCACCGACCTCGCCACGATCCACGACCTCGTCGCCTCCGGCGGCGGCACGGCCCGGTTCCTGGTGATCAGCGACAACATGGAGACCTACTCCGAGTATGTCGGCCACCAGCGGCCCGGCCGCCTCACCGCCCTGCCCACGGATCCGGCGACCACGCCGAGCTGGACGGTCTGATATCGGAACCAGAGCACGACCATCTACCGCCCGCGATGACAGTCGATCATGTTGTGACCCCGCCGTGACCCAGTGTTCACCCGGATGTCGGCCACTCCAGCCCACCCAGGGCTTGCCCCGTGCGGAAGAATCGCGGCGGTGAGCAGCACGGGCGGAGATCAGGGCGAGAAGAAGACGACCAGGCGGACCCCCGCGCGCAAGCCGGCCACCCGTCGTCGGACCAGCCCGGTGCCCGCCGCCACGCCGCGGGCGGACCGGCCCGCGGGCAACCCCGGCCCCGCGGCCGAGCCCACCAGCGTCAGCACCGCCACCGCCCCCACCGCGGGGGCCGCGCCGATCAGCCCGCCCGCCCCCACGACGCTCGCCGCGCCGAGCGGGCTTCCGGAGAACCGCTATCTCAACCGCGAGCTGTCGTGGCTGGACTTCAACTCCCGGGTGCTCGCGCTGGCCGAGGACACCTCCCAGCCGCTGCTGGAGCGGGCGAAGTTCCTCGCGATCTTCGCCAGCAACCTGGACGAGTTCTACATGGTCCGGGTGGCCGGGCTGAAGCGTCGGGACGAGACCGGGCTGGCGGTGCGCAGCGCGGACGGGCTCTCCCCCCGCGAGCAGCTCGCGCGGATCCACCAGCGCAGCCAGGCCATCTCCGAGGCGCACGCCCGCGTGTTCCTGGACGAGGTCCGGCCCGAGCTGGCCCAGAGCGGCATCCACATCCGCCGCTGGAGCGACCTGTCCGAGATCCAGCGCGGGCGGCTGAGCGACTACTTCGCCGCGCAGGTCTTCCCGGTGCTCACCCCGCTCGCCGTGGACCCCGCGCACCCCTTCCCCTACATCTCCGGGCTGTCGCTGAACCTGGCCGTCACGGTGCGGGACACCGAGTCCCGCACCGAGCGGTTCGCCAGGGTCAAGGTGCCCAACAACGTCCCCCGCCTGGTCCGCGTGCAGGACGACGAGGGCAAGCCGGGCCGAGACGTCACGTTCCTGCCGATCGAGGACCTGATCGCGGCGCACCTCGGCGAGCTCTTCCCCGGCCTGGAGGTCGCGGAGGTACACGCCTTCCGGGTCACCCGCAACGCCGACCTGGAGGTCGAGGAGGACCGGGACGAGGACCTGCTGCAGGCCCTCGAGCGGGAGCTCGCCCGCCGCCGGTTCGGCCCGCCGGTCCGGCTCGAGGTCGTCGACACCATGTCCGACCACGTGCTGGAGCTGCTGCTGCGCGAGCTGGACGTGGACCCGGGGGACGTCGTCACCGTCCCCGGTCTGCTGGACCTGACCTGCCTCTGGGAGGTCTACGCCGCGGACCGCCCGGACCTCAAGGACGAGCCCTTCCGCCCGGCCACCCACCCGGCCTTCGCCGACCGGGAGACCCCGAAGAGCATCTTCGCCACCCTGCGGGACGGAGACGTCCTGGTCCACCACCCCTACGACTCCTTCTCGACGAGCGTGCAGCGCTTCATCGAGCAGGCGGCGGCGGACCCGAACGTGCTGGCCATCAAGCAGACGCTCTACCGCACCTCCGGCGACTCGCCGATAGTGGACGCGCTGATCGACGCCGCCGCCGAGGGCAAGCAGGTCGTCGCGCTGGTGGAGATCAAGGCCCGGTTCGACGAGATGGCGAACATCCGCTGGGCGCGCGAGCTGGAGAAGGCGGGCGTGCACGTCGTCTACGGGCTGGTCGGCCTGAAGACGCACTGCAAGACCTCCCTGGTCGTGCGCCAGGAGGGCTCCACGATCCGCCGGTACTGCCACGTCGGCACGGGCAACTACAACCCCAAGACCGCCCGGCTCTACGAGGACGTCGGCGTGCTCACCGCCGACCCCACCATCGGCGCGGACCTCACGGACCTGTTCAACTCGCTGACCGGCTACTCCCGGCAGACGTCCTACCGCAGCCTGCTGGTCGCGCCCTACGGCGTGCGGCGCGGCATCGTGCGCCGCATCGAGGACGAGATCGAGGCGCACCGGGCCGGGGACGAGCGGGCGCGCATCCAGATCAAGGTCAACTCCCTGGTCGACGAGCAGGTCATCGACGCGCTCTACCGCGCCTCGCAGGCGGGCGTGCCCGTGGACGTCGTGGTGCGCGGAATCTGTGCCATCCGGCCCGGCATCGAGGGGCTCAGCGAGAATATCCAGGTGCGTTCCATCCTCGGGCGCTTCCTGGAGCACTCGCGGATCTTCCACTTCGGCTCGACCGCCGAGTACTGGATCGGCAGCGCGGACATGATGCACCGCAACCTGGACCGCCGGGTCGAGGTGCTGCTCCGGGTGGCGGACCCGACGCTCTCCGGCCAGCTCGCGGACGTCTTCGAGTCCTGCCTCGACCCCGCCACCCGCTGCTGGACGCTGGTGGACGACCGGTGGGAGCCCTCCCCGCCGCCCGGCACGGACCTGGAGAAGGTGCGCGACCACCAGGCCGAGATGATGATCATCCACTCCGCACGGACACTCGACACCGAATGACCGACCTGCACGCTGCCCTGGGCGCCGACGTGCTGGCCGCGGGGACGGTGCTGTGGCGTCCCGCGGGCGGTGACGTCGAGGTCGCGGTGGTGCACCGGCCACGCTACGACGACTGGTCGCTGCCCAAGGGCAAGCTGGACCCCGGCGAGAGCCTGGCCGCCTGCGCGCTGCGGGAGACCCTCGAGGAGACCGGGGTCGCAGCGCGGCTCGGACAGCGGATCGGGGACGTCCGCTACCCCGTCCCGGAGGGCCGCAAGCTCGTCCGCTACTGGGCCGCCGAGGCGGTCGCGGCGCCCGAGTTCACCCCGAACGACGAGGTGGACGAGCTGCGGTGGGTCCCCGTCGCCGAGGCCGTCGACCTGATGGCCTACCCGCACGACCGGCACGTCCTGCGCCGGTTCCGGCCCCCCCGCTCGGTGCTGGTGGTGGTCCGGCACGCCAAGGCGGGCAACCGCGAGAGCTGGGAGGGAGACGACGACCTGCGCCCGCTGTCCGGCGTCGGCCGCAGCCAGGCCGAGCACCTGGTCGGGTTCCTCGGCCGGTTCGGCCCGGAGCGGTACCACTCCGCCCTCCCGATCCGCTGCGTGGACACCCTGCGCCCGACGGTCGGCACCGCTCCGATCACACCCGAGCCACTGCTGGGCGAGGAGGGCTACTGGGCGAACCCCGCGGCGGGCCTCGCCCGCTTCCGCGAGCTGCTCGCCCGGCCCGGGGTCACCGTCCTGTGCAGCCAGGGCGGGGTGATCCCGGACGTCGTCGCCACCCTGCTCGAGGAGACCGGCGCGAACGCCACCGGGGTCCCGTCCCCGCGGGAGAAGCCGGTCCCCAGCCGCAAGGCGAGCACCTGGGTGCTCACCGCGGACGCCGCGGGGACGCTGCGCACCGCGGACTACTACCCCGCGCCCGCCTGACCGGGGCTCCCCGCCCACCCGAGCCCTCGGCCACGCCGGCCCGACGGGGCGCCGGGGGCGGGCGACCGCCCCCGGCACCATCGGGAGTCCGCTACTTCTTCGCCTTCGCCTTCTTGGCGGGCTTCTCGGCCGCCTTCTCCGCGGTCGCCTTCTTCGCGGCGGCCTTGGCCGGGGCGGCCTTGGCCGCGGTCTTGGCCGCGGTCTTGGTGGGCGCGGTCTTGGTCGCCGCGGTCTTGGGCGCGGACTTCGCCGCCGCGGTCTTGGGCGCCGCCGTCTTGCTCGCCGCGGTCTTCGTCGCCGTGCTCTTGGCGGTCGTCCTGGTCGCGGCAGGCTTCGCGGCGGGGGCCTTCCTCGCGGCAGGCTTGGCGGGCGCGTCCTCGCTGAAGCCGCCGGACGAGCGGGCCGCGGTCCGGGTCGCGGGCCGCGCCGTGGTGGAGCGCGCGGCCCGAGCCGGCGGGGCCTTCCGCGCCGGGGCGGTGGGCTTGCCGCCGGTGCTCACCGTGGACCGGAACGCGGTGCCCGGCCGGAAGGCGGGCACGGTGGTCGCAGGCACCGGGACCGTCTCGCCGGTCCGGGGGTTGCGGGCCACTCGAGCGGCGCGCGCCCGGGCCTCGAACACCCCGAACCCGGTGAGGGTCACCGAGCCGCCGCCGCCGACCGTGTCGGTGATGATCTCGAGCACGCCGTCCACAGCGGACGCAGCGGTCCGCTTGTCGCCGAGCTTCTCCGCGAGGGCTTCCACCAGCTGCGTCTTGTTCATGGCCCCGCACGGTATTCCCTCATGGCGTGTTGCGCCAGCGTGAACTCGTTGTGCCACAACGGCAAACGCCGCCCACCTCGCGAGGTGAGCGGCGTTTGCGCAGGTCAGGAGGTCGTAACCGGTTTGAACGCGGGTCGCGAGGCCTCGAAGTCCGTGATCATCTGCTCGTGGCGCAGGGTCAGCCCGATGTCGTCGAGCCCCTCCAGCAGCCGCCAGCGGATGTAGTCGTCGATCTCGAACGGCACGGTGAGGTCGTTGGCCTGCACGGTCTTCTCGGTCAGGTCGACGGTCACCTCGGTGCCCGGCTCGTTCTCCAGCAGCTTCCACAGCAGCTCGACGTCCGGCTGCGCGACCTGCGCGGCCACCAGACCGGCCTTGGCGGAGTTGCCGCGGAAGATGTCCGCGAACCGCGAGGAGATGACGACGCGGAACCCGTAGTCCATCAGCGCCCAGACGGCGTGCTCGCGCGAGGAGCCGGTGCCGAAGTCCGAGCCCGCCACCAGCACCGAGCCACGGTCGAACGGCTCCTGGTTGAGGATGAACGACTCGTCGTTGCGCCAGGCCGAGAACAGCCCGTCCTCGAACCCGGTGCGGGTCACGCGCTTGAGGTAGACCGCCGGGATGATCTGGTCGGTGTCCACGTTGGACCGGCGCAGCGGGACGCCGATCCCGGTGTGGGAGCTGAACTTCTCCATCAGACCAGGTCCTCCGGGCTGCTCAGGGTCCCGCGCACCGCGGTCGCGGCGGCGACCAGGGGGGAGACCAGGTGGGTGCGGCCGCCCTTGCCCTGGCGGCCCTCGAAGTTGCGGTTGGAGGTGGACGCGCTGCGCTCACCGGGCGCGAGCTGGTCCGGGTTCATGCCCAGACACATCGAGCAGCCCGCGGAGCGCCACTCGGCCCCGGCGTCGGTGAAGACCTTGTCCAGGCCCTCCTCCTCGGCCTGGAACCGCACGCGCATCGACCCCGGGACGACCAGCATCCGGACCCCGTCGGCCACCTTGCGGCCGTTCATGATCTCGGCGGTGGCGCGGAGGTCCTCGATGCGGCCGTTGGTGCAGGAGCCCACGAACACGGTGTCGACCTGCACCGAGCGCAGCGGCTGGCCGGCCTCGAGACCCATGTAGGTCAACGCCTTCTCGGCGGCGACGCGCTCGTTCTCGTCCACGATCGACGCGGGGTCCGGGACGTTCTCCGACAGCGGCAGGCCCTGCCCGGGGTTGGTGCCCCAGGTGACGAAGGGGGTCAACGAGTCCGCGTCGATGTCCACCTCGGCGTCGAACGTCGCGTCGGGGTCGGTGCGCAGCTCGCGCCAGTCCGCGAGGGCCGCGTCCCAGTCCGCGCCCTGCGGTGCGTGGTCGCGGCCCTTCAGGTAGGCGAACGTGGTCTCGTCCGGAGCGATCATGCCCGCGCGGGCTCCCGCCTCGATCGACATGTTGCAGATCGTCATCCGGGCCTCCATCGACAGGGCGTCGATGACGTTGCCGCGGTACTCCAGCACGTAGCCCTGGCCGCCGCCGGTGCCGATCTGCGCGATGATCGCGAGCACGACGTCCTTGCTCGTGACGCCCGGCCGCAGCCGCCCGTCGGCCGAGTTCACGTTGATCGCCATGGTCTTGAACCGCTTGAGCGGTAGGGTCTGCGTGGCCAGCACGTGCTCCACCTCGGACGTGCCGATGCCGAACGCCATGGCGCCGAAGGCCCCGTGCGTGGAGGTGTGCGAGTCCCCGCAGACGACCGTGGTGCCCGGCTGGGTCAGCCCCAGCTGCGGCCCGACGACGTGCACGATCCCCTGCTCCGGGTCGTTCATCGGGTAGAGCCGCACGCCGAACTCCGCGCAGTTGCGGCGCAGGGTCTCGACCTGGGTCCGGGAGACGGGATCGGCGATCGGGGCGAGCACGTCCAGCGTGGGGACGTTGTGGTCCTCGGTGGCGAGCGTGAGGTCCGGCCTCCGGACGGGGCGACCGGCGAGCCGTAGCCCGTCGAACGCCTGCGGGCTCGTCACCTCGTGCACGAGGTGCAGGTCGATGTAGAGCAGGTCGGGTTCCTGCCCCTCGCCCCTGCGGACCAGGTGCTGGTCCCAGACCTTCTCGGCCAGCGTGCGTCCCACCGCTGCCGCCTCCTTCAGTGTGAGCTTCGTGTCCCGGTGGTGGCGTTCCCAGGATATGGGACTAAAGTATCGAGACGTGAGACAGTCTAGCGGCATCGGCGTGCTCGACAAGGCCGTGGGCGTGTTGCGTGCGGCGGCGGACGAACCGATGGGCCTCGCGGAGCTGTGCGAGGCCACCGGCCTGCCCCGCGCCACGGCCCACCGGCTCGCCGTCGGCCTGGAGGTACACGGCCTGCTCCAGCGCGGGTCGGACGGCCGGTGGCGCCCAGGCCCCACCCTCGCCGAGCTGGCGGGCGGGCACGCGGACCCGCTGCTGGAGGCCGCGACCGCCGTGCTGCCGCGGCTGCGGGACATCACCGGGGAGAGCGTGCAGCTCTACCGGCGGGACGGGATGCACCGGGTGTGCATCGCCGCCGCCGAGCCCGCCGCGGGGCTGCGGGACACCGTGCCCGTCGGGACCCGGCTGCCGATGACCGCGGGGTCCGGCGCGAAGGTGCTGGCCGCGTGGGCCGATCCGGCCACCCAGCGGGCGGTGCTCGGGGCGGCGTCGTTCACCGATCGCGTGCTCGTGGACGTCCGCCGGCGCGGCTGGGCGCAGAGCGTGGCCGAGCGGGAGTCCGGGGTCTCGAGCGTGTCCGCGCCGGTGCGGGACGGGCAGGGCCAGGTCGTGGCCGCCGTGTCGGTCAGCGGGCCGGTCGACCGGATCGGGCGGCGGCCGGGGGTGCGGTGGGCGGCGGACCTGCTGGCCGCGGCCGAGGCGCTGCAGCACCGACTCTGAGAGTCTGAGCACCTCTCACCGAGCCCGCGGCTACGTCCGTCGCACGGGTGGGAGGTCACGTGCCGCGGTGGCTAACGTGGCCCGTGTCCGGGTCGATGGACCCGACGTACCTGGCGCCCGCTCCCCCGCACTCGGCGCCGCGACGGAACGGTGGCGATGAACCCCTACCTGCTCGGTGTCGATGTGGGCACCACGCGGACCGCGGCGGCGATCGGCCGCCCGGGCGGCGCGCCCGAGGCCGTGCCGCTGGGCGAGCGGGCCGTCGACATGCCGTCGGTGGTGTACCTCGGCGAGGACGACATCCTCGTCGGCGAGGCGGCCGAGCGGTTCGCCACGACCGAGCCCGAGCGCGTCGCGCGGGAGTTCAAGCGCCGCGTCGGGGACCCCACGCCGATCGTCGCGGGCGGGCGCGGATGGTCGCCCGAGGAACTCTGTGCGCTCCTGGTGCGCCGGGTCGTCGACCAGGTGGCCGCGCGCGAGGGCGGGCCCGCCGAGCGGATCGCCGTCACCCATCCCGCCGCCTGGGGCGAGCACAAGCGCGAGCTGTTCGCCGGGGCGCTGCTGGACCAGGGCGTCTCCGTCACGCTGCTCGCCGAGCCGCAGGCCGCGGCGCTGCACTACGCGGCGAACGAGCGGCTGCACCCGGGCGCGATCGTCGCGGTGTACGACCTGGGCGGCGGGACGTTCGACGCCGCCGTCGTCCAGCGGGACGTCACCGGGTTCTCGCTGCTCGGCAGGCCCGAGGGACTCGAGCACCTGGGCGGGGTGGACTTCGACCAGGCGGTGTTCGACCACGTCGCGCAGGGCGCCCCCGCGGCCTTCGAGACCCTGGACGACACCGATCCCGAGATCCGCGGCGCCCTCGCGGCACTGCGTCGGGAGTGCGCGGAGGCCAAGGAGGCACTGTCGGCGGACACCGAGGTGTCGGTCCGGGTGCCGCTGCCCGGGGCGGGCGGGTCGGTGCGGCTGCACCGCAGCGAGTTCGAGCGGGAGATCCGGTCGTCGATCGAGGAGACGGTCGCGGCGCTGCGCCGGGCCGTCGCCTCCGCGGGGGTCACGCCGGAGGCGTTGGCCGCCGTGCTGCTGGTCGGCGGGTCCTCGCGGATCCCGCTGGTGCCGCAGCTGGTGTCACAGGAACTGGGGCGGCCGGTGGCCGTCGACGCGGAGCCCAAGCAGGCCGTCGCCAAGGGTGCGGTGGCGGCGCTGGGCGCGACTCGGAACGGAGCCATGGCTGTGCAGGGAACCGGGGACTTCGCCACGCCGCCGACGGGGACCGGGCGGTACCCGTCCGAGGCGCCGACCGCCTATGCGCCGCTCGGCGCCGAGGCGGCGACGACGTACGCGCCGGGACCGGAGGCGCCCACCGCGTACGCGGACCCGTACGCCGACCCGGGCTACGGCCTCTTCTCCGGCCCGAACTCCGACGCGCGCACCGAGCTCCTCCCCACCGACGAGCAGCAGACCCGCTTCGCCCCGGCCCCGCCGCCCCCGCCCGGCAGCCTGTTCGACTCCTACGCCGACTACGAGACCGACCGGCCCAAGGGCCGCTCGCCCATCCTCGTCGTGGCGGCGGGCGGGCTGGTCGCCGCGCTCGCGGTGATCGGCGCGGTCGCGTTCTGGCCGGAGGGCCCCTCCTCGGGCAACGCCGCGAACCGGGTGGACACCAGCGCGATCGCCCCGGCCCCGGAGGCTCCGGTCGCCACCCTGCCGCCGGTGGCGGAGGAGACGACGGAGGCCGACGCCCCGATTCGCCGCACACCCACCACGACCCGGCGGGTCGTCCCCACGACGACACCGGTCGTTCCCGTCGTTCCGGTGGAGCCGACCGTGCCCATCGAGCCCACGACCGTCCCCGCGACCACCACACCGCCGCCCCCCACGACGACCACCACCGTCGTGGTCCCGCCCCCGGACCCCGCCGACCCCCCCAAGCCGCTGCGCTGATCGCCTACAGGAAGCGCTCGAGGATCTCGGCGAGCCCGTCGTCCAGCACCGTGCCGGTGACCTCGTCCGCGTCCGCCTTGACCGCGTCCGGGGCCTGGCCCATCGCCACCCCGAGGCCTGCCCAGCGGAGCATGGCGCGGTCGTTGTCGCCGTCCCCGACCGCGAGCACGTCCTCCTGCGCCACACCGAGGTCCGCGGCGACGACGGCGAGCGCGCCGGCCTTCGACACCCCGGCGGCCACCGCGGTCACCCAGGGCACCTCGTGGTCGAGGGTGATCTCGGCGCCGGGCACCAGGACCTCGGCCATCCGGCTCCGGACCTCCTCCGGCGTGGCGGCGGGCCAGTAGCCGATCACCTTCGGTGTCGGCGACCCCACGAGCTCCGGCTCGTCGACGACGCGGACCCGTCCGGCGAGGATCCCGTCCGGGAACGGGGCACTGATCCGTTGCCCCACACCGGTCTCCTCGCAGCCGAAGACCGCGCCCGGCAGCGTGGTGCGCACCGGGGTGATCACCGCGGCGGGCTCCACGAACCGCGTGTGCAGCACCGCGCGGGACGCCGTGTCCACGACGACGGCGCCGTTGGAGCACACCGTGACCCCGCTCGTCAGGCCGAGCTGCTCCAGCACGTGCCCGACGCCGAGCACGGACCGGCCGGTGCACAGCATCACGCGGGCGTGGGCGGCGATGCCGCGCACGGCGGCCAGCACCCGGGGGCTCGGGGGACGGTGCTCGTGAACCGTCGTACCGTCGATGTCGAGCGCGATCAGGCGCGGGGGTCGCACGTTCGCCCACCCTACTTCTCGGGCAGCATGGGGCCATGCAGACCGTGTCGACGGCGCTCCCGCTCCGCCCGCCCGCCCACCGCGTGGATCCTCGCGCGCGGACGTGGTGGCGGCTGCGGGGGCTGGGGGTCGCCGCCGTCGTCGCGGTCCCGCAGCTCGTGGTGGCGCTCGTGCTGGGCGGACCGGGCTGGCTGTGGGGCACGCTGGTGGCCACGGTCGTGATGGGCGTCGGGTACGCCGCCGTCGTTCCGGAGATCCTGTTCCGGATCCACCGCTGGGAGATCACGGACGAGGCCGTCTACACGCTGTCCGGCTGGCTGGTGCGGGAGTGGCGGATCGCGCCGATCTCGCGGGTGCAGACCGTGGACACCGAGCACGGCCCGCTGCAGCAGGTGCTCGGGCTGGCGAGCGTGACCGTCACGACGGCCTCGGCGCGGGGTCCGGTCAGCATCCGCGGCCTGGCCACGGCGGAGGCCCACGAGCTCGCCCGCCAGCTCACCGAGACGACGCAGGCGACACCCGGCGACGCGACATGACCGCACCGTGAACGAGTGGCGCCGCCTCGATCCCCGGATGATCGTGGTCGCGCCCGTGCACGCGCTCATCCGGCTGGTCCCGCTGCTGCTCATCGTGCTGGTGACGGGCGGCTCGGGCGACCCCGTCCGGCTGTGGATCACGTTCGGGATCGCCGGGCTCGTCGTGCTGGGTGGGCTGGTCCGCTGGCGCACCACCAAGTACCGGATCACCCCCGAGCGTGTGGAGCTGCACAGCGGGTGGGTCCGGCGGCAGCGCCGCTCGGTGCCGCGCGACCGCATCCGGACCGTCGACCTGACGGCACCGCTGCTGCACCGCGCCTTCCGGCTCAACGTCGTCGCGGTGCGGGCCGCGGAGTCCGGTGGCGAGCACTCGGGGCTGAACCTCGACGCGGTGAGCACCGCCGAGGGCGAGTCGCTGCGCCGCGAGCTGCTGGAGCGTCCGTCGGTTCCGGATCCCGAGGCGCCTGCGGGGCCCGGCGCCGAGCCGCTGGCCCGTCTCGACTGGTCCTGGCTGCGGTTCGCGCCGCTCACCTTCTCGTCGCTGGCCGGCATCGGGGCCATCGCCGCGGCGGGGTTCAACCTGCTCACCGAGCTGAACGTCGATCCGCGCCGGGTCGGCGGGGTCGCCGCCCGCCTCACCGCGGCGCCGCTGTGGGTGGCGATCGCGGTCGTCGGGGCGGGGTTCCTGGTGCTCGCGGTGGTGGGGTCGGTGGTGTTGTTCGTCGAGCGGTGGTGGGGGTACCGGCTGACCCGGGAGGCGGACGGGACCCTGCGCGTGCGGCGGGGCCTGCTCACCACCCGGTCGCTGTCGGTCGCCGAGGACCGGCTGCGTGGCGTGAGCGTGCACGAGCCGCTGCTGCTGCGCGCGGGCCGGGGCGCCCAGACCCGCGCGCTGGCCGCCGGGCTGGGTCGGGAGGCGCAGGGCGGGGTGCTGCAGCCACCCGTCCCGCGGGCCGAGGCGCACCGGGTCGCGGGGGCGGCCCTCACCGCCGCCGACCCGACGTTGACGCCGCTCTCGCCCCACCCGCGGTCCGCGTTGCGCAGGCGGGTCACCCGGGCGGTCGTGCCCGCGGCGCTGGTGGTGGCGGCGGCCGTCGTGGTCGGGCGGGTGTGGCCGCGGCTGGAGTGGATCGCGCCGACCGCCGCGGTCCTGTTGCCGCTCGCCGCGCTGCTGGCGTGGGACCGCTACCGCGGACTCGGCCACGCCCTCACCGAGTCGCACCTGGTGAGCAGGCTCGGCGGGCTGTCGCGGCGCACGGTCGCGGTGCAGCGCAGCGGGATCGTGGGCTGGCGGGTGCGGCAGAGCGTCTTCCAGCGCCGCGCCGGCCTGGTGACCTGCGAGGCCGTGACGGCCGCGGGCGAGGGCGGCTACCGCATCCTCGACATGGACGCGGCGGAGGTCGCCGCCCTCATCGCCCGCACGCCGCTCACCGACGCCGTCGCGTCCCGAAGATGCTCCGGCTGATCTCCCGGCCCGCGGCGCTGGCCGCGGAGCGCATGAACGACTTCACCGCGGGCGAGGAGAAGAATCCCTCCAGCATCCCGGGCTCCTCCTTCTCCCGCCGCGGGGCCGGAGCCTCGGGCGGGGGCGGCGGGGCCTGTTCCTCGATCGGCGCGGGCGGCGGCGCGAGCCGCGCGGTGAGCTTCTCGTAGGCGGACTCGCGGTCGATCGTCTGGCCGTACTTGCCGAACAGTGGCGACGCCTTGGCCGCCTCGGTGATGGCGGGAGCGCCGACCGCCGCCATGAGCGAACGCGGCGCCCGCATCCGCGCCCAGGCGACGGGTGTGGGCGCGCCCCGCTCGGACAGCACCGTCACGATCGCCTCGCCGGTGCCGAGCGAGGTCAGCGCCTCCTCGAGGTCGTAGACCTTCGAGGTCGGGTAGGTCTTGACGGTCTTGGTGAGCGCCTTCTGGTCCTCGGGGGTGAAGGCGCGCAACGCGTGCTGGATCCGGGCGCCGAGCTGGGAGAGCACGGCGTTGGGCACGTCCGTGGGCAGCTGGGTGCAGAAGAAGACCCCCACGCCCTTCGACCGGATGAGCTTCACGGTCTGCTCGATGCGCTCCAGGAAGGCCTTGGAGGCGTCGTTGAACAGCAGGTGGGCCTCGTCGAAGAAGAACACCAGCTTGGGCTTGTCGAGGTCGCCCGCCTCGGGCATCTCCTCGTACAGCTCGGCGAGCAGCCACATGAGGAAGGTGGAGAACAGCTTCGGGTTGGCCGCCTGCTCCGCCAGCTCGACGAGTGTGACCACGCCCTTCCCGTCGACCTGACGGATCAGGTCCGCGGGCTCGAACTCGGGCTCGCCGAAGAACGCCTCCCCGCCCTGGGCCTCGAGGTTCACCAGCGCGCGCAGGATCACGCCCGCGGTCGCGGCGGAGACGCCGCCGATGCCCTTGAGGTCGGCCTTGCCCTCGTCGGAGGTGAGGAACTGGATGACCGCGCGCAGGTCCTTCGTGTCCAGCAACGGCAGCCCGCGCTGGTCCGCGTAGTGGAAGATCAGCCCGAGCGTGGACTCCTGGGTGTCGTTGAGGTCCAACACCTTCGACAGCAGGATCGGCCCGAACTGGGTGATCGTGGCGCGGATCGGGACGGCGCTCGAGCCGCCGCCCAGGGACAGGAACTCGACGGGGAAGCCGGTGGCCACCCAGTCGTCCCCGGTGTCCTGCGCGCGGGACTGGATCTTCGGCCCGTCCTCCCCCGGCTTGGAGAGCCCGGAGAGGTCACCCTTGACGTCCGCCAGCAGGACGGGGACGCCGGCATTGGACAGCTGCTCGGCCAGGCCCTGCAGCGTCTTGGTCTTGCCGGTGCCGGTGGCGCCCGCGACCAGACCGTGCCGGTTCAGCGTGGCGAACGGGATCCGGACCTTCGCGGTGGGGTCCACCCGGCCGTCGACGAGGACGGTGCCCAGCTCGAGCGCCTCCCCCTCGGTCGCGTATCCGGCGGCGATCTCCTGGGCAGCGGTGTTGTCGGCCACGGCGCGGAGCCTAGACCAGGAGGCTTACGCTGCGTCCCATGAACGACCGGTTGGTGTGGATCGACTGCGAGATGACAGGTCTGGATCTCCAGCGAGACGCCCTCGTCGAGATCGCCGTCCTGGTCACGGACGGGGACCTGAACATCCTGGGCGAGGGGGTGGACGTCGTCATCCACGCGGACGAGGCCGCGCTCGCCGCCATGCCTCCGGTCGTGGAGGAGATGCATCGCAAGTCGGGCCTCACCGAGGAGATCCGGGCGTCGCGGGTGACGGTGCGCGAGGCCGAGGTGAAGGTGCTGGAGTACATCCGCGCCCACGTGCCCGATGCGGGCGTCGCGCCGCTCGCGGGCAACTCGATCGCCACGGACCGCGGCTTCCTCGCCCGCGACATGCCCGAGCTGGACGCCCACCTCCACTACCGGATGATCGACGTCAGCTCGCTGAAGGAGCTGGCCCGCCGCTGGTTCCCCCGCGTCTTCTACGCCAAGCCCGAGAAGGGCCTCGCCCACCGCGCCCTCGCGGACATCATCGAGTCGATCCGCGAGCTCGAGTACTACCGCCGCACGCTGTTCGTGCAGCCCCCGGGCCCCTCGACGGACGAGGCCCGCGCCGCCGCCGCGGCGGTGGCACCCCCGGCGTAGAGCCGGATCGGGGCATCACGTAGTCTCTACGAGGTCGCCGGGGCAACCCGGAGATCAGATGGTGGGTGTAGCTCAGCTGGTAGAGCACCTGGTTGTGGTCCAGGGGGCCGCGGGTTCAAGTCCCGTCACTCACCCGGGGTCCGCGGACCCCCCTCGCACGACCCCGCGGGAGCACTGGTACAGTGGATCCCGGTGTCGCGCAAGGGACACCGCAAATAATTTCAGACATGCACCGCTAGCTCAATTGGCAGAGCAGCTGACTCTTAATCAGCGGGTTCACGGTTCAAGTCCGTGGCGGTGTACGCAAACTAGCAGGTCAGACCGGTTGTCGGTCTGGCCTGTTAGCGTTTTCGGTGATCAAACCCGACGCAAACCCGACGTTCACCACCCACGTCCCCCGGCTCTGACCGCCGCGCCCGCTCAGTCTCGCCGTAGCGGCCGGTCGGCACGAGCCGCCGTGTCCTTCTGCGCCTCGGCCTCGGCGAGCCGCTCGGCGAGGGCGGCGGTGACCAGCTCGTAGGCGTCCGAACCGAGCAGCATCCGGCGGGGTGGGTCCGCCATGTCCGCCGCCCGGATGATCTCGGCCGCAACGAGCTCCTCGTCGACCGGCATGTCCTCGACCGCAACCGGTGCCCGGTCCGCAGGCCCACCCCGGTACGGCGGGCTCGGCTCCACCCTCGGAGCGGCGTCGAAGAACCCGGTGCGCACCATCCCCGGCTCGACCAGCGTGGTCGTGATGCCGAACGCCTTGACCTCCTCGGCGAGCGACCCGAAGAAGCCCTCGATGCCCCACTTCGCCGCGTGGTACAGCCCGAACGCGGGAAAGGTCATCTGCCCGCCCATGCTGGACAGCTGCATCAGAGCGCCGCCTCCCTGCTCGCGCAGGTGCGGAACGACCGCCCGCGCCAGCTGGATCGAGGCGACCAGATTGACGTCGATCATCGTGGCCACCTGGGCGTCCGACAGGTCCTCAGCGGTACCGAAGACTCCCGACCCGGCATTCGAGACAACGACGTCGACCCGGTGAGCGGCGAAAACGGTGTCGACGACTGCCCGGAGCGCTGCCGTATCGATCACGTCCAGCGTGTGCACCTCCAGCCTCTCCCGAGGAGGTAACGCCGCAGCATTGCGCACCGTCGCGACGACGGTGTCCCCGCGCTCCAGCGCCTGCTCAACGATCGCGCGCCCGATCCCTCGGGACGCGCCGGTCACCAACCATGTCCTCATGACGACCACGCTCCCCTCCTGCCAGCCATCGGACAAGCGACGACTCCACATGGGAGCCATGCGTGCTAGTCATGTTGAATGGACGTCACCGTCGTCGGGCTCCGCGTGGTCCGAGAGGTCGCGCGCCGCGGCTCCATCACCGCCGCAGCGACCGCGCTGGGCTACACGCAGTCGGCCGTCTCCCGGCAGGTCGCCGCCACCGAGTCCGCAGTGGGTCAAGCGCTGTTCACTCGGCGCGCCCGCGGTGTCGTGCCCACCGCGGCCGGGGAGATCCTGACCCGGCACGCCGATGCCGTCCTGCGCCGGCTCGGCGAGGCAGGCCAGGAGCTCGCCGGTCTGCGCGACCGACTCGCAGGCCGACTCGCCGTCGACGGCTTCCCCATCGCGCACGCGTCACTGCTGCCACGAGCCGTCGCCCTGCTCCGGCAGGAGCACCCCGCACTCGCCGTCGCGCTGAGCGAGCACTCGACACCTGCTCAGCTGCGGCGGCTCCGCGCCGGACGGACCCAGGTCGCAGTCGTCGCCGCGGGCGACGAGCTACCGGACTACGACCTGTCCGGCCTGCACGCCGAGTCGCTGCCGCCGCGTTCTCTGCAGGTGGCGGTGCCCGACGCGCACCACCTCACCGGACGGGTCACCCCGCAGGACCTCCGCCACGAACCCTGGATCGTGGGCCGAGGGGCTCCAGAGGATCCGCAGTTCGGGGCATGGCCCACCCTCACCGAGCCGCACATCGCCCACACAACGACGAGCTGGCAGGCCCGCCTCGGCTACGTCGCCGCCGGGCTGGGTCTGTCTCTGCTGCCCGCGCTCGCCGCCCCCGTCGTCCCGGCCGGCGTGCGAGTCGTCGACGTCGACGACCCCCGACACCGCCCGCGCACCACCCTCCTGCTGACCGGAAACCAGCCCACCCCGGCGGCCGAGGCCATGCTGACGGCGCTCCGCCGGGCGGCCGACACACTCTGAGGAGGATCAGCCCACCTCGAGCCGCCGGAACCGGGAGTCGTGAAAGACAAGGGGGTCTCCCCCGTTCGTCGCCGTCCGCGTCACCTCCATGACCACGATGTCGTGATCACCGGCAAGGACGACGTCGTCGACCCGGCACTCGAGCCACGCGGCCGCGCCTTCGACGAGGACCGCTCCGGACGGCGCGTGGCGCAGCCTGACCCCCTCGAACCGGTCGACGCCGCGTCGCGAAAGTTGTCGTCCGGCTGCGGCCTGCTCTGCGCTCAGCACGCTGATGCCGAGTACACCGGCGCTCTGAAGCACGGGCCACGTCGTCGAGCCGTGGTCCACGCACACCGACACCAACGGCGGGACCAGGGAGACCGAGGTGAACGAGCTCGCTGCCATCCCGACCGGCGTGCCGTCGACCTGGGCACACACGGCGACCACCCCGCTCGGGAAGTGCGCGAAGGTGCGGCGCAGCTCAGCGCGGTCCAGCTCACCCGTCACGACGGGTCACCCGCCATCAGGCTCCGGCCGACGGCGGTGGCGCGGGCCAGGGACGCACCGAACCGGTCCGCGGCCTCGGCCACGGCCTGGTCGCCGCGGTCCGCCGTCGAGGTGACGATGTAGGCGCCCCGTCCGGGCACGGTCGCACCGAGCTCGGCGAGCAGGGGCGCGAGGTGCACGTTCACACCCAACGAATGCGCCGGGCCCGCCCCGGTCAGCACCGGCAGCGCCACCACCCCGGCCAACCCGTTCGCCGGGTAGCGGTCCAGGAAGGCCTTGAGCAGACCCGTGTACGTGGCCTTGTAGGTCGGGCTCGCGATCACCACCAGGTCCGACGACGCGACCCGCGCGGTCAAGCCGTCCATCGTCTCCGACGGCCACGCGAACAGCTCGCCCGCGTGGTCGACGAGGTCGATCACCTCGGGTGCACAGCCCGGGAGGAGCCGCTCGACGAGCGCCTCGCCGACCTCCCGGGTCCGCGACCGGGGCTTCGGGTTGCCCACCACGACTGTGACCCTCATGTCGTGCTCCCAGCGTGCGCGGTGTCGAAGTAGGCGTTGCGCAGCACCGGGAGCCTGAGCTCCTCGCGCAGCGTGCCCCCGGTGTAGTCGTCGTGGAACAGCCCGCGCCGCTGGAGCTCTGGGACCAGCAGGTCCACGACCCGTTCCAGCCCGAGCGGGAGGGTCGGGACGTTCATCATGAAGCCGTCACAGGCGCCGCTGCGAAACCAGTCCTCCATCTCGTCGGCGACCTCGGCGGCGGTCCCGGTGAAGGGCGGGTCCTCGTCCGCGGCCAACAGCCGCTGGTAGGTCTGGCGAACCGTGAGGCCCTCGCGAGCCGCCATCTCGCCGATGCTCTGTCGGATGCTGGTCACGCCCGCGACCTCCGTGGAGAGGTCGGGCATCGGCCCGTCCAGCGGGTACCCGGACAGGTCCTGCTTGACCTGGCTCGACAGGTACTCGACCCCGAGCGCGGGCGAGACCAGCGCGTTGAGCTCGCGGTACAGGTCCAGGGCCTGCTCCCGGCTCCCCGCGACGTTCACCCGGATCCCCGGGATGATCTTCAACGCGGCGGGGTCCCGGCCGAACGCGGCCACCCGCCCCTTGATGTCGGCGACGGCGGCGAGGCTCTCCTCCTTCGTCTGGGCCACGGTGAACAGACAGTCCGCGTGCTGCGCGGCGAGGTCACGGCCTGGCCCGGACTGACCGGCCATGAAGAGCACCGGGTGTCCCTGCGGGCTGCGCGCGACGTTGAGCGGGCCGCGCACGGCGAAGTTCTCCCCGACGTGGTCCAGCACGTGGACCCGGGAGGAGTCGAGGAACCGCCCGGATGCCTTGTCCTGGGGGAAGGCGTCGTCCGCCCAGCTGTCCCAGAGTCCCTTGCAGACGTCGAGGAACTCCCCCGCGCGCCGGTAGCGGTCGGTCCGCTCGGGGAACCCTCCGCCGAAGTTCACCGCATCGCCCGGGTACGAGCCGGTGACGACGTTCCAGATAGCACGGCCGCCGCTGATGTGGTCCAGCGACGCGAACTTGCGGGCCAGCAGGTAGGGCTGTTCGTAGGTGGTGGTCGCCGTGGCGAAGAGCCCGACGTGTGCGGTGTGCTGGGCGATCGCCGCCATCACCGTGGTCGGCTCGAACGAGGCGGGCCGGTCCGAGGGCGCCACCGCCTCGAACAGGGCAGGCTTGTCCATCTGCCGCACGGCGTTGCCGTCGGCCAGGAACAGCGCCTGGATCCGCCCGCGCTCGGCCAGCCGCGCGAGCTCGATCATGGCGTCGAGGTTCATCGCGATGTCGGGGTAGGCGGTGGGGTGCCGCCATCCGGCGAGGTGCCCGCCGACGGGATAGACGCCCGTCACCAGGATCATCGAGTCGGTCATGACTGCTCCGTGCCGCTGAGGGCGAGGTCGAAGTGGGGGTTGCGCGGGATCGGCAGACCGAGGTTTTCCCGCAGCGTCGATCCGGTGTAGGCCGTCCGGTAAAGCCCGCGCCGTTGGAGCTCGGGCACCAGGAGGTCGACGATGGACTCGAGTCCGAAGGGCAGTGCGGGCGCGGACAACAGGAACCCGTCCGCGGCGCCGGAGTCGTGCCACTCCTGCATCTGGTCCGCGACGTCCGTCGCGGTGCCCTTGAACAGGACGTGGCCCATGGTCGGGAGCACCCGCTCATAGGTCTCGCGGATGGTGAGCCCGTCCCGCTCCGCCATCGCGGCGATCGTCGTGCGGAACGACGACAGCCCGCTCACCTCCCCGGACAAGTCCGGGAGCGGCCCATCCACCGGGTACCCGCTCAGGTCCTCCTCGACCAGCTTCGACAGGTAGGGCACCCCGACCGACGGCGAGATGAGCGACTGCAGCTCCTCGAACAGTTCGTCCGCCTCCGCCATGCTCTGGGCGACGTAGGCGGTCGCGCCGGGATAGATCCGAATGTCGGAGGCTGCCCTCCCGTGCCGCACCGCACGCTGACGCATGTCCGTGGCGAAATCGCGGCCGACCTTGATGTCGCCGGACACCGAGAACACGCAGTCGGCGTGCCGGGCCGCGAGCTCGCGCCCAGGTTCGGACTGACCGGCATGGAACAGTACTGGGTAGCCCTGCGGCATGCGCGCGACGTTCAAGGGGCCCGCGACGTCGAAGTGCACACCATGGTGGTCCAGCGTCCGGACGCGGTCGGCACGCAGGTAGCGCCCGCTGTCCTTGTCCTCGGGGAAGGCGTCGGGGGCCCAGCTGTCCCACAGGCCCTTGCAGACCTCAACGAACTCGGAGGCGCGGGCGTACCGCTCCCCGCGGGGGACGTGGTCCTCGCGGCCGAAGTTCCGCGAGTCGCCCGGGTAGGAGCTCGTCACGATGTTCCAGCAGGCCCGGCCTCCGGACAGGTGGTCCAACGAGGCGAACTTGCGGGCGAGCGTCCACGGCTGCTCATACGTCGTGGTCGCGGTGGCCAGCAGCCCGATCCGGGACGTGTGCTGGGCCAAGGCCGCCATCAGGGTCACCGGCTCGAACCCGGTGGGTCGGTCGGAGAAGCTCACCGCCTCGAACAGCGCAGGCTTGTCCATCTGCCGCACCGCGTTGCCGTCGGCGAGGAACAGCAGGTCGAACAGCCCGCGCTCGGCGATCCGGGCCAGCTCGATCTGCTGGTCGAGATTCATGGCGGTGCCGGTCCAGGCCCGCGGATGGCGCCAGCCACCCAGGTGGCTGCCGAGCCCGCCCAGGGTCGTCATCAGGCTGAGCATGGTCACTCCGTCCGGGCGGTGTCGTAGAACGAGACCATCGACTTGAAGTCCTGCCGCACGCCGGTCACCGACGGGCCGATGCCGGTGAGCTGAGTGCCCTCGAACAGCGGGACGACGATGCCGTTCTCCAGCACGATCCGCTGGATCTCTGCCCAGGTCGCGGTGCGCGCGGCCTCGTCGGACTCGGCCTGCTGCCGCGTGAACAGCGCTTGGAGCCCGGAGGACTCGAGCAGCGCGGTGTCCGGTGACCGGGTCTGGATGATGGAGCGGACGATGTCCGGGTCGGACTCGGTGATCGTGGTGACGAGCGTGTCGAAGTCCCGGGTCGACTGTGCGTCGACCAGCCCCGCCTGCGTCACGCTGTTCAGCCGGACACCGATCCCGATGGCCTGCAGCTGCTGCTGCACCAGCTGCATCAGACTCGTGTAAAAGGCGCCGAAGTCGTCGCTGTAGGTGATGCCGATCTCGAGCCGGACACCGTCGCGTGCACGGATCCCGTCTACACCGGGGATCCATCCGGCGGTGTCGAGCAACGCTGTGGCGCGCGCCGGGTCGGGTGCCAGCATCGACGACATGTCGGAGTACTCCCGCAGGTTGGAGGTGACGATGCTGGTCGCCGGGTCGAAGGAGGTCCCGAGCACGGTCCGGACGACGGACTCACGGTCGATGCCGATTTCCAACGCCTGCCGGACGGCCGGGTCGGCGAGCTGCGGGCGGGTGCTGTTGACGATGAAGCTGCCCGGCAGGCCCGGCATCGTGCCGCGCTGGACCGTGCCGCCGGCCGCCTCGATCTGCGCGACGTCCTGGGTCTCCAGCGACATAGCGACGTCGGTCTGGCCCGAGGCCAGCGAGCCCGCTCGGACGTTGGGCACCGGCTGCCACACGAACTCGATGCGCTCCAGGATCGCCTCGCCCTGGTGGGTGCTCAATGACGACGGCCAGGCATACCCGGCCCGCCGCAGGACCGTGGCGGTCTGGTCCTGAACGTAGCTGTCCATCACGAACGGGCCAGTACCGACGAGCTCGCCCTGGCAGCGCTGCTCGGGGGTGAGCTGGGTGGTCGCGGGCGAGAGCATCCCGAACACCAGGGTCGAGGTCCCCACCAGGAACGGAGCGGACGGCGCCGAGAAACTGACGACGGCCGTCCGCGGGTCCACCACGGTGGTTCCTGCGTAGTTCACCAGGTAGGCGGCGCCGCGGGAGGACTTGGCCCCCAACGACTTGATGTAGTCGAGGTTGGCTGCCAACGCCGCGGCGTCGAACGGGGTGCCGTCGCTGAACGTGACCCCCTCGCGCAGCCGGAACGTGTACTCCGTCGCGTCCGCGTTCACCTCCCAGGAGTCAGCCAGCCAAGGGCGGATCTCCCCTGTGCGCGGGTCCTGGTCGGTGAGCGAGTCGACGACGGTGCGGGCCATGGCGGCGGAGCTGAAGTTGAAGGTCTGCTGCGGGTCGACGCAGGTCGCGCCGCCGCCGAGGCCGACGGTCAGCGTGCCGCCGGAGGTCGGTGCGCCGCCTGCCGCGCCGCCGCAGGCGGTGAGCAACAGGGTGAGGGCGCCCGCGGCGGCGAGCGCGGGAAGACGGGTGCGTGCGGTGGACATGATCGGTCCTTCGTGGATCAGGCGGGGAGGGAGGGGGTGACACCGGGAATCGCCGCCAGCAGCTCGCGGGTGTACTCGGCGCGGGGAGCGGTGAACAGCTCGGCCGTCGAGCTCTGCTCGACGATCCGACCGTGGCGCATGACGACGACGTCGTGGGCGATCCGCCGGACGACGGCGAGGTCGTGGGAGATGAACAGGTAGGTCAGGCCGCGTTCGCGCTGCAGACGGACGAGCAGCTCCAGGATCTGGGCCTGCACGGACACATCGAGAGCGGAGACCGGCTCGTCGCATACGAGTAGGTCGGGTTCCACTGCCAGCGCGCGGGCGATCGCGACCCGTTGGCGTTGACCGCCGGAGAGCTCACGCGGGCGGCGTCGGGCGAAGTCCGCCGGAAGGGCGACCAGCTCCAGCAGCTCGGCGACCCGGTCCGGGCGCTCCCGGCGGTCCGCCAGGCCGTGCAGGCGAAGCGGCTCGGCCAACGCCTCGCCGACGGTGTGCCGGGGGTCGAGGCTGCCCAGCGGGTCCTGATAGACCATCTGGAACCGGCGGCGCAGACCCCGCAGCTCTGGGCCCGTCGCAGAGTGCAGGGGCGTCCCGTCGAAGTCGATCTCACCGTGGTCCGCCTTCTCCAGGCACATCACTAGCCGGGCGGTGGTGGACTTGCCGGAGCCCGACTCCCCCACGATCGCGAGGGTCCGGCCACGGGGGACCTGAAAGGACACGTCGTCCACCGCGCGGACCGGGCCGTTGCGCCCGCTGAAGGTCTTGGCCAGGCCCGAGACGGTGAGCAGCGTGCCCCGGTCTGCCTCCCGCTCGTCCGCGACCATCGGACCGGACAGCGCGGGTGCGCTGTCGAGCAGCCGCCGGGTGTACTCGTGCCGCGGGTCGGCGAGCAGCTCCCGGGCCGGCCCGGTCTCGACGACCTCGCCGCGCGACATGACCACGATCCGGTCCGCCCGGTCCGCCGCTACTCCCAGGTCGTGGGTGATCAACAGAACCCCGGAGCCGGACGCCCGTCGGATCTCGTCGAGGTGGTCGAGGATCCGGCGCTGGACGGTGACGTCCAGGGCGCTGGTCGGCTCGTCGGCGATCAACAGGCGTGGCCCACAGGCGATGGCGATCGCGATGAGCACCCGCTGCCGCATGCCGCCGGAGAGCTGGTGAGGGAACTGGGCGAGCACCCTGTCGGGGTCGGGCAGACCGGCGGCGCGCAGCAGCCCGGGGACGCGCTCCTCGGCCTCGGCCCGGGAGCGGCCGTGGACCCGCAGAGCCTCGGCGACCTGGGCGCCGATCCGGATCACGGGGTTGAGCGAGAGCATCGGGTCCTGGGGGATCAGCCCGATGCCGGCGCCGCGGACCTCGCGCAGCCGGGCAACTCCGGTACCGGCCAGCTCCTCGCCGTCGAAGCAGATCGATCCACCGGTCACCGTGCCACCCGCACCGAGCAGCCCGATCACCGACAGGGCTGTCGTGGACTTGCCCGACCCGGACTCCCCGACGACGGCGACGACCTCGCCGGGAGCGATGTCGAGGCTCACCCCGTGCACGACCTCGATGCCGCGGTAGGCGACCCGGAGGTCGGTGATCGACAGTAGCGGTCCCTGCATCAGACCTCCTGCTCGAAGTGGCGGGCGAGGCGGTTGATGCTCATCACGAAGACGGTGATGACCAGGCCGGGGAAGGCGATCATCCACGGCGCCGCCGCGATGTAGCGCTGGCCCGCGGACACCAGCGAGCCCCACTCGGGCGTAGGCGGCGGAGTGCCGAACCCCAGGAAGCTGAGCGCGGCGATCGCCAGGATGGCCTGCCCGAACTCCACGACGGCGAGCACGAGGACCGGGCCGAGGGCGTTGGGTAGCACATGGCGGGCCAGGATCGACACCGAGCCTGCGCCCATGGAGCGCTGCGCGTCCACGTAGGTCGAGCGGCTGACCCGGAGCACCTCCGAGCGCATGACCCGGGCCGTCGAGCCGACCAGCGCGACGCCGACCGCGACCGCGAGCTGCCCGGGGCCGAACCCCAGAGCGGTCACCAGCGCCATCGCCAGTAGCAGCATCGGCATACTGAGCAGCACGTCGACCAGCCGCATCACGACACCGTCGACCCGGCCGCCGACGTAGCCGCTGACCGAGCCGACCACCGATCCGACGACGAGCCCGATGCCGACCGCCGCGACGGTGGTCAGCAGGGAGAGCCCGGTGCCCGCGACCATGCGGGAGAAGACGTCCCGGCCGAGCTCGTCGGTGCCGAACAGGTGCTCCGCGCTCGGCGGGGCGAGCGGCACTGTGGTGTCGGCATGCAGCGGGTCATAGGGCGCGAACACAGCCGGCGCGACCGCCCAAGCCACGACCAGCAGGATCACCAGGATCGACAGGACCAGGCCAGGGGCGCGCAGGATCTCCCGTAGCCAGTGCGGCAGCGCCGTCGGGCGCGCGGCCAGGGTGGCGGTGCTCATGTCGACACCGCCTGCGCGGCCGGGCGGCGCCGATGGGTGATCGTCCGCGGGTCGAGCAGCGGGTGGACGAGGTCGACGAGCAGGTTGATCGTCACGTACACCGCGGCGACGACGAGCACCACGGCCTGCACCACCGGGATGTCCTTGACCGTGATCGCTCCTTCGAGCAGGAACCCGATCCCCCGCCGGGCGAAAATCGTTTCCGTGATCGTCGCCGTCACGAACATCGTGGCCACGACCAGCCCGGCGACGGTCAGCACCGTCGGGGCGGCGGTCCGCAGCGCGTGGACGACGAACACCCGCAGCTCGCCCGCGCCCTTGGCCCGTGCGACGTCCACGTACGGCTCGCGCAACGAGCCCCGCACGCTCCGCGCCACCACCTGGGCGATGTATGCGCTCGCGGGCACGGCGAGCGTGAGCCCCGGCATCACCAGCGAGGCGAACCCGCGGTCACCCGACACCGGCAGGAGCCGCAGCTGGAAGGACATCCGCTGCATGAGCAGCAGGCCGATCCAGAAGGTCGGCACCGAGGCCGCACCCGCCGGGAGCGCCTCCAGCAGCCGGGCGAGCCAGGGCAGGCGGACCGCACCCGCCAGGCACCCGATCAGCATCCCGACCACCGTTGCCACCGTCATCGCGAAGATGACCAGGGCCGTGGTGCTCCCCAGGGAGTCGGTCAGCAGGCTCGTCACCGGTGCGCCGTAGGCGAACGAGGTGCCGAGGTCGCCGTGGAGGGTACTGGCGAGGTGCGCCAGGTACTGGAGGACGAGAGGCTGGTCGAAGCCGTACTGGGCGTTGACGGCGGCGAGGTCCTCGGGGGAGATCGCTCCACCCTCGGCGGCGCCGCCCAGCATGAGGAGCGCGGGGTCACCCGGGATCGCGAAAAGGATCAGGAAGGAGAGGGTGTAGGTGGCCCAGAGGATCCCGACGGCCTGCAGGACGCGGCGGCTGACATACCCCCACTCCCAGTGGAGGGCGGAGCGCGACCGACCGGGCGACGCACCCGCGGTGGGCGGTGAGAGGACTGACATGGGGAAGGCTCCGGGAGGTGGGGACGGGGCGGCAAGGGACCGCCGGAACGGGGCCCCACATCGCCGGTCTCACCGGACGCGTCGTACGGGACCAGCGTAGGAACCGGGGAGCCGTCGATCCAGCGTCCGCCGTTTCAAATTTGTAAAGCTCTCTCACGGCTCCTCGGGCACCTGGTCGGGCAGCAGCCCCTCCGTCACGGGCTCGCGGCGCAGCTTGTCCTGCAGGATCCCGAGCAGTCGGTGCAGCTCATTGAGCTCGTCCGGCCGCAACGGCTCCACCACCGACTGCACGATGAGGTCGTTCTGCCTGCGGGACAACGCCCGCAGGAGCGCTCGGCCCGCGGGGGTGATCCGGGCGAGTACCCCGCGTTCGACGCCTGGCGCGGGCACCCGCTCGGCCAGCCCGCGCCGCTCCAGCCTGGCCAGAAGGTATGTGACGCCGCTGGGTGTGCTGACCAGATACTTGGCCAGCTCGGACATCCGCGCCTCGCCGCCGAGGTTCCGCAACCGGATCAACAGGTGGTACTGCAGGAAGGGCAGCTCCTCGGCCGCCCGCAGCATCCGGTCGGATGCCCGCTCCACGAGCTTGCCGACCGCGAGGATCCGCTCGAACAGCGCGAGCTGGGTGGAGTCGAGCAGCGGCGGCCGCGGATCCTCGGTCATGCCGAGGCTCGCCGGGTGGCGTCGAGCCGGTCCGCGTGCTCGTCGACCCAGTCGGCGACCACCCGACCGACCCGGCCGAAGTCCGCGATCGGGAAGGCGAGTCCGGCGACCGGGACGTGCGCCCCGAGCTCCTCGAGCACGGGCCGCAGGGCGAGCCCGGCGGCCGCCGCGTGTCCCGGGGTCGCCGCCGTCATCAGCGGCACGGCGGTGACCCCGGCCCACCCACCCCCCGGGACCCGGTCGAGGAAGCACTTCAGCAGGCCGGTGTAGCTGGCCTTGTAGGCGGGACTCGCCACGATCACGAGCCCGCAGGCGCGCACCTCGTGGTCGAGCCGCCGCACGTTCCGACCGTCCGGCTCGAACAGGACCGCGGCGTGGTCGGCCAGATCGATGGTCTCCGCCCGGTCCGCGCCGGTCCGGTCGGCGAGCGTCATCGCCAGCGCCCGCGCGACGTGCCGGGTGCGTGAGCGTGGGCGCGGGTTGCCGACGAGCACGCCGATCCGGGGCGCGGTCACCTAGGCGGGATCACCGGGAGCAGCAGCACGCTGTCGTGGCCCGGGCCGGTGTGCAGGGCCGTCCGGCCGCCGAACTCCGGCATCGGACGGTCCTCGGGGTGGGTGTGCAGCCAGGGGCCCGAGCCGCGGGACACCCAGGCCTCGTTCGGGTCCTTCGGAGGCTCGCGTTCGAAGTCGTGTCCGCTCACCTGCAGTGCGATCTCGTAGCCCGCGGGCAGCACCACGCTCGTCGGCCAGATCTCGATGTCGCAGGTCACGATCTCGCCCGGGGCGAGCTTCTCCAGCCGGTCGTGCCGGTGATAGGGCCGCCACGGCAGGCTGCGCTCGACGTCGAGCGCGCGGTGGCTCGCCCGCAGCCAGCCCTGGGCGAGCGGGGTGTGCGGGTCGATCGTCCCCTGGAAGTCGACCTCGCGACCGTCCGGGGCGAAGGCCTGCAGGGTCACGAACAGGTCGGCGTCGGTCGTGCTCGAGGAGACGTGGAGCCGGACCGACAGGGGCCCGGTCAGCTCCGTCTCGGCCTTCAGCGGCGCCGACCGGAAGGTGACGGGCTCGCCCGACGCGTCGAACGTGACGGCAGACTCCGCCTCGGGGGCCTCCCCCAGCGCCCGGTCGCCTGCTGAGAGCCGCATCTCGGTCCACCGGGTGTCCGGCAGCGGCCAGGCCTCCTCGCCGCGGACGCACACCTCGCCGGTGAAGGGCGTGCGGAGGTTCAGCTGGACCCGGGGCTCGCGCTCCCAGCCGTTGTCGACCCCCTTGAGGAAGTGGTCGAGGAAGCGTTTCTGCAGGTCGAGGCCGTACTCGAGGTAGAACCACTCCTCGTGGCGACCGGGGTGGGTCTCAAGCCACTTCTGCGCGGACGCGGCCTGGGTGAAGGCCTCGAAGTTGCCCCGCGGGTGCAGGCCGTACCCGGCCAGGCTGGCCGCACTGAGGAAGGGCACGGTGACCTTGGACCAGTCCGGCGACCGGTCCCGGTACCAGTCACCGTCGAGCTCGCGGGCGAGCACGTTCGGCAGCGGGTCGGAACGCTGAGCCTGCAGGGTCGCCTCGTCGAGCTCCCCCGGGCCGGAGGCAGCCTCGCCGAGGTAGGGGTCGACCAGCGCGTCCGGGTTGCCGTGCTGCACCGACAGCACCTGCCGCGGGTACCAGGTCTCCAGGAAACCGTTGCTGGCGATCCCGCCGTGTCGGGCCCAGTCGCGGTAGAAGTCCGCGGCACCCTCCCACGGGATCATCGCGGTCAAGTGCGGGGGCTGCAGCGCGGCGACGTGCCACTGGTTCACCGCGTAGTACGAGATCCCGTTGAGCCCGACCTTCCCGGTCGACCATGGCTGGACGCCTGCCCACTCGATGGCCTCGTAGTAGTCGCGGGTCTCCCGCGGGGAGAAGATGTCGAGCGTGCCCGGGGAGCGGCCCGCACCCCGGGAGTCGACCCGCACACACGCGTAGCCCCAGGGCACCCAGGTCTCGGGATCGACCGTCTCCCACGCCATCATCGAGCGCGTCGAGCCGGGCAGGACGTCCGGGTGGGTCCGCATCATCCACTGCCACTGGGGCGCGAAACCCACCTCGTACTTCACCCCCTTGCCGTAGGGGCCCAGCGTCATGATCACCGGCACCGGTTCGGAGGTGACGGGGCGGAACACGTCCGCCCGCAGCACCACGCCGTCGTCCATCGGGATCTCGACGTCCCGCTCGACGACCATCGGGGGGAGAACTCGTCCGGTCACAGCTCCACGACCTCCTCACCCAGGTCGATGCGGACCCCGGCGCCCGCGAAGAGCGCCAGGTCGTCGACGGCCTCCTTCCCCGCCGGGGAGGCGAGGGCGGCCAGCGCCGACTCCCGGTCCGCGAACCCGACCCGCGCGATGAGGTGGTCCGGCGGCGGGGTGCCGTCCGCGGTCTCGCACCGCGACCAGGAGAGGTGTCGCAGGCCGGGGAAGCGGCGCACGATCGGGCTGTGCACGTCGCGGAAGTGGGCGAGGAAGCGCTCGGGGTCGTCGGGGTGGGCGTAGGTGGCGGTGAGCAGGTACATCGATCACAGACCTCGTCGTCTCGAGAGCGGTCCTGACGACGTCGACACTCGCACCGCGGCCGCGGACCGGCTTGAACCCGACCGCCTCAAATTTGAACTGCTCCGCCGGCCCTCAGCCGCGGGCCCGCGAGGGCGGCTGCCCGTAGGCCGCCTTGAACGAGCGGCTGAAGTGCGCGAGATCGGCGTAGCCCCACCGGTGGGCGATCGCCGACAACGGCTCGGTGGTCCGCACGAGGTCGCCGCGGGCCCGGTCGAGGCGCTGCCGCCGGACGTACTCGGCGACGCTCTCGCCGCCCTCCCGGAAGATCCGGTTGACCGTGCGCTCGGACAGCCCGTGCGCCCGCGCGAGCCGGGCCGGTCCCACGTCCTCGTCGCCGAGGTGCCGGTCGAGGTAGCGGAGCATCTCCTGGCGGACCGCCACCCGCGCCGGGGGCGCGGTGGTCGGGCCCGCACCGTGCAGCGCGGCCAGGAGCAGCTCGACCGCCGCGTTGCGCGCGGCGAGGACGCCGGCGGGTGCCAGCCCGGGGAGCATCCCGTCCACGCTGTCGAGATAGGCGAGCAGGAGCCTCGTGGCAGGGGCGGACGGGTCGAGCCGGACCGGCCCGGGAAGCGCCGGGGCGACGAGGGCGCGGGGCACCACGAGGCTCCGCTTGACCAGCCGCTGCGGGATCGCGAACCGGGCGGGCAGCGTGCTGTCCCACAGCACGGCGTCCCCCGTCCCGAGCTCCACCGACCGCCCCTCCTGGGTCAGGACCTGCCTGCCACGACGGGTGATCAGCAGGACGGCGAACTCCCCGCCGGTGTGCGCGAGCTGTCGGCGCCCCCGTACCCCGCTGCAGGGGTCGGTCACGCAGTCGAGCAGGGTGAGGTCGTCGAGCTGCTGGGCCGCGACGGTGCCGCGGAAGGAGCTCGGGAGCACCCGGTCGGAGATCGACGCCGCCCAGGGGAGGTGGGTTGAGGACAGGATCTCGGCCCATCGTTCGGCGGGTCCGGCACCCGATCCGTCGGGGTCCCGGACGTCCCGGCGCACCGCCGCGCTCACCCTCCGAGCACCCCACCCAGGGCGGTGATCATCCGGTCCCGCACGATCCCCTCGACGTCCGCCCCCTCTGCGTAGGGCCCCACGAGGGACCCCGCGAGCTGCGGGAACAGCGTGGGCAGCATGGCCAGGACGATGAGCCCGAGCAGGGCCGACGCGTTCTCCGCGTCCGGCGCCACGCCGCGCGCGGCGGCGAACGCCTCGACCTTCGCGGTGTACCGCTCGGTCCGGTGGATCTCCGACGGGCGCCCGCCCGCCTGCAGCGCCTCCCACATCAGCAGCCGGAGCAGCTCCGGGTTCGCCCGGTAGAAGTCGTGCACCTCGCCCACCCACCCGGCGACGTCCTCGCCGGGCAGACCGAGCTCGGCCACGTGCCGGTCCATCGCCGCGCCCAGCACCACGTCGAACAGGGCCTCCTTGCTGCCGAAGATCCCGTAGATCCGCTCCTTGTTGACCCCGGCCTGCTCGGCGATGCGGTTGACCCGCGCCCCGGCGATCCCGAGCTCGGCGAACTCGGCGGTCGCCGCGGCGACGAGCCGGGCCCGGGTGTCCTCCACATCACGACGCACGCTCGCGATCCTACCTGCCAACCATCCTGTTGGTTGGTGACGAGAGCCACCCGGCGAAGACGAGCCAACCAACAGGATGGTTGGCAGACTGGTCCTCGTGAACGAACTCGATTCCACACGATTCGAGACCCTGCGGGTGCGCACCGACGGTGTGCGCGCCACGGTCACCCTCGACAACCCGCCCACCAACCTCTTCGACCCGCAGATGATCGACGACGTCTCGCGGCTGCTCGGGATCCTGCGCGCCGACCCGGAGACCCGGGTCGTGGTCTTCGACAGCGCCGACCCGGACTTCTTCATCGGTCACGCCGACCTGAACCTCTTCCTTGCCCCGCGCACCGAGGTCCCGCCGCGACCGCACGTGCTGAACGGGCTCCAGGCCCTCTTCGAGGACCTGCGAACCCTCCCCCAGGCCACCATCGGCGTCCTGGAGGGACGGGCGGTCGGCGGCGGCGCGGAGTTCCTGTCCTCCCTGGACATGGTGTTCGCCGCCCGGGGCCGGGCCGTGCTCAGCCAGTTCGAGGCGGCGGTCGGCGTGATCCCGGGAGCCACCGGCTCCCAGCGCCTGCCCCGGATGCTGGGCAGGCAGCGCGCCCTCGAGGTCATCCTGGGCTGCGACGAGTTCGACGCCGACACCGCGGCCGCCTACGGCCTGGTCAACCGGGCGCTCCCGGCCGAGGAACTGCGCGGGTTCGTCGACCGGCTGGCCGCCCGCATCGCGTCCTTCCCGGCGAAGACCATCGCGATCAACAAGGCCGCGGTCGACGCCGCCACCCCGCCCTACTTCGACGGCCTGCTGGAGGAGACCCACGCGCTCGACCAGACCCTGGTCGACGGGGAGGCCCAGCGCCGGATGAAGGCGCTGCTCGCGCTCGGCGCGCAGGACCGCGAGTTCGAGCTCACCCGCTTCAGCACAGCACTCGAGGAGCTCGACCGATGACGACCCGCACCCCCCGCGAGGTGGTCACCGCCCTGCTCGACGGCGTCGCCGCCGGCCGCTGGGACGACCTCGCCGAGCTCTACGCGACCGACACCGTGGTCCGCCACCCCTTCGCCCGCGACGCCTCCGCGCTGCTGACCGGCCGGGAGGCGCTGCGCGCCCACTTCGGCCGACTCGCGTCGAGCGGGATGAGCCTGGCCGCCCGGGAGCCGGTGACCGTCTACGAGACGACCGACCCGGAGATCGTCGTCGCCCGGTTCACGTACGCCGGAACCGACGCGACCGACACCCCCATCGAGATGGCCGCCTGCTTCATCTGGCGCATCCGCGACGGCCTCATCGTCGACGCCCACGACTACCTCGACACCCCTCGCCCCACCGACCCCAAGGACTTCGCATGACCTCGCGCAACACCGTCGACCCGACCGAGACCACCGCCACCCGGCGCGCCCGGGGTGAGCAGATCGTTCAGGACCTGAGCGGCGGCAAGCGCCCCGCCTCGCTGGACGCGCTCGACGCCGAGTACCCGTTCCTGGCCCACGCCGTGAACGCCTACGCCGTCGGCGAGCTCTTCGCCCGCGACGTGCTCGACGTCCGCACCCGACAGCTCGCCCTGGTCGCCGCCTTCGCCGCGCTCGGCCTCGGCGACTTCATCAAGATCCACGGCGGCTACGCGCTGAACGCGGGCGCCACCGCCGAGGAGCTCAAGGAGATCGTCTACCTGACCACGATCCCCGGCGGATTCCCGCGCGCCATCCAGGCCTCGCAGGCCGTCTCGGAGCTGCTCGCGAGCCGCGCCGCGAGCTGAGCCGACCGACCGGGTGCCCGCCCTCAGTCCTGGGCGGGCGCCCGTCACTCAGGCCTCCGCGAAGATCTCCCGCAGGTGCCCGGCCAGCTCGGTCGGTGCCGTGAGGTTGGGGCTGTGTGGTCCCGCCAGCTCCAGCACCCGGCAGTTCGGGGCCGCCGTCGCGATCTCCTTCGCCCAGCCTGCCTCGATCACGAGGTCGTCGGACATCTCGACGAGCCACACCGGCGCGTCGGCGTCCCGCAGCGTGCCGGGGAAGCCGTCGGGCTCGCGGGCGGGCGCCCCCTCGGGGTGCTTGAGCCGGGGGGCGACCATCGCGCCGTAGTGCCCGGGCGCCAGCGTGTTGGTCCGGCGCAGCGCCACGTTGTCCTCGTAGCCGGAGCGGCTGTTGGTCAACAGCTCGACCACCTCGGCGAGATACTCCTCGCCCGGCTGCAGCTCGCCGAGGACGTCGATCCCGCGCTGGGTCCGGAAGGGGCCGCCCGCGCCCCCGATCGTGGTCAGCGACGCCGCGGGCCAGGCACGGGCCTCCGCCGCGCGCAGCACCACCGACCCGCCGAACGAGGTGCCCACGAAGTGCGCCCGCTCGATCCCGAGCACCCCGCAGAAGTCCGCGATCTGCCGGACCCGCGGCGCGTACGGCGCCCGGCCGAGGTAGACGACCTTGTCCGACCGGCCGAATCCCAGCAGGTCCGGCGCGTAGACGCGGTAGTCCGTGGCGAGGTCCTGCATGACCTCCGACCACGTCACCTGACCGTCGCCGCCCCAGGCTCCGTCGTGCAGCAGGACCACGACGGGAGCACCCTCCGGCCCTGCGGCGTAGTAGTGGGTCCGGAACGAACCGGTGTCGACGTCCGCCTGCTGCATCGTTGCCTCCTGGTCTGCGCGGGTGTGCCGCACGGTTCCCGAGCCCGGGACACCCGGGCCGGCCCGTTTCCCGCTGACCGGTAAACCGGCATAGTGCGTCCATGCCAGCCGCCGACGACGGTGAGTCGACCCTGAGCCGCGCCACGCGGGTCCTCGAGGTCTTCGGGCCCGGCAGCCAGGCCCTTAGCGCGTCCGAGATCTCCCGGCGGACCCGGATCCCGATGGCCTCCACCCACCGCCTCGTCGGCGAGATGGTCCGGCTCGGGCTGCTCGAACGTGGCCCGGACAAGCTCGTCCGAGTGGGGGTGCGGCTCTGGGAGCTGGGCTGGCGCTCGACCGCCGCGCTCGGCCTGCGCAACCTCGCCCTGCCGTACCTGGAGGACCTCCAGTCCGTCGTCCGCCACCACACGCTGCTCGCGGTACTCGACGGGACCGAGGTGCTCTACCTGGAGCGGCTCAGCGCCCGCGGTCCGACGACGGTCAACATCACCCGGGTGGCGGGCCGGCTGCCCGCGCACTCCTGTCCCTCGGGGGTCCTGCTCCTCGCCTTCAGCCCCCCGGAGCTGCAGGAACAGGTGTTGGCCACGCACGACCTGGTCGCCTACACCCCGCACACCCCGGTCGAGCCGCAGGCACTGCGCCAGGTGCTCGCCGACACCCGCCAGCGGGGCACCGCCTCGCTGCGGGGCACCGTGCACCTAGACGCGGCGGGGGTCGCGGCGCCGGTGCGCGACCACACCGGTGCGGTCGTCGCCGCGCTCACCGTGATCGTGCCGAACGACTCCGCCACGATCGCCGCCGCCCGGCCCGCGGTGGTGGCCACCGCGCGCGCCGTGACCCGCGCCCTGCAGTCCTCCCCCGCGCACCTCCCGGGCCGCGTTTCTCGCTGAGCGAGAAGGCGTCTTGGCGGCCTGCCGGGTGCCGGCCAACCGTGTCGCAGCGACGGCACGCCCGAGCAGGCGGGCCGAGCAGGCACAGCGGAGAGGCTTCAACGATGAGCGATCGCACCGCCGACGATCCCGAGACCTACGACGCCGTCGTCGTGGGAGCGGGGTTCAGCGGGCTCTACATGCTGCACAGGCTCCTGCGGAGCGGCTACCGGGTCCGGGTGCTGGAGGCAGGCTCCGGGGTGGGCGGCACCTGGCACCACAACCGCTACCCCGGCGCCCGCTGCGACATCGAGAGCATGGACTACTCGTACTCGTTCGACGAGGAGCTCCAGCAGGAGTGGCAGTGGTCGGAACGCTATGCCGCACAGCCGGAGCTGCTGCGCTACCTGAACCACGTCGCGGACCGCCACGACCTCCGCCCGCACATCGACCTCGACACCCGGGTGGTGAGCGCCGGGTTCGACGACGCCGCGGACGGCTGGACGGTTCGGACCGACACGGGGCGGGCCCTGCGCGCGCGGTGGTGCCTGATGGCCACCGGGTGTCTGAGCGTGGCCCAGGTGCCCGCGATCGCGGGTCTGGACCGCTTCACCGGGCAGTGGCTGCACACGGGGGCCTGGCCGAAGGAGGGGGTGTCCTTCGAAGGCAAGCGGGTCGGGGTGATCGGCACCGGATCGTCGGGCACCCAGCTGATCCCGATCGTCGCCGAGCAGGCCGAGCACCTCCACGTGTTCCAGCGCACCGCGAACTTCACCATGCCCGCGCAGAACCGGCCGATGACCGAGGCGGAGTCCGCCGTGTGGAAGAGCGAGTACCCGCAGCGCCGGGCGCACGCCCGCACCTCCGGCTTCGGCCACAACCAGCCGCAGAACGACCGCCGCCACGCCGACATGACCCCGGCCGAACGGCTGGCGGAGCTGGAGTCGCGCTGGGCGGCGGGCGGCCTGCACATGATGCGGGCGTTCGCCGACGTGATGACCGACGCGGAGGCGAACGAGGCCACCGCCGAGTTCCTGCGCGGGAAGATCCGCGAGGTGGTGCACGATCCCGAGGTCGCCGAGCTGCTCTCTCCGCGGGGACTCCCCTTCGGCACCAAGCGGCTCTGCTCGGGCACCGGCTACTACGAGACCTTCAACCGGCCGGACGTGACGCTGGTGGACGTCCGGTCGGCCCCCGTCCAGGAGATCACCGCGACCGGGCTGCGCACCACGACCGCCGAATACGAGCTCGACGTGATCGTGTTCGCCACGGGCTTCGACGCCATGACCGGCTCGCTGTCCCGCATCGACGTCCGCGGCGAGGGGGGCAAGACCCTCGCCGAGGCCTGGGCGGCAGGCCCGCGCACCTACCTCGGGCTCGGTGTCTCCGGGTTCCCGAACCTGTTCCTGCTCACCGGCCCCGGCAGCCCCTCGGTGTTCAGCAACATGGTCAACTCGGCAGAGCAGCACGTCGAGTGGGTGGCGGACCTGCTCGACCACGCCCACCACGAACGGATCGGCCGGATCGAGGCCACCGCGGACGCCGAGGCCGCCTGGACGACCCACCTCGCCGACGTCGCGGGGCGGACCCTCTACTCCCGCGCCCGCAACTCCTGGTTCCACGGGGCCAACGTCCCCGGCAAGCCGCAGGTCTTCATGCCCTACCTCGGTGGCGTCGGCGAGTACCGCCGCCGCGCCGACGAGATCGCCCGGCAGGACTACGCCGGTTTCCAGCTCACCTCCCGCTGACCCACCACGACCTCAAGGACGAGAGATGACTGACGCAAGGATGCGCAGGAAGGTCATCGCCGCCGGATTCTTCGGCACGGCCATCGAGTACTACGACTTCTTCATCTACGGGACGGCCGCGGCGCTGGTCTTCCCCACCGTGTTCTTCCCGTCCCTGGGCGGCGCGGCCGCCACGGCGGCGTCGTTCGCCACGTTCGCCGTCGCCTTCGTCGCCCGCCCCATCGGCGGCGTCGCCTTCGGATACATCGGGGACCGCATCGGGCGCAAGGGCACCCTGCTCTCGACCCTGTTCATCATGGGCGGCGCCACGGTCCTGATCGGCGCGCTGCCCTCCGGCGAGTCGATCGGCGCCCTCGCCCCGATCCTGCTGATCCTGCTCCGGTTCTGCCAAGGCCTCGCGATCGGCGGGGAGTGGTCCAGCGCGGCGCTCTTCGTCGGCGAGCACGCCCCGAAGGGCCGCCGCGGTGTGTACGGCCTGTCCCCCACCCTGGGCGCGTCCGCCGGTCTGCTGATCGCGAACCTCGCCTTCCTGCTGATCGGCGGCGGGCTGTCGTCCGAAGCGTTCCTCGCCTGGGGCTGGCGGGTTCCGTTCCTGCTCAGCGCGGTACTCGTGGTCGTCGGGCTGTGGATCCGGCTCGGCATCGTCGAGAGCCCCGTGTTCGTGGCCGCGGCCGAACGCGCGAAGCAGGAGCAGCGCCGCCGCGCGCCACTCGCCGAGACCCTGCGCCGACAGCCCCGGGAGCTGGTGCTCGGGGCGGGCTCGACCCTGATGTGGCTGTCGTTCTTCTACATCGGCGCGGTCTACCTGGTGAACTACGGCACCACGACGTTGGGTTTCTCCCGCAACTCCATGCTCGCGGTCAGCTTCGTCGGCATCCTGTTCAACGCCGCGGGCGGCCTGCTCGGTGGTTGGCTGTCCGACCGCATCGGGCGGCGGCGGATGCTGGGCAGTGCGAACCTCGTGGCGATCGGGTGGGCCTTCGTGCTCATGCCGCTGGCGTCGTCCGGGAGCCTCACGCTGATGGCCTGTGCGATCGCGGGCACCCAGATCCTCGTCGGGATCGGCTCGGGCACGACCACCGCGCTCCTGCCCGAGCTGTTCCACACCTCCTACCGGGCCACGGCCACGGGGGTCTCGTTCAACCTCGGCAGCGTGGTCGGCGGGGCGCTCCCGCCGATCGTCGCCGCCCCGCTCATCGCCACGCACGGCCCGATCGCGCTGTCCGTCCTGATGGCCTGCCTCGCCGCCGTCGCGTTCGGCTCGATCGTCGCCCTGCGCGAGACCCGCGGCCGCTCGCTCGACGATCACGAGCCCGACCCGGTTCCGACGACCCACCGAATCGAGGACACGGCATGACCTCCGTCGACACCGTGAGCGACGACGTCTCCGACTACGAGACCGACGCCGGCGCCTACCCCTTCTACGCCCACCTCCAGGAGCACCGTCCGGTGTTCTGGAGCGACCGCCTCCAGCGCTGGTGCCTCACCCGCTACGCCGACGTCCAGGCCGCCTACCGCGACCCGCACACCTACTCCAGCCGGACCTTCGCCACCCGCGGCGCGGGCACCGTCCTCGACGACCCGGCCCGCGACCGGGTGGTGGACACGTTCGACCGGCAGATCCTGTTCCTCGACCGCCCCGACCACACCCGCCTGCGCAGGCTGGTCAGCTACGCGTTCACCCCGCGCGCGGTGGAGTCGATCCGGACCTACACCGGCGAGCTCGCCACCGAGCTGCTCGACGGGCTGCGCCGCCGGGACTTCGACTTCGTCCAGGCGTTCGCCGGACCCCTGCCGCTGCGGGTGGTCTCGCGCATCTTCGGGATCGCCGTCGAGGACGGCGACCTCTACCGGGCCTGGTCGGACTCCCTGACACTGCTCACCGAGTCCGGTCGGTCGGCGGAGGACCTGCTCGCCGCGTTCCGCGACGTCGACGAGATGCGGGACTACCTCACCACGCTGGTCGAGGCCCGCCGGGGCGCCCCGGGGGACGACCTGCTGTCCCGGATGATCGAGGCGGACGCGGACGGCGACCGCTTCCGCACCGACGAGATCGTCGCGATGGCGATGCTGATCACCACGGCAGGCCACGAGACCACCACCAGCCTGCTCGTCAACGCCCTGCGCCTGCTGCTGCCCGAGCCGGAGTGGGCGGGCAGGCTCGCCGCGGACGCCGGGTTCCGCAGGTCGGCGCTGGAGGAGACGCTGCGCTGGGAACCACCCCTGCAGTTCAGCACCCGGGTGACCACGGCCGAGGTGGAGGTGCACGGGACCCGCATCCCGGCCGGGGCCCCGGTCGCCCTGGTCCCGGCCGCCGCGAACCGCGACCCCCGCACGTTCGCCCACGCCGACCGCTTCGACCCCGAGCGCAACCCGAACCCCCACCTGACGTTCGGCCACGGCGCGCACGCGTGCCTCGGCGCCAACCTGGCGCGGCTGGAGGCGGACGTCGTGGTGGGCCTGCTCGCCCGCGAGCACCCCGGGCTGCGGGTCGGCGGCCTGGCCGTCCGGAAGGCGAGCCCGCTGTTCCGCGGGTTCGAGTCCGTCGAGGCCGGCTGGGGTGCGCGGTGACCGACGATCTGCTCCTGCGGGTGGTCGGCAGGCGCGCCGTCGCCGACCGGGTGGTCGAGCTGGACCTGTCCGCGGACGGCGACGCCGCGCTGCCGGCCTGGACCCCCGGCGCCCACATCGACCTCGTCCTCGCCGAGGGCCTCGTCCGCCAGTACTCGCTCTGCGGCGATCCCGGCGACACCGCCCGGTGGCGGGTCGCCGTCCTGCACCAGCAGGAGGGCCGTGGCGGCTCGGCGCGGGTCCACGAGCTCCTGCACCCCGGCGAGACCGTCCTGGTGCGCGGACCGCGCAACCACTTCGCGCTGGAGCCCGCCGCGAGGCTGCTGTTCCTCGCGGGCGGCATCGGCATCACCCCGCTGCTCCCCATGATCGCCGCGGCGGACCGGGCGGGAGCCGACTGGGAGCTGCACTACGGAGGCCGGACCGAGACGTCGATGGCCTACCTCGACGACCTCCGCCGGAGGTTCCCGGAGCGGGTCCGAGCCCGCGTCGAGGCGACGGACGGCCTGCTCGACCTCGACGCGGTCCTGGGCACCCCTCGGTCGGACACCCTCGTCTACTGCTGCGGCCCCGAGGCCCTGCTCACCGCGGTCGAGCAGCGCTGCGCGGGTTGGCCCGCCGGGGCGCTGCGCACCGAGCGGTTCGCCGCCTCGGCCCCGAGCGGGGAGTCGACCGCCTTCGAGGTCGAGTTCGCCCAGTCCGGGGTGACCGCGACGGTCCCAGCCGGGCGCTCGATCGTCGAGGTCGCCGAGGATCACGCCATCCCAGTGATCACCTCCTGCGAGGAGGGGGTCTGCGGCACCTGTGAGTCAAGGTGCTCGGCGGCCGACCGGACCATCGCGACAGCGTGCTGACCGAGGCCGAACGCGCCGCGGGCGACACGATGATGGTCTGCGTGTCCCGCTCGCGCGACCCGCTCCTGCGGATCGACCTGTGAACCCGGTCTGCCTGATCACCGGCGCGGCGGGCGGTATCGGCGCCGCCACCGCCCGGCTGCTGGCCTCCCGCGGGGCCCGGCTGGTGGTGGCCGACCGGGACGCCGAGGGGCTCGCCGCGGTCGCCGCCGAGCTCTCCCCGCGGACCGAGGTGCTCGCCCGGATCATCGACCTGACGGTCGAGGCCGAGGTCGACGCCCTGGTCGAGGCGGCAGTGACCACGTTCGGCGGGCTCGACCAGGTGTCGCTGACCGCCGGGATGGAGAGCCCGCACGGGACGCTGGAGGAGCTGAGCCTGGCGGACTACGAGCGCGTGATGGCGGTGAACGCCACGAGCGCCTTCCTCTGCCTCAAGGCGGTTCTGCCGCACATGAAGCGGGCGGGGCGTGGGTCGATCGTGTCGACGGCCTCCATCGCGGGCCTCGCCGCGGTGCCGGGTCAGGGCGTCTACTCGGCCGCGAAGCACGCGATGATCGGACTGACCCGGGCGGCGGCCGTCGAGGCGGGTGCATTCGGGGTCCGGGTCAACGCGGTCCTGCCCGGCCCGATCGACACCGGGATGGTGACCCGGATCCGGGCGGGCTCGGCGAGCACGCCGGTCGGTGGGGGCACCCTGCTCGGCCGGATGGGCACGCCCGCCGAGGCCGCCGCGGTGATCGCCTTCCTGCTGTCCGACGGGGCCGCGTTCGTGACGAACTCCTACTGGACCGCCGACGGCGGTAGGCACCAGATCTGAGACGGCCCTAGGTCTGGTCCCACACGCCGGTGCCCGCCAGCTCGTCCCCGAGCAGGCGGGCACTGGCGACCAGGTGGTCCTGCATCGCCTGCCGGGCTCCTTCCGCGTCCCCACGGTGCAGGGCATCCAGCACCGCCGCGTGGTCGTAGGTGCACGAGCG
This sequence comes from Pseudonocardia xishanensis, assembly GCF_039541715.1. Taxonomy (NCBI): domain Bacteria; kingdom Bacillati; phylum Actinomycetota; class Actinomycetes; order Pseudonocardiales; family Pseudonocardiaceae; genus Pseudonocardia; species Pseudonocardia xishanensis. The sequence goes on from NZ_BAABGT010000099.1 coordinate 146,565, forward strand.
CGGCCGGGTGTCCGCGGGCATGCCGCGGTACCGGGGCACGTACCGGCTGAACCGCTCGGCGGTCCGGGCCAGCTCCGGCGACGCGGCCGCGCGGTTGATCGTGCGGTGCAGCTCGAGGCTGTGGTCCTCGGCGGTGTCCCGGGTGCCTGCGGCGTCCGCACGCTCCAGGTCCGCCTGCAGGTCGGCGAGGCGCCGGTGCGCCGCCCCGTCGAGCAGCGGGGTGGCGCGGGCGGCGAGCTCGCCCAGCACCATACCCAGCACCAGCACCCGGTCCTCGAACCCGGACCGGGTCAGCCTCGACACGACGTAGCCACGGCGGGGCCTGCGCTCCACGAACCCCTCGGACGCCAGCTCGACCAGCGCCTCCCGGACCGGGGTGACGCTGATGCCGAACCGGGCGGCCAGGTGCTCGACGCGCAGCTTGTCGTCGTGGCGCAGCTGCCCGATCAGGATCAGGTGGCGCAGGTACTCCGTCACGTCCTGGCCGAACGAGGCGCCGCGCAGGTCGGGCGGCGGGGGCGCCGCCGAGAAGTCCGGGTCGGCCGTCACGGTCGAATCCTACCCAAGACCCTGGGTCAGATCTGGGCGGCCGTGCGGGCCCGGGTACTCCGCACCCGGGGCGCTTCGCGCACGCCGGCGGCCGCGAGCTCGCCGGCGATCCGCTCCCGGAGCTCTACCTTGCGGATCTTCGTGCCGGACATCGGCCACCCCTCGACGAACCGGACGTAGCGCGGCACCTTGAAGGTCGCGATGCGGTCGACGCAGTAGTCGATGAGCTCCTGCTCGGTCGCCTCGGCACCCGGGGCGAGCTCGACGTAGGCGACCGGCACCTCGCCGTAGTAGTCGTCCGGCGCCCCGACCACCGCGACGACGTTCACTGCCGGGTGCCGGAGCAGGTACGACTCGACGTCGACCGCAGACACGTTCTCCCCGCCCACCTTCAGCATGTCCTTGAGCCGACCCCGGAAGGTCAGCCGACCCGCGGCGTCGAGCGTGCCGCGGTCCCCGGAGTGGAACCATCCCTCGGTGTCGATCGCCGCGGCCGTCGCCTCGGAGTCCTCGTAGTAGCCGAGGAAGCGGGACGGGCCGCGGAACTGGATCTCCCCGGGCTCGTCCGGGCCGAGCACGCGTCCGGTCTCGGGGTCGACGACCCGGACCTCCATGTGCGGCAGCGGGAGGCCGCCTGTGGTCACCCGGACCTCCAGTGGGTCGTCGACCGCCGTCATGGACAGGTGCCCAGTGGCCTCGGTCATGCCGTAGTTCGCCACCTGGGAGACGTGCGGCAGCCGGGCCTGCAGCTTGCGCAGCAGGTCTTCGCTACCCGCGTTCATCACCACCCGCAGCCGGGACAGGTCGGTGCGGGCGAAGTCCGGGTGGTCGAGGACCCGCAGCCAGATCGTCTCGAAGGCCGGGATGCCGTGGGTGACGCGCTCTTCCTCCAGCATGCGAAGGGCTTGGCCCGGCTCGAAGGCCCCGGCGTGCACGAACTTCGCCCCCGCCGTGAAGCAGGCGGTCATCGTGGCGAGCCCCGCATTGTGGAACAGCGGTAGCGGGCACCAGAACGCGCAGTCCGGCTCGAGCAGATACCGGTGGCGCGCCAAGGACTCGGCCTGCACCAGCACTCCGCGGTGGCTGATCATGCAGGCCTTGGGATCTGCGGACGTCCCTGAGGTGTACATCAGATAGGCGACCTCGTCCGCACCCGCCTCGTCCCGCAACGGTCGGTCGAGTGCGCCACGTAGATCGACCGAGCTGCGGAAACCAGCGGGTGCACCGTCCCCCAGGACCACGACGCTCCGCAGCCGGGGAGCCTCCGCGCAGCTCAGCTCATTGGCCGCGGACGCGACCAGCGAGGGCAGCGCCGCGCGGACCTCCGCGGGTCGGTCGCTGTACGCGGTCGCCGGGATGGTCACCAGGGTGACCAGGTCGGCGTGCCGGGTGACGTAGCGCAGCTCCTCCGCGCGGAAGCGGTCGCTGATCGGCACCGCGACACCGCCCGCACGCATGCAGCCGACGATCAGCGCGATCATGTCGATCGAGGGCGGTACCCACAGCCCGACGTGGTCCCCCGCCCCGACCCCGGCCGCGGCCAGGACCCCGGCGAACTCGTCGGCCCGTGCGTCGAGCTCCGCGTAGGTGCAGCGCTCGTCCGGGAACACGACCTCGGCCGCGGGGAACCGCCGCGCGGACTGTCGCAGCAGGCCACCCAGCGAGGTCGGCGTGTCGGTGGTGCTCATGGTGGTCCTCCGTGACCGGACGTCAGCGTCCTTCGAACCGGGGTGGCCTGCGCTCCCGGAATGCCTGCATACCCTCGTGGAGGTCGTGGGACCGGACATAGCCCGCGAACGCGTCGAGCTCCAGCTTCAGCCCTTCGGCCGCAGGCACCGTCGACGCCTCCCTCGCCACCCGTTTCACCTCGGCCAGCGCAAGCGGGCTCATCGCCGCGAGCCGCTCGGCGAGCGCGGCGGCGCGATCGAGCAGGTCCGCCGCCGGGACCACGGTGTCGACCAGGCCCCACTCCCGGAAGCGCTCGGCGGGCTCGAGATCACCGGTGAGCAGCAGTCGCTGGGCGACGTTGCGCGGAACCTTGCGGGTCAGTCGGACGGCTCCACCGCCGCCGGGCAACACGCCGTAGCGGAGGTGGCCGTCGCCGATCCGGACGCCCTCGGCCGCGAGCACGATGTCGCAGCAGAGGATCAGCTCGAGCCCACCCGCCACCGCCGTGCCGTTGACGGCGGCGATCACCGGCCGCGGGGAGTCCTCGAGGCGGCGCAGGGTTTGCGCCGCCCGGTCGACGAACGCGACCAGCTCCTCCGGCCGCCCGCCCTCGAGGCGCTCCCGGAACTCGGCGAGATCCCCACCTGCGCTGAACGCGCGACCCGCCCCGGTCACGACCACGACCCGACACGCAGGGTCAGCATCGATGCGGTCGAGGGCCTCACCGAGGTCAGCGATCAACGCGTCTGAGAAGGCGTTGAGCTGCTCCGGTCGCTGCAGGGTCACCCAGGCGACGCTCCCCCGCCGCTCCAGGGACACCGACCGGTCCTCGTCGTTACTCACACGTTCTCCTTGTCGGACTGTCTGTTTGCTGGTGGTGGGAGTTCAGAACGGAGCGTCGAAGCTCGCGTCGAAGCGCGTGATCCGCCAGCTGCCGTCGCCGCCCCGACGGACCCGCGTGCGGTAGACCCCCGCGGTCACCGCGCGGAACCCGCCGTCCTGCGCGGCGGTCACGAAGATCATCGCGGTCACGGTGGCCTCGTCCGAGCCGGCATCGAGCCCGTCGACGACGGCGTTGGTCACGATGTGCCGCCGTTGGTCGGCCTGGGCGGGCCAGCCCGCGGTCAGCCAGGTCAGCACCGCCTCGCGGCCCTCACTCCTCCCGAGATCGCGATGGCCCCCGATCGTCGCGGTCCACACGGCGTCCGGGTCGAAGCAGTCCTCGAGCCGGTCACGGTCGTGCTCGTCGAAGGCCCACGCGAAGCGGTGCAACGTGTCGACGGCGGCCTGCCGCTCGGCGGCGACCTCGGGGCCGCCGGCAGGTCGTGGACCCGACGGCGTGACCCGTCCGGCGGCACGGACCCAGGCGGGCGCGGGGAACAAGGCGGTGGTGTCGGTCATGGGTGGCGCCTTCCGTGGTGTCGGCGGGTGGAGACGGCGACGGCCAGCAGGATCACGGCGCCCGGCAGCCAGAACTGCCAGTACTGCCCCAGTCCCAAGAAGCTCGTCGCGTTGGTGATGACAGCGAGCAGCAGCGCGCCGCACAGGGTGGCGGTGAACGACCCGCGCCCGCCGCTGACGGCGGCGCCCGCGATGATCACGGCGCTGATCGAGGTCAGGGTGGCGGAGCCGCCCTGGGTCGGGTCTCCCACTCCGATCTGGGCCGCTAGCAGGAACGCGCCGAGCAGGGTGCACACCGCGCAGCCGACATAGGCGCCGACGAGGACGACGGACGACCGCACGCCGATCCGGGTGGCTGCCGTCCGACCCGGTCCGACGGCTCGCAGCGCGGACCCGGCCCGCGTGCGGCGCAGCACGACATCGGCGGTGAGGGCGAGCACGACCACCGCGACGAAGGCGACCGGTACCCCTCCGACCGCCGCCTGCACCGCCTCGGCGAGGCCCGCGTCGATCGACCCGCCCGTCTGCGGACGGAGCAGCAGGGCCGTGCCCGTGGCGGCGATCGACACGGCGAGCGTCGCGACGATCGGGGGCAGCCCCCACACCGCGACCAGGAGCCCGTTCACCAGCCCCACCCCGGCGGCGACCGCCAGTGCGATCAGTATCCCGCCGAGCAGCCCCGAACCTTGGGCTAGAACGAAGGACATCACCACGACCAGCAGGCCCACGAGCGGCCCGACGGCCAGGTCGATGCCGCCGGTGAGGAGCACGACCAGCTGCCCGAGGGCGACGAACGTCAGTACCGCGACCGCGTAGAGCAGGAGCTCGACGTTCATCGGCCCCAGGAAGGCGGGGACGGCCACGGCCGTGGCCGCGGCGACCACCGCCGCCAGGACCAGGAGCACGGGCGCGGCGATCGCGTCCATCCGGCCCAACAGCCCGCGGCGGGAACCCGCTCCCGAGGTCGGCGCGGCGGCGTGCCGACCGGTGGCTCGCACGGCGACGCCGGTGATCCGGTCCTCGGTGAGGTCGTTCCCCTCGAGGACCTGCTCGACGCGGCCGCGGGAGAACACGGCGACCCGATCGCAGAGTCCGGCCAGCTCGGCCGCGTCGGCGGACAGGACGACGACGGGCCGGCCAGTGTCGGCGCGGTCCCGCAGCAGTCCGTAGATCTCGGCACGGGCGCCGACATCGACCCCGCGGGTCGGTTCGTCGCACAGCAGCAGGCTAGGCTCGGTCAGCAGGACCCGGCCCAGCACGACCTTCTGCTGGTTCCCGCCGGACAGGGTGAGGATCCCGGACTCGGGGGAGGCCGCCTTGATCGACGTCGCCGCCATCTCGCGGCGCACCGCGGTGAGCTCCCGCGCCCGACGGACGATGCCGCCCGACGCGAACCGCGACAGCACTCCCGCCGCGAGGTTCTCCCGCACCGAGAGGGCGCCTGCCACACCTTCGCGGAGCCGGTCGGCGGGGACGAACCCGATCCCCGCGGCCGCGGCGGCGCCTGGCGAGTCCGGCTGGACCGGCCGCCCGCCCAGGGAGATCGTGCCCGTCGTCGCGGGGCCGAGACCTGCGAGGGCGCGCAGGAACTCCCGCTGACCGTTGCCCTCGACCCCGGCCAGCCCGAGGATCTCCCCCTCGCGGACCGCGACCGTCACATCGGTGAACCCGGCGCCGCCGAGTTCGGCGACGGTGAGGGCCTGCGGTCCGGGCGCGGCCGTCCGGTCGGGGAAGACGGCCGTGAGCGAGCGACCCACGATCATCTGGACGACGGCGTTGTCGTCGATGCCCTCGGCGTCGCTCGTCCCGCGGATACGGCCGTCGCGCAGGGTCGTGATCCGGTCCGCGACCCGCCGGACCTCGGCGATGCGGTGCGAGATGTACACGACAGCGGTGCCGGTCGGCGTCAGACCCCGGATCAGCGCGAAGAGGCGCTCGACCTCGTCGGCTGTGAGCGACTCGGTGGGCTCGTCCAGGATCAGGACCCGGGGGTCCGCATCGAGCGCCTTCGCGATCTCCAGTAGCTGACGCGGCGCGGGCCCGAGCTCTGCGACCCGCACCCGCGGATCGAGCTTCAGGCCCACCCGGTCGAGCGCGGCGCGGACCCGGGTCCGCGCGTCGATCCGCCGGGCCCGCCGTCCGGCGGGCGCCGCGAGCAGCAGGTTCTCCGCGACGGTGAGATCCTCGACCAGCGCCGGATTCTGGTAGACCACGGCCACTCCGAGGGACCGTGCGGCCGCCGGCGTGGCGTGCGGTAGCAGCCGACCGCCGATCGACACCTCACCGGAGTCCGGCCGCACGCTGCCCGCCGCGATCCCGATCAGCGTGCTCTTGCCCGCGCCGTTCTCCCCCACCAGCGCGTGGACCTCGCCAGCGAGGACGGTCAGGTCGACCTCCTGCAGGGCGGTGACGGGGCCGTAGGTCTTGCAGACCCCCCGCAGCTCCAGGGCCGGTGCTCCGGGGGCGGCCTGCCGGACCTCGGCGGACTCCACCGCGCCGGTCACGGTGTTCCTCCGGCACGGGTGAGGGCCTTGAGCTGGTCGTCGGTCATCCGGTTCGACAGCAGTGCGCTCGGCGGCTGGGACGGATCGCACGCGGGCGGCTTGGTCGCATCGACGGAGTCCTCCACGAGCCGGTCCGGCACCAGGGCGGTCGGGCTCAGTAGGTCAGCCTCCGCGATCTCCACACCTGCCGCCTTCGCGATCGCGAGCTGGGCGGCGATCCGACCCACGAAGTTGCCCGCGGACACGGTGGCCAGCTGGAACCCCGGGTTCGCGGCGGCCAGCTGTTGGTGGTCGCACGAGAGCGCGTTGGCCTCCAGGCTCGCAATCGGGACGAGCGGCCGACCGGCCGCCTGGAAGGCCCGAATGATCCCGGTCGAGCTGACCCCCTCGTCGGAGAAGACACCCGCGATGTCGGGGTGCTGGGACAGCAGGCCCGCGGCGGCCTGCTGCGCCTTCGCGGGATCCCAGCCGCCCTCGATCCAGGTCGTCTCGCCGCTCACCAAGCTGACGTTCGGGAAGGCTCGGAGCCCTTCGACGATTCCGGCGACCTCCTGGGCGGAGGGTGAGTTGCCCGCCGGTCCGCCGATGAACGCGACCTTTCCGCCCTGCGGCAGCCGCCTGCCCATCCAGGTCGCCCACTCCCGGCCTGCCTCGCGATGGTCGATGTCGACGTAGGTGAGGTAGTCCTCGCCGGGCGTGCCACCAGGATCGGCGCCCCAGGGCACGATCGCGATGCCGCGCCGGTGGGCGCTGCGGATGCCGGGAAGCTCGGAGCCGGTGCCGCCGGCATCGGGGATGACGACGATCGCATTCGCGCCCTGTGCCACCATGCCCTGCAGGCCCGACACCGCCGCCTGGAGGTCGAACTGGGCGTTGACGGTGAGGACCTCGGTGACGTTGGGGCATTGCCGAACGGTCTTGAGGACCTCCTCGGCCGACGCCTTGGACCAGGCGTTCAGCCCGCCGCCATCCTGCATGCCGAACACGATGGGTGTGGTCCCGCACCAGGCGGGGCCCGGTCCGGCCGCGGGCGGAGCCGACCCGCCGGACGCACAGCTGGCGAGGGTGGCTGCGGACAGGACGGTGACGAGCGCGCCGACGACGCGGCGGGTGATACGGGGACGTGCGAGCACGGTGTCCTCCTTTGGACAGGCCGCTACTGCAGCTGAGGTCGTCTAAGACGTGCTCCGACGACCCGGGCGAGGGGAACGCGACCGCGCAGGCCGATGCCCAGCACGATCACGCCCGCCTGAATGAGGTACTGCACCGCGGTCGGTGCTCCGGTGCCGAGCACGACTTGGCCGAGCTGGGTGAGGAAGAGCGCCCCGGCCGCCGAGGCGACAACGCTCCCCCTGCCCCCGCCGAGCGCCGTGCCCCCGATCGCGACCGCGGCGATAGTGGACAGCAGGTAGTCGTCACCCTGGTAGACCCCGGGCCTGCCGAGGAAGCCCGCGAGCAGGACACCCGCCGCGCCGTAGGCGAGAGCGGCACACACATAGGTGCCCGCCTCGACCCGACGCACCGGCAGGCCCATCGCGTGGGCGGCCTCCCGGCCCGCGCCGACGACGGCGAACCGTCGTCCTGCAACGGTTCGGGAGACCGCCCACGCGGTCGCTCCGACGACCAGCACTGCCACCCACACCACGACCTGGACGCCCAGGACGCGGTGGCCGACGAAGGCGGTGAGGGCGGCGGGGGTGCTCGCCGACATGTTCCCCCCGGTCACGAACAACACCACACCGGTGAGCAGGGCGTTGACCGCGAGGGTGGCCACCAGCGGGTTGACCCCGAGCAGGGTGATCGCGATCCCGGTGACCGCGCCCGTCCCCGCGGCACAGCCGAGGGCGACCACGAGTGCGACCGGCAGGCCAGCGTCCGATCCACCGGACACCTGCACCACCAGAACACAGGTCAGCGAGACGACTCCGGCAGGTGAGAGGTCGATCCCGCCCTGCTGGACCACAAGAGTCTGCCCGATCGTGGCGACCGCAAGGATCGCCGCGAACGGGAGCATCGACTGCAGCGCCGCTCCCGTCACGCTGCCCGGAACCGCGACCGCCGACACCGCGAACAGCGCGGCGGTCAGCATCCACACCCCGGCGAACCGGGTGGGGATCCGGGCGACGAGTCCGGAGAGGCCGCCACTCACGACCGTCCCCGGGAGACGGTCATGCCCATGGCTGGAGCACGACCTTGCCCATCGACCGCCGCTCCTCGACGAGCCGGTGGGCCTGCGCGGCCTCGCTGAGCGGGAGGACGTGGTCCAGCTGCAGGCGCAGTTGCCCGTCGACGATGAGCTCGACGAGCTCGGCGACCGTCGATTTGATCAGCTCGGTGTTCGGGAAGTACTGATGCACCCCGAAGCCGACCATCGACCGGTTGTGGTTGAACAGCTCGCCGGAGTGCACGAGGCTCGGGACGTTGCTCGCCGACCCCAGGACCACGATCCGGCCGAAGGGTGCAAGGGTGCCCAGCGCGGTGAGCAGGGTGTCACCGCCGACGGACTCGACGACCACGTCGGTGCCGCGGCCCTCGGTGAGCCGCATGACCTCCTCGCCCCACCCCGGCTCGTTGTAGTTCACGCCGAGGTCGGCGCCCAGCGAGCGGGCCACCTCGATCTTGGCCTCGGTGCTCGCGGCGGCGATCACGCTGCCTGCACCCCAGATCCTGGCCAGCTGGACGGTCAGCACGCCGACCCCGCCCGCCGCTGCCTCGACCAGCACGGTCTCGCCCTTGGCGAGCCTGCCCGCCTCGCGTAGGGCCAGTGCCGCGGTGATGCCCTGCAGCCACAGTGTGGTCATCTGCACGGCGTCGATCCCCTCGGGGATCGGAATGATCTTGTCGGCCGGGACCACGGCGTACTGGGCGTAGGCCCCGGATCCGGAGTGGACGAACACCGGGGTGCCCTCCGCCGGGCCGTCCACATCCGGTCCGTGGCCTGCCACCACGCCCGCCATCTCGTAGCCGATCGTGAACGGGGTGGGGCTGGGCTCATGCATGGGGTCGCCGCGGCGCCGCATGATGTCGACGTAGTTGACCCCTGCGGCCTCGACCTTGAGCAGGATCTCCCCCGGCCCCGGGACGGGGTCCGGAACGTCCTCGTGGACGAGGACCTCGGGCGGGCCGGTCTCGTGGAAGCGGGCTGCCTTCATCGGATGCACCTCTCCTAGCGGATGTTGTTCTCGAGGGAGACGATGACCTTGCCGAACAGGTCGCCTGCGTCGAGATGGCGGAACGCGGCGGGGGCGTCGGCGAACTCGAACACCGAGTCGACTACCGGGGCGATCCCGCCGCGGGCGACGGCGGCGACGACCTCGACCAGGCCCGCCCGGTCCCCCACCCGCACCTGACGCAGGTGGGCACTGCTGCGGAACAGCTCGCCGAAGTCGATCGTCGTGGCTGACCCGTCGAGGAACCCGACGAGCGCGACTTCGGAGCCCGCCGCGATCGCCGTCAGCGACTGGGACAAGGTGCCCGGGCCGCCCACCTCGACGACCCGGTCCACCCCGGCGCCACCGGTCAGCTCGCGGGCCACCCGGCCCCAGTCCGGGGTGGCTCGGTAGTCGATCACGTGGTCGGCGCCGAGGTGCTTGAGCCGCTCGGCCTTCGCCGGTGACGACGTCGTGGCGACCACCTGCGCACCGCCCGCCTTCGCGAGCTGGACCGCGAACAGGGAGACACCGCCGCTGCCGAGGGTCAGGACGGTCTGCCCGGCTCGTACGGGATCGGGTCCGCCCAGGCATGTCCAGGCCGTCAGCGCCGCGCACGGCAGGGTGGCGCCGTCGGTGTAGGACACCGAGTCCGGGAGCGGGACGACCGATTCCGCGCTGACCGCCTTGTACTCGGTGAGCCACCCGTCGCGACCCCGTCCGTACTGGTCGAGGGCCAACGACGCAGGAGGCCTGCCGCCGAACCACCGCGGGTGGAACGCGCTGACGACCCGGTCACCGACGGCGAAGGGCGCCCCCTCCCCCACCTCGACGACCTCGCCCGCGGCGTCGCTGGTCGGAACCATTCCGGGATCGTGAGGCGCCGGGTGCCTGCCAGTAGGGATGGCGACGTCCCTGAAGTTCAGCGACACCGCCCGGACCCGCACCACCACCTCGCCCGGCCGTGCCGTGGGCTCGGGCTCGTCGTGCCGGTTCAGATGGTCGAACCCCCCGAACGCGTCGAAACGGTAGGTCCGCACTACGCGGCTCCGTTCTGCGCGGCCGCGCCGGCCAGGGGGCCGACCGACTCACCGGTGATGTAGCTGGTCCCGGGTCGGACGAAGAACAGCATCGCCCGGGCGCACTCGACCGGGTCCAGCCACGGCACGCCCATCGGGTTGAGGGCGAAGGCCTCGCGGATCTGCTCCTCGGACGGGTCCTCGACCCCGGGGACGAACACGCGCACGCTCTCGGCGTTGCGGATCATCGGCGTGTCCACCATCGTCGGGGCCAGGGCGTTCACCGTGATTCCGTCCCGCGCCAGTTCGAGGGCTGCGGACTTCACCAGGCCGAGCACGCCCCACTTCGAGGCCGAGTAGTGGCCCACGTTCTGCATCCCCATGTGCCCGACCGCCGACGACGTCGCGACGATCCGCCCGTAGCCCCGCGCCCGCATGTGCGGGATGACCGCGCGCATCGCGTGGAAGATGCCGGTGAGGTTGATCGCGATCGTCTCGTTCCAGGTCTCGGAGGACATCTCGCCGATGGTGCCGTACGTGAGGATCCCGGCCTGGGCGACCAGGATGTCCAGCCGCCCGTACTCGGCGACCGTGCGATCGGCGGCCCGGATCATGCCGTCGAGGTCGCGGACGTCGAGCACGTGCGCCGTGCACCGGCGGTCCAACGCCTCGACCATGCGGACCGTCTCCTCCAGGTCGGCGTGGCTCGCCATCGGATAGCGGGTGGTCGCGTTGTCCTTCACCGAGTCGACGAGGACGACGTCCGCGCCCTCCTCGGCCAGGGCCACCGCGTGCGCGCGCCCCTGTCCCCGTGCGCCCCCGGTGATGAGAGCGACCTGACCGTCGAGTGTGCCCATGACGTTGCCTCCTTGCGAACGTGGACTGGTGAACCGTCAGTCGACGAGCTCGAGAACCGTGGCGTTCGACAGCCCGCCGCCCTCGCACATGGCCTGCAGGCCGTAGCGGACGCCGCGCCGGCGCATCTCGTGCACCAGGGTGGTCATCAGGCGGGCGCCACTGGCGCCGACCGGGTGCCCGAGCCCGATCGCGCCGCCGTTGACGTTGACCCGCTCGGGGTCCGCGCCGGTCTCCGCCTGCCAGGCCAGCGGCACCGACGCGAAGGCCTCGCTGACCTCGAACAGCCCGATCTCGTCGATGCTCAGGCCCGCCCGCGCCAGGACCTTGTGGGTGGCGGGGATCAGCGCGGTCAGCCGGAAGACGGGGTCGTCCCCGGCGACCGCGGCACTGTGCACCCGGGCGATCGGGCGCAGCCCGTTGCGCTCGGCGTACTCGGCCGAGGTCAGCAGGATCGCGGCGCTCGCGTCGCTGATCTGACTGCTGCTGCCGGCCGTCAACCGCCAGTCCAGGTGCGGGTAGAGCTTCTCCGCCGCCGGGTCGCGGAACACCGTCTTGAGCCCGCCCATCGACTCGAGCGTGCCGCCCGGGCGGATCCCCTCGTCCCGGTCGAGCTCCGGCAGCGCCACGAGCTCGTCGGCGAACAGGCCCGCGTCGGTGGCCCGCTGGGCGTTCGCGTGGCTGCGCAGCGCGAACTCGTCCAGGCGGGTGCGCGAGAGGTCCCACTTCGCCGCGATCAGCTCGGCACCGACGCCCTGGTGCGGGATCCCGTCCGGGTACCGCGCGTCGTGCAGCGACCCGTAGACGTCCGTGCCCTCGGGGAAGTCCGAGCCCATCGGGACCCGGGACATCGACTCGACGCCGCAGGCGACGACCACGTCGTACGCACCGGCCGCGATGCCCTGGGCGGCGAAGTGCACCGCCTGCTGGCTGCTGCCGCACTGCCGGTCCACGGTCGTCGCGGGCACCGACTCGGGGAAGCCCGCGCCGAGGACCGCGGTCCGGCCGATGTTCACGGCCTGCTCGCCGATCTGGGTGACGCAGCCCGCGATCACGTCGTCGATCACCGCCGGGTCGATCCCGGTGCGCTCGACCAGCGCCGTGAGGCTGCGGGCGAGCAGGTCCGCCGGGTGGATCCCGGCCAGCGCGCCCGAGGCCCGCCCCTTCCCGATCGGGGTCCGTACGGCCTCGACGACGACGACGTCCCTCATGCTGCGCAGCTCCTCCGGCTCGATCACAGCCACCCGACGGCGTCGTGGATGGCTCTCGACGCCGCCGATATTTCTTGACCCAAAACCCAAAGTCAAGTCTTGTCACCGGAGTCCGGGTCCGCTTCGCTGTGCACGCCCCACTCGGGGCCTCCTCCAGCGAAACGAGGCGAACGATGACGTTCACGAACCCCGCACCCGGCGACGAGGACCGCGCGACCGACGCCGCGCCTGCTCACTCGGGCCGACTGAGCAGACGCGCGATCCTGGCAGCCACGATCGGCACGGCCACCGAGTTCTACGACGTGACCGTCTACGCCTACCTGACCACGGTGATCGCCGTGGTCTTCTTCCCCGCGGGCGACCCGGCGGCCGCGTTGCTCGCCGCCCTGGCCGCGTTCGCGGCGTCCTTCCTGGTCCGCCCGCTCGGCGGGATCCTGTTCGGCTGGATCGGAGACACCCTCGGCCGACGGAAGGCGCTGGTCATCGCCCTGCTCGGGATGGCGGTGGCGACCTTCGCGATCGGCGTGCTCCCGACCTACGCCGCCTTCGGGCTCGCCGCCACCGTCCTGTTGATGGTGGCCCGCATCGCGCAGGGGATCTCCGCGGGCGGGGAGATCGGGGGTGCCGCGGCCTACCTGGCCGAGCAGGCCCCACCGGCTCGACGGGGGCTGGTCACCTGCCTGGTGAACGTCGGAGTCCTGATCGGCACCCTCAGTGCGTCGCTGGCCGTCGCGGTCCTCGTCGGGGTGCTCACCCAGGAACAGATGCTCGCCTGGGGTTGGCGGCTGCCGTTCCTCATCGCGCTACCGCTCGGCGTGATCGGCCTCTACATCCGGCGCCGACTCGAGGACACCGCCCAGTTCGAGGCCGCACGCGCCGCGGGCGAGGTCCCCAGGATCCCGCTGGTCGCGCTGCTCCGGGACCACCGCAAGGCCCTCGCCCAGGGGTTCGTGGTCTCCGCCCTGACCTACGGCGGGTTCTACACGGTCTTCTCCTACACCCAGATCCACCTCGTGCAGGTCACCGAACACTCGGCGCGGATCGCCTCGCTGAGCACGACCGTGGGCCTGGCCGTGGGTCTCGTCCTCCTCCCGCTGTTCGGGCTGCTCGGCGACCGGCTGGGCCGCAAGCCCGTCCTCGGCGCGGCGGTGGTCCTGCTCGCGGTGCTCCCGTGGCCGATGTTCACTCTGTTCGAGAGCGGGTCCGCGGTCGCCGCGGTGCTCGCCACCGTCGCCCTCGGCGTCCCGATCATCATGATCCAGGCCGTGAACCTGTCGGTGCTGTGCGAGCTCTTCCCGACGATGGTGCGCTACAGCGGGCTCTCCCTCGCCTTCAACCTCGCCGCCGTTGCCTTCGGCGGCACCACCCCGCTGCTGTGCACCGCGCTCATCCGGCTGACGGGCAGCCCGACCGCCCCCGCGCTCTACCTGATCGGGCTCGCCCTGGTGTGCGCCCCGGCGGTGCTGACCATGAAGGAGACCGCCCGAGTCCCGCTCGACTAGGCCTCGAGGTTCGCGCGCAGCGTCGACCCGGCGTACTCGCGCTTCATCACGCCCCGGCGCTGCAGCTCGGGGACCACGAAGTCCACGAAGTCGACCAGCTCGCGGGGGACGGCTATCGCGCCCTCCAGCATGAAGCCACCGTTCTCCCCCGTGGCCTCGTGCATCTCCATCAGCTGGTCGGCGATCTGGGCGGGGGTGCCGACGACCCGGGCGGCCTGGTCGACGAAGTACGCCCGGCCGAACTCCTCGACCGACGTGGCGGGGTCCGAGGTACGGACCGCGTCCTCGAAGATCCCGAAGTGCCCGCGCTGCGCCTTGACCTGCTCGACGAACTCGCCGAGCGGCGTCCGGCCGTCGACGGTCGAGAAGTCCACGCCGAAGACGCTGGAGAGCATCACCCGGCCCGCGAACGGCGGCAGCCGGTCCATGAACTCCCGGTCCCGGCGCTCCGCCTCGGCGGGCGAGCAGACCTGGGCCCGGATCGCCCACCACACCCCGCAGTCCGCCGGCTTGCGCCCGTGCCGGGCGAGGGCCTCGTCGAGCCCCGCCCGGTGCGTGCGCATGCTGTCGACGGTGCGGTTGATCGCGAACTGCATCTGGGCGAACCGGCCCGCAAGATCGAGCCCGGGACCGGTCTGGCCTGCCTGGATGACGACGGGGTGACCCTGCGGGCTGGGCAGGACCGGCAGCGGGCCGCGGACCGAGAACCGATCGCCGCGGTGGTGGATCAGGGTGACCTTGTCCGGGTCGGCGAACCGGCCGCTCGCGCGGTCGTACACCAGCGCGTCCGCCTCGACGCTCGCCCACAGCTTCGCCACGACCTCCATGTGCTCGTGCGCCATGGCGTAGCGCTCGTCCTTGGGCAGGAGCGGATCGAAACCCCAGTTCGCACCCTCGTTCTTGAAGGCCGAGGTGACCGAGTTCCACGCCATCCGCCCACCGGTCTGCCAGTCCAGGGACGCGAACAGCCGCGCCACGTGGAACGGGTGGTGGTAGGTGGTCGACATGGTGATCCCGAAACCGACGTTCTCGGCCGCCCGGGCCATCACCGGGATCATCGGCATCATGTCGTGCTTGGGCCAGCGGATCCCGTACTCCACTGCCGCCCGGTGGTCGCCCCCGTAGCTCTCCGGCGTCTCGGCGGCCTCGCCGAAGAAGATCAGGTCGAAGACCCCGCGGGCCGCGGTGCGGGCGGCGTCCTCGTAGAAGGTCGGGTCGTAGTAGCGGTGGCCCTGCCACCCGCCGGGGTCCATCCACAGGAAGTCCGTGTGGAAGAAGGACATGTCGACGGCCAGCTTGATGCTCGAGGAGTTCATCTCGTCCGTTCTCGACACCACACGGTGTCGTCGCGTCGGCGCAGAACATCGGTGACGCAGGACCCGCGCGTCAACGATCGGCGGCGGGGTGTGGGGCCTCTCACCGCACAGAACCCCTGGTCACGCGGCCGGAACGGTCCGGACACCATGTCGTAACCGGGAGTACGCATCCTCGCCGATCCGCTCCCGGGGTCCGAGGACGCAGGATCTGCCGTGCTCGACGAGACCGAAGGACGAGACATGGCGCGACACCTGATCTACAGCGCGTTCGTCCACCTGACCCCCTCCCACGAGAGCCACGGCTTCTGGCGACATCCCGAGGGACGGCACATGGTGGACTACGGCAGCATCTCGGCGTGGACCGAGGTCGTGCAGACCCTGGAACGGGCCCGCTTCGACATGGTCTTCTTCGGTGATACCGTCGGGGTCTACGACACCCACCAGGGGTCGTCGGAACCCGCGGTGCGCAACGGGATGCAGTTCCCCGGACGCGATCCCGCGCCCTACGTCGCCGCGCTCAGCCGGGCGACCTCGGACATCGGGTTCGTGTTCACCAGCGCGATGCTCCAGGAACCGCCGTTCACCTTCGCGCGCAAGGTGTCCACCCTGGACCACCTCAGCGACGGCCGGGTCGGCTGGAACATCGTGACGTCCTACCTGGACAACGCGGCCCAGAACTACGGTCTGGAGACCCTGCCCGACCACGACGCCCGCTACGCGTGGGCCGAGGAGTACACCGACGTCACCTACCGGCTCTGGGAGGGCAGCTGGGAGGAGGGCGCGCTGGTCGCCGATCCCGAGCGCGGCGTGCTCGTCGACCCCAAGCTGGTGCACCGCGTGGACCACCACGGCGAGCGATACCAGGTCGCCGGGCCCCACCTCGTCGAGCCCTCCCCGCAACGCACCCCACTGCTCGTGCAGGCCGGGGCGTCCGCCGCGGGGACCGCCTTCGCCGCCCGGCACGCCGAGATGTCCTTCGTCCCGTCGTCGGTGCCGGAGGCGACCGGGCGCACGGTCGCGAACCTCAAGGACCAGGCCGTCGCCGCGGGCCGCGGCCGCGACGACATCCGGGCCATCGTGAACCTCGCCCCGATCCTCGGCAGCACCGTCGCCGAGGCGCAGGCCCGGCAGCGGGAGTTCCGGGAGTGGCTCGATGTCGACGGGCTGTGCTCGTTCCTCAGTGGCATCTTCGGGGTCGACCTCTCCACCGTCGATCCCGACCGCACGCTCGAGTCGATCTCCGAGACCCGCGCCGTGCAGGGGACGCTCCGCTCGATCATCGACCGCTACCCGGACCGCTCGGTCACCTTCGGCGAGATGCTCAAGGGCTACGCCTTCTCCGGGCAGCTCGCGGGAACCCCCGAGACGATCGCGGACGAGATCGCCGCCTGGGCCGACGCGGGCGTCGACGGGTTCAACATCATCCCGGTTACCACGCTCGGCTGGTGGGCGGAGTTCACCGAGCACGTGGTGCCCGTGCTCCAGCGGCGGGGCCTGATGCGGACGGAGTACGCACCGGGAACCCTGCGGGAGAAGCTCTTCGGCGCCGACGCCCGGCTCCCCGAGGTCCATCCCGCTCGACGGTACTCGCGGCGATGATCACCCGGTCCGTCACCGTCCGCGGCCGGGGACACACGTTCACCGGCCTCGCGGACCTGCTCGCCAAGGCCTCCCCGCCCCGCTCCGGGGACGAGCTCGCGGGTCTCTGCGCGTCGACGGCGGCCGAGTCGGTCGCCGCCCGCAGGCTGCTGGCCGACCTCCCGCTCACGGTGTTCCTCGAGGAGCCCGTCGTCCCCTACGAGACCGACGAGGTCACCCGGCTCATCCTGGACACCCACGACCGCGCCGCGTTCGCACCGCTCTCCGGGCTCACAGTCGGGGGCTTCCGGGACTGGCTGCTCGCCCAGACGGACCCGGACGTGCTGGCGGCGGTGCGGGCGGGCGTCACGCCGGAGATGGCCGCGGCGGTGAGCAAACTGATGCGCGCCCAGGACCTGGTCCTGGTGGCCAGCCGGTGCCGCGTCGCCTCCCGCTTCCGCACCACGGTCGGGCTGGCGGGGCGCTTCTCCACCCGCCTGCAGCCCAACCACCCCACCGACGACCTGCACGGCATCGCCGCGAGCATCCTCGACGGGCTGCTCCTCGGGTCCGGGGACGCAGTCGTCGGGATCAACCCGGCGGGCGAGGACGTGGCGACCGCCGAGGCCATCCTCCGCATGGTCGACGAGATCCGCCGGGAGTGCGCGGTCCCCGTGCAGTCCTGTGTGCTGGGCCACGTCACGACCACGCTCGCCGTCGTCGACCGCGGCGCACCCGTCGACCTAGTGTTCCAGTCGATCGCAGGCACCGAGGCCGCCAACCGCGCGATGGGGGTGGACCTGGCGCTGCTCGCCGAGGCGGACGCCGCAGGCCGCTCGCTTGAGCGCGGCACCGTCGGGTCCCAGGTGATGTACTTCGAGACCGGGCAGGGCAGCGCGCTGTCCGCGGGCGCACACCACGGCGTCGACCAGCAGACGCTGGAGGCCCGCGCCTACGGGGTGGCGCGGCACTTCAGCCCGTTCCTGGTCAACTCAGTGGTCGGGTTCATCGGCCCCGAGTACCTCGCCGACGCCCGGCAGATCACCCGCGCCGGTCTGGAGGACCACTTCTGCGGCAAGCTGCTCGGGCTGCCCATGGGCGTCGACGTCTGCCACACCAACCACACCGACGCCGACCAGAACGACATGGACGGCCTGCTGACCCTGCTCGGCGTGGCCGGCTGCTCGTTCGTGATGGGGGTCCCCGGCTCGGACGACGTGATGCTGAACTACCAGAGCACGTCCTTCCACGACGCCCTGTACCTGCGCACCGTCCTCGGGCTGCGGCCGGCTCCGGAGTTCGAGGCCTGGTGGGAGTCGATCGGGTTCGACCCGGTCGGCGGGCCGGGGCCCGCGGCGGGCGCCCTGGCCGCCGGCGTCCGACGGGCGCTCGCGGCATGAGCGGCGACCTGCTCCGCGCCGCGGCCGAGCGCACCCCCGCCCGCCTCGCGCTCGGCCGGGCCGGGGTGTCCGTGCCCACGCACCGGCTCCTCGACTTCGAGGAGGACCACGCCGCCGCCCGGGACGCCGTCCGCCGTGGGCTCGACCTGCCGCGGCTGAGGGCGGACCTCCGGGCCCACGGATGGCAGGCACCGCACGAGGTCCGCAGCCTCGCCCCCGACCTCGGCCGCCACCTGCTGCGCCCGGACCTCGGCAGGCTGCTCCACCCCGAGGACCGGGAGCAGCTGGCCGCGACCACCCCGGCCACCGGGCTCGTCGTCCTGATCGCGGACGGGCTGTCGGCGGGTGCGGTGCAGCACCACGCCGTCCCGCTGCTCGACGCGTTGCGCTCGACCCCGACCGGCCCGCGGTGGCAGGCCGCGCGGGTGGTCGTGGCGAGACACGGACGGGTCGCGCTCGGGGACCACGTGGGCCACGCGCTCGGGGCAGCCCTCGTGGCCGTCCTGATCGGCGAGCGCCCCGGCCTGACCCACCCGGAGAGCCTCGGGGTCTACCTGACCCACGCGCCCCGGCCCGGGCGCACCGACGCCGAACGCACCTGCGTGTCCAACGTGCACCCGCCCGACGGTCTCTCCCACCAGACGGCCGCGGCGCAGGTCTCCGCCGCCGTCGACGCCGCACTGCGGCACGGCACGTCCGGTGTCGCGCTCGCCGCGCACCGACTCCCCTTCCCCTCGGCCCCTCCCCGTCAGGAGATCACCTCATGAAGCTCCGCTCCCCCGCCCTCGTCGCGGGCCTGCTCTGCGCGGCCCTCGCCGGCTGCTCCACGCCCGCCGACCGGGCCGCCACGACCGCAGGCGCCGCGCAGCCCACCGCGTCCGTCTCCTCGGTCGCCGACCTGCGCATCGCCTTCTTCACCACCAGCGGCAACGACTACGTCGCCGCGGGGATCACCTCGGCCGAGGAGACCGCCCGCGAGCTGGGAGTCAGCCTCGACGTCTTCGACAACGGCTTCGACACCGGGCGCCAGATCGACCAGGTGCAGACCGCGCTGGCGAGCGGGAAGTACAACGCCTTCGTCGTCGAGCCGCTGGACGGCAGGCTGCTTTGCGGGCCGATCCGGGACCAGGCCCTGGCCCAGGGGATCCTGGTCAGCGTCACCAACGGCCCGCTGTGCGGCCGGGACGCCGAGAACGGCGACGGCACCCGCGAGCCGGGCACCATCACCTACGTCGGCGGGCAGACCCCGGCGTTCTGGGAGCAGTGGCTCGCGGCGATGACCGCCGCCCACCCGGACGGCGCGACCATCGGGCTGGTCGCGGGCCCGGACATCATGGCCAACACCACCAACTTCTACGCCGCGGCCGACGAGCTCGACCCGGCGAAGTACCGGGTGGTGGCGCGCACGGCCACCGACTACACCACCGCGCAGGCCTTCCAGGCCACGCAGTCGATGCTCGCGGCCAACCCGGAGATCGACGTCGTGATGTCGGCGTACTCGGGCATGACCCAAGGTGTGCTGGAGGCGCTCGGGATCCGGGCGGGCTCCGTCTCGGTCTACGACGTGGGCGCGAGCGGCTGGGCCACCCAGGCGGTCAGGGACGGTCGGCTCGCGATGACCGCGGCACTGCTGCCGGCAAGCGAGGCCCGCTACGGCATCACGGCGATCGTGGACACCGTCGAGGGGCGCCCCGTGCCCGCACACGTCGATCTGAACGCCCTCGACGTGCTCCCCGCGAACCAGCCCTTCATCACCCGGGACAACGTCGATGCCTTCCGCCCGCAGTACTGAGCAGGCCGCCGTCGTCGCGACGGACGCAGGGAAGCGCTTCGGCGGGTTCTGGGCGCTCCGTGGGGCGAGCGTCACCCTGCGGGCCGGGCGGATCCACGCCCTCGTCGGGGAGAACGGCGCGGGCAAGAGCACGCTGCTCGGCATCCTCGGCGGGCGGCTGCGGGCGGACGAGGGCACCCTCGACGTGGCGGGCACGCCGGTCGCGGGCGGGTCCCCGCGGGCGAGCAGGCGGGCCGGGATCGCGACCGTCCACCAGGAGCTGATGCTGGTCCCCCACCTCACCCTGGCCGAGAACCTGTTCCTCGGCCACTGGCGCACGCGGGGCGGGTTCGTCGACCGTCGGGCGCAGCGGGCCGAGGCGACCGCGTTGCTCGACCGGCTGCGGGTGGACCTGCCGCTGGGCCGGCGGGCGGCCCAGGTATCGCTTGCCCACCAGCAGATGACCGAGATCCTGCGGGCGGTGCTCGCCGACGCCGCGGTCCTCCTGCTCGACGAGCCCTCGGCGGCGCTCGCCGAGGCCGAGCGCGCGACGCTGCACACGATGCTGGACCAGCTGCGCAGCGAGGGGCACGCCATCGGGATCGTCAGCCACGACCTCGACGAGGTCCTCGGGCTCGCGGACGACGTCAGTGTGCTCCGCGAGGGCAGGCTCGTCGCCTCGCGGCCCCGATCCGCCTGGGACCGCCCGAGCCTGATCGAGCACATGGTCGGGACTCGGGCCGTCACCCCGTCCGCGCGGGCGATCCCCGCAGCGGCCGCGCCGGTGGCGGTCCAGGTGCGCGGCGTACGCGCCGGCCGGTCGCTGGACGGGGTGGACCTCGAGGTGCGCCGGGGCGAGGTCGTCGGGCTGTGGGGGCTCGTCGGGTCCGGTCGCAGCACCCTGCTCCGCGCGATCGCCGGTGCCCAGCGCGCCGCAGGCGGCGAGATGCTGCTCGACGGCGAGCCGCGCCCGCTCCCACGCTCGGTCGTCGAGTCCGGGCGGGCCGGTATCGCGCTGGTCCCCGAGTCCCGCCGCGCCGCGTTGGTGGCGGGCATGGACGCCGCCGCGAACTTCCACCTGGGCCGGTCCCGGCCGTGGCTCTCCCCGCAGGCCGAACGCGCGGTGGTCCGGCCCTGGCTGTCCCGCTTCGGCTTCGCCGCGGACCGTCACGCCGTCCTGGTCGGCAGGCTGTCGGGCGGTAACCAGCAGAAGGTGCTGATGGCGAAGTGGGCCGGGCGCGTCCCCCGCGTGCTCCTGGTCGACGAGCCCACCCGCGGGATCGACCTGGCCGCCAAGACCGAGGTCCTCGACTCCCTCGTCGACCTCGCCCGCGGCGGCACCGCCGTCGTCGTCGCCTCCTCCGAGCTGGAGGAGGTCCTGGCCATCGCCACCCGGCTCGTCGTCCTCGCCCGCGGCCGCGTCGCCGCCGAGTTCGACCTCTCCGAAGAACCACGGACCGTCGCCGAGATCCTCGCGCACGGCTTCACCCCGGAAGGAGACCTCCGGTGACCGACACCGCCACGCCCCCGCGGACACCGCAGCCCGGACTGGTTGACGTGGGACGCCGCTACGGCATCGTCGCCGTCCTCGTCGCCCTCGTCGCCGTCGCGACGATCCTCCACCCGACGTTCCTCAGCCCGGCGAACCTCGGCAACATCCTGGTCCAGAACGCCGCCATCGGCCTGGTCGCGGTCGCCATGACCTTCGTGATCATCGCGGGCGGCTTCGACATCTCCGTGGGCGCCACTTATGCGCTGGGAGCCACGCTGTTCGCCGGGCTCACCATCCAGACGGGCTCGACGCTGCTGGCCGGCTCCCTCACGCTGCTCGCGGGCGTCGCCGTGGGCGCCACCAACGGGCTGCTCGTCTCCCGGATCGGGGTCAACCCGATCGTCGCCACGCTCGGGACCTCGTCCGCCGTGCTCGGGCTGGCCTACGTGTACTCCGACTCGTCGTCGTTCTCGGTGGACTCCCGGGAGCACCCGGCCTTCCAGAACCTCGCCCACACCACCATCGCCGGTCTCCCCGTCCCGGTCTGGATCATGCTGGTCGGGTTCGTCGCGGGCGGTGTGGTCCTGACCCGCACCGCGTACGGCCGCAACGTCCAGGCCGTGGGCGGCAACGGCGAGGCGGCCTGGCTCTCCGGCCTGCGAGTGCCGTCGATCATGACGAGCACGTACGTGATGGCGGGCATGGCCGCCGCGCTGGCCGGGATGGCGGACGCCTCCCAGCTCGGTGTCGGCCAGGCGAACGTCGGCACTAACGTCGCGCTCGACGCGATCGCGATCGTCGTGGTCGGCGGTACGTCGATCCGCGGCGGCGACGGCGCGATCTGGCGGACCGCTGTGGGCCTCCTCATCCTGGCCGTGCTGACGAACATCTTCTACAGTCTCAACGTGGCCCAGAACTGGCAGCTCGTCGCCAAAGGTCTCATCGTGCTCGTCGCCGTCACCGTGGACGCGCGCCTCCGCAGCCGGTCACGCTGACGGTGTCGCCGGACCCGTCCGGACTGCCCGCCGAGTTCCACTACGTCGGCGGGTCGGCCGAGTCGGAGCTGCCCGCGGACCTCGCGGCCCTCGCCGCTCGCTTCGGACAGGGCGGGCAAGGCTTCTACTACACCACCGGCACGCTCGCCGACCTGTTCCGGATCCGCGCCTCCCGGACGGCGGACGGGGAGGTGCAGGTCGAGGGTGTGCAGGTCCACACGCTGCCGTTCGGGATCACCCTCCGCGAGCTGGACGTGCTGAGCCTGCTCACCCGGGGTGCGGGCAACCAGGCGATCGCCGACCGCCTCGGCATCGGCCTGCGGACCGTGACCACCCACGTCGGTCGGCTGCTCACCAAGCTCGACGTGCCCAACCGCACCGCCGCGGCGACCCTCGCCGCCGCGACCGGACTCGTCCGGCTCCCGCTGCCGGACGACGCCACCGTGCCCGCGGCCGCGGTGGCGCGGCCGCGGCAGGCGACGTCGCGGGCCCCACTCCGAGTCAGCGCGCTGTTCAGCCTGCACGGAGCAGGCGCGGACGACGGGTTCGAGGCGCTCCGGGGAACCCGGCTGGCCGTCGAGCAGCTCAACGCCCGGGGCGGGGTCAACGGCCGCAGACTCGAGCTCGACCCGATCCACGTCGACCTGCTCGACCCGGCCGACGTCGCCGCGACGATGCGCCGGGCCATCTCCCGCGAGCCGCACATGATCGTCACCGAGTACCTCGCCTCGCAGCGCGTCGCGATGGATCTCGCCGCCGAGTACGGGGCGCCCTACCTGCACGGCTCCGCGATGAAGTGGTCGGTGGACCGCGTCCGCCAGGACCCCGGCGCCTGGTCGACGACCTTCCAGGTGTGCCCGACCGAGGACAACTGCGGACCGCTCTTCGTCGACTACATGAGCACGCTGCGCGACACGCGACAATGGAGACCCGCGGGCCGCGACCTCCTCGTCGTCGGGGGCGGCGAGTGGACTGGCCTACTGGTCTACGAGCCCGAACCGGCGGTGTACGACCTGGCCGATCGTCGCGGTTGGTCACTGCGCTACGAGTCGGTGGGCAGGGGCGAGCCGGCGGCATGGGCTGCCGCCGCCCGCCGGGTGCGCGAGAGCGGGGTCGCGGCCGCCATGGTCGGCTGCCCCTCCGTCGAGAGCGCCGTCGCGTTCGTCAGGGCCTACGCGAAGGATCCGGGCGACCAACTCCTGTTCCTCATCTACTCGCCGTCGATCCCCGCCTTCCGCCGCCTCACGGGCCCTGCGGCGGAGGGCGTGCTCTGGGCCACACTGAGCGGCACCTACCTCGACACGATCGCGCGGCCATTCGTGGAGGCCTACCGCCGGCGGTTCGGCAAGGCTCCCGGCCGCTCACGCGCTGGGATGGCCTACGACCGCATCAACCTGATGGCGGCGGCGTGGTCCCAGGTACCGGACCCTCGCCGGTTCGGCGAAGTCGGGGACGCACTGCGACGCACGGTGCATCGTGGCGTCAACGGCGCCTACTTCCTCGGCGGCAACGGGCAGGCCACCCTCTCCTACCCCAGCGACACCCTCGATCTCTCCATCAGCCAGGCCCAGCTCGTGCTCCAGATCCAGGACGGCAGGGATCGAATTCTCGCCCCGTCTCCGTACGCGAACGGAACCTTTGTGCCTCCTTTGGTCCGGCCCCTCCGGGCCGAGCATCACTCGACAAGTCCGCCTCAGCGCCCCTGACACCTCCGCTTCCAGGCACTGGTTCGTCGCCGCAGAAGCCGCACAAACCGCACAACTCCTCCGTGGGCTATTACCTCCTCGGTCCGATGTCCTCGGAGATTGCAGCCCGCGGTGTGATGTCTCAGGACATGGGTGACAGTTCTGCATCAGGACATCGGTGGCAGTTGGTGTGTCACGACATCGGCTCTGGCTCAGACCCGAATCCGCGAGTAGTCGTTGAGTTGATCTTGGTCAGAGGAAGTTGATGTTGGCGCCCTGGGGGATCGGGTGTCGGGCAGCGCGGTGGCCCGAGTGCCGCCTCGGGTGCGCGGGTTCCGATGCTGGTCGGGGCCGGGTTCGGCCTGGTCAGGACGTGCGTGGAAGGGCACGGAGGCGGGCGAGGACCTCGGCGAGTAGCAGGTCGTCGCCGGGTGCGGGGCGCAGGGTGAGGCCGCGGGCGTGATGGACGAGGCGGGCGGGGACGGCGATCAGTCGCCGCCGCAGGGTGGCGATCATGGCCTGGCCACCGCGGACTCCGTGCCCGACCAGTCGTCCGTCTCGGTGGGTGGCGGTGAGGTGGTGCAGCCAGCCCGTCAGCGTGGCGGCGAGCAGCGCGCCCCACATCCAGGCCCGGTTGACCGCGCGGTGCCCTGAAGGGAGGTGACGCAGGGCGGCGCCGTGCTTGGTGTCGCGGAACAGGTTCTCCACCTGTGTGCGGTGGCGGTACCAGTGCTCCACCTGCGCCGACTTGTCGCTGGTGGAGACGTCGATGTTGGTGACGATGAACGAGTAGGCGAAGACGCCTTCGGTGTCGGCGATCCCGGCGAGGTCGTCGAGTGGCAGCGCCCGCTGGGCCGGGTGCAGGGTGCGGCGCCGACGGGCTCGTGGGTCGCTCGACACCTGGCCGCGGTCCAGGTCGAGCCGGACCCGGCGGATCAGCAGCCGCGTCTGGGCGGGCCACCAGTTCGGGCAGTACTCGGTGACGGCGACCTAGCCGTCGGTCATGTCGACCGCGTCGGTCCACCCGTCGGCCGCGACGCCGTCGAGGATCCGCCACAGCGGCGCGGTCCGCCGGGCACCGATCGCGAACTCCACCCCGGTGAACAGGCAGGCACGCGCGAGTTGTCCGGCGAAGTAGCCGGCGTCGGCGCGCACCCGGACCCGGCCCGCCGTCGCCGAGGTGGGGAGCGTGGCCAGTGCCCGGCCCAGCAGATCGGCGCTGCTCGCGCGGGGGTCGTCGCGGCCGTCACCGAGGTCGGCGGCCAGCGCCACGGAACACTCAGCCCACAGCGCCACGTGTGGACGCCCGACCCGCTGGCCCTGGTGGTTGAACGCCACCTGCTTGAGCCGGCCGTAGACCTCGACATCGGTGGTGTCCATGTCGATCGTCACCTCCGCCGAGAGCGCAGCAGCACGGTCGGGGGCCACCCGGTCGAGCAGGTCGAGCGCGGTGGCGTGCACGTCACCGAGCCCGGTCTCCACCGCCACCCACTGCCCCTCGGCCAGCCGGCGGGCCAGCCCGGCGGCCGTGGTGGACGCCAGGCCCGGCACCGGGGTCAACACCTGCCCCACGGAGTCGGCGCGGTGCCGGTTGCGCCAGCAGACCTGCGGCGCCAGCCTGGAGTAGCCGTGTGACCACGGTGGCGCCCCTGCCTGTCCAGCAGGTCGACAGAAGCCGTGTGGAGGCGATCAGCAGACGAGGACATCGATTCAATGTGTGGGGCCGATCAGGCGTTGGGTTGGCGCCGACCGGGTCCCGGCAGCACGACCGACAGCGCCATCGCCCCACCGGCGACCGCCGCCATCCACGAGAAGGCGGTGTGGAACCCAGGGGGCACCGAGCCCGTCGCGGAGGTCGTCGTCAGGATCGCGACGAGCATCGTCACCCCCAAAGCCCCACCCAGCTGCTGACTGATCCTGATCACGACGCTGGCGTGCGGGATCTGCGACTGCTCCAGTCCGTCGAAGGCCACCGTCATCAGGGGCACGATCACCATCCCGATGCCGAGACCGCGCACGACGAGCACGACGAGCAGCACCCAGTCCGCGCTGCCCGGGTCGACGACAGCGAACGGCATCGTGCCGAGGGCGGCCAGGCCGAAGCCTGTCATCGACACGACCCGTGGGCCACGCGCAGCCATCAGGCGCAGGGCGGCGAAGCGGCTGGCCAGCGCTCCCATCCCGTGAGGCACGAGGAGGAGACCGGCCTGCAGCGCCGACGTCTGCTGGAGTTGCTGCCACATCAACGGCAGGAGCACCAGACCCCCGTGGAGCACGACACTCGCCAGCAGCAGCATCAGCGTCGCCGCCCAGGTCGCGTGGTTGCCGAGGACTCGGACCTCGACCAGCGAGCGCTCGCGGCGATGCAGCGACCACCCGACGAACGCCAGCAGCAGAACGCCCCCGGCTGTCAGGGGCGCCAGCACCTCGGCATCGCCCCACTGGCCCGCGTCAGGCGCCCGGGACAGTCCCCACAGCAGCCCGAGCAGCGCAGGCGGCAGCATCACCATGCCCAGCAGGTCCAGGCGCCCGCCTGCCTGCGGTCGGTCGCGCTCGACGAGACGGAGCGCGAGACTGAGACCGACCGCCCCCAAGGGGAGGTTCATCCAGAAGAGCCAGCGCCAGCCGATGACGCCGACCACGACACCGCCCAGTACCGGCCCGGCGATGGGTGCCAGACCCGTCACCAAGCCCACCACCGACGCCAGCCGCAGCCGATCACGTTCGGGTGCGACCTGCATCAGGATGGTGGTCAGCAGGGGCATCGTGACGCCCCCACCCAGGCCCTGGATCATGCGTGCCGCGATCAGCGACACCGGGTCCCAAGACACCGCGCAGAGAACGGATCCGAGCGCGAAGGCGGTGAGCCCGGCGCACCACAGGCGTCGTGCACCCAGCTGTCGCTGCAGCCAGGCCGCCATCGGGACGACGAGGCACAGTGCCGCGAGATAGCCGGTCACGACCCACTGCGACATGCCGATGTGCGCGCCGAAGTCGACGGCGACGTCGTGGAGCGCGACCGTGAGCGTGGTCGTCCCGAGGACGACCGGAAAGGAGCCTACGATCAAGGTGGTGGCGGTGCGCCGTGAGCGCCGGTCGATCGGCTGCCTCGACCAGCGCCCCCCGGTCGATGCCGCCTTCGTCACGTCCTCCTCACGCCGTCTCCCGGCCCCGGCCCTGGCCGACCTCGCGCACGGCGCGACCGTCGTCGTGACGCGAGCTCCGTCCGGCGTGACCATGACCCGCAGCACCATGTCAGCCGGCCTCGCTGGCGATGCGCACCGCGATCGCAGCACCCAGGTCGGCCGTCGTCGCCTTGCCTCCGAGGTCGGGGGTGAGGACCTGGGGCTGCTCCTCCAGGACGGACTCGATCGCGTCGAGGATGCCGGCGGCGGCGTCGGGCTCACCGAGATGCTCCAGCATCATCGCCCCGCTCCAGATCTGTCCGACCGGGTTGGCGATCCCCTGGCCCGCGATGTCGGGGGCCGATCCGTGGACGGGCTCGAACAGGCTGGGGAACGTCCGGTCGGGGTTGATGTTGGCGCTCGGCGCGATGCCGATTGTGCCGGTGCAGGCCGGGCCGAGGTCGGAGAGGATGTCCCCGAAGAGGTTGCTGGCCACCACGACGTCGTACTTCTCGGGCTGCAGGACGAACTTCGCCGTCAGGATGTCGATGTGGTCCTTGTCGGCGCGCACCTGCGGATACTGCGCGGCCATGGCCTCGGCACGTTCGTCCCAGTACGGCATCGTCACCGAGATCCCGTTGCTCTTCGTGGCCCAGGTGAGATGGCGGTCGGGTCGCGAGGCAGCGAGGTCGAAGGCGTAGCGGAGCACGCGGTCCACGCCGACGCGAGTCATGACGGTCTCCTGCATCACGGTCTCGCGGTCGGTGCCCTCGAAGATCCGCCCGCCGATGCTGGAGTACTCGCCCTCGGTGTTCTCGCGGACGACGTAGAAGTCGATGTCGCCTGGTGCGTGGGCGCGCAGGGGGGCGCGGACGCCGCGGAGGAGTCGCACCGGCCGCAGGTTGACGTACTGGTCGAAGCCGCGGCGGATCTGCAGCAGGCTCCCCCACAGCGACACGTGGTCGGGGACGACGTCCGGCCATCCGACGGCGCCGAAGAAGATGGCGTCGAAGCCGCTCAGGACGGACTGCCAGTCGTCGGGCATCATCTGGCCGTGGCGCGTCCAGTAGTCGGCGCCTGCGAAGTCGAAAGTCTCGATCTCGAGGTCGAATCCGAACACCTCACCCGCGGCGCGCAGTGCTTGCACCCCCTCGGGCACGACCTCGAGGCCGATGCCGTCTCCGGGGATCACGGCGATGCGGTGCTGGTGAGTCACTAGTCCTCCTGGCTGGGCCTGCTGGTGGAAATCTGGTCGGCTGTCATGACCACTCCGGACCGTGTCGCGCTCTCCGGTCCGGTCCGGTCCGGTCCGTTTCGGAGAGGCCGGTCTGGGTTGCCACACACAGGGGCGTGGAGCCTCCGGGGCGGCGGTCCCGAGTGAGCCGCAGGCCGGTGGGCTCCACCCGACACCCGTGACCGGTGCTACGCCGGCGACTCCGCGCGAGGCGACACGAGGAACGCGGGTGAGCCCGCGAGCGAGCGGACCAGCTCCGCGGCGGCCTCGCGGCCCGCGGCGGCGCGCGCCTCGACAGTCTGTCCGGCCATGTGCGAGTAGACGGTGATGCCGGGCGTACCACGCAGCGGGCTGTCCGCGGGGAGCGGCTCGACCTCGCACACGTCGAGGGCGGCTCCGGCGATCACACCGTTGCGGACGGCGGCGGCGAGGGCCGTCTCGTCCACGATCGGTCCACGAGCCGTGTTGACCAGCAGCGCCGTCGGCCTCATCAGCTCCAGGGCGCGTGCGTCGATCAGGCGGTGAGTCGTCGGGACGAGTGCGGTGTGCACGGACACGACGTCACAGGTGCGAAGGAGACTGTCGAGGTCGACGAACTCCACCTCGCCCTCGGCGCTCGGCGGCGGGGGTACCGACGTTCGGCAGAGCACCCGCATGCCGAAGGCGCGGGCGAGCGGGACGACCGCGCGGGACGCCTCGCCATACCCGATCAGGCCGAGTGTGGCGCCGCGCAGCTCGTGCCCTTGGGTGCGCGGCCAGCGTCCGTCGGCGACGCCCGACGCTAGCTCGACCAGGTGCCGTGACGAGGCGAGGATGGCGCCCATGGTGAACTCGGCCACCGCGTTCGCGTTGACGCCCGGCACGTTGCTGACCGCGACGCCGAGCTCGGCCGCCGCCGCCACGTCGACCGAGTCGTAGCCGACCCCCGACCGGACCAAAGCCCGCAACGACGGTGCCGCGGCCAGGACCTGACGCGTCATCGGCTCGTTGGCGATGATCGCGCCGTCGACGCCCTCGAGGAGGGCCACCAGCTCGTCCCGATGCCGACGCCCGCGAAGTGGCGCGTGCGTCGTCGTGCAGCCGTGCTCGCGCAGGAAGCCGTCGACGTCGTCGCCCGGCTCGAGGTAGTCCGTGGTGATCAGCACGCGGTGGGTCATCGGTCGCCCTCCTGCACCACGGGGTTGGTCAGGGTGCCGACCTGCTCGATGTCGATCGTCACCTCGTCGCCCGGCTTCAGCCAGACCTGCGGGTCGCGGAGCGCTCCGACGCCGTCGGGCGTGCCGGTCACGATCACGTCTCCCGGCTCGAGGGTCATCGCTTCCGATAGCGTCGACACCAGGGTGGCGACGTCGAAGATCATGTCCGCGGTGTCGGCCTCCTGGAGAACCTCGCCGTTCAGGATGGTGCGGATGCGCAGGCCGCGGCAGCCCGGGGGAAGCTCCTCGGGCGTGACCAGCTCGGGACCGAAGGCTCCCGTATCGTCGAACGCCTTGCCCATGGTCCACTGCGGCGACTTCATCTGGAAGTCGCGGACAGAGCCGTCGTTGAAGGCGGCGTAGCCCGCGACATGGTCGAGCGCGCGGTCGATGTCGATGTGTCGGCCGCGAGCGCCGATCACCACCGCGAGCTCGCACTCGTAGTCGAAGAGGTCGGAGACCTTCGGCCGGACCAGCGGAGCGCCGTGGGCGACCGTGCCGTTGGCGAAGCGGGCGAACACGGTCGGGTACGTCGGCACCTCGAACCCGCTCTCGGCCGAGTGGGCGCGGTAGTTGAGCCCGATGCAGAGGATCTTCCCGGGCCGGGTCACTGGCGGTAGCAGTGTGACGGCGTCGAGGGAGATCTCCGGCGCCGTGGACAGGCGGTCGGTCAGACCGGCGAGCTCGCCTGGCCGCCCCAGGAAGGACTGCAGGTCCCCGCCGAGCGAGGGGACTGGCAGACCTCGGTAGCGGCCGTCCTGGCTGATCGCCACGCCCGGCACCGTGCCCGCGGAGTAGCTGATGAAACGCATGGTCGTGCTCCTGTCGATCAAGGGGTCAGACGACGTAGACGGCGCCGGTGACCGCGGCGGCCGCGATCGCGATGAGCGTGATGGCGATCAGCCACGGTGCCGCGAACCGCTGCACCGCGCCGAAGTCCGTGCGGAGTAGGGCGACCACGAGGTAGATCGGAGCGCTCAGCGGGCTGAGGGTGTGCAGGTAGATGCCGGGGAGCACGGAGTGCGCGATCACCTCCGGAGGGATGTGGAAGGCCGCGCCGGCCTCCGCCAGGATCGGGACCACGCCGAAGTAGAAGCTGTCGTTGGACAGGATGAAGAGCAGCGGACCCGAGCTCAGCGCGGTGACGAAGGCGAAGGCACCCCCCCACGCCTCGGGCAGGTGCGTGACCAGGCCGTCGGCCATGGCCGACACCATGCCGGTCTCGTTGATGATCCCGGAGAAGGCACCTGCGGCCAGGATCAGGGAGATCACGGTGACGACCGTCCCCATGTGGGGCTTGAGCTTCTCGTTCTGCACCTTCAGGTTCGGCCAGTTCACGGTGACCGCGATCGAGAAGGCGATCATCGCCAGCGCGGGGAGCGGCAGCAGCTCGATGGCCATGCTCGCGATGAAGGCGATCGTGAGCGTTAGGTTGAACCAGAGATACCGCGTGGGGATCGGCACTCGGGGTGACCCGACGACGTCGACGTCCGCCGCGGCGTCGGCTGGCGTGTCCGGACCGTACGGACCGGCCGGACCGGTGTCGTCGGCGGAGCCGCCGGAGCCGCCACCCGTGCCGGCGTCGACGGTCGATCTGGTCCCGACCGGCACCGCCTTGAGGGCGTTGATCCGCCTGCGCTCCCGCCTGCCGAGGACGTAGACGAGCACGTAGGCGCCGAGGACGGTGAGCACGAGCGCGGGCAGCATCGGGATGACGACGTCCGCGATGTCGATCCGCAGCGACGTCGCCATCCGGGCCGCCGGGCCACCCCAGGGGAGCCAGTTCATGGTCGGGCTGATCATCGCCAGGACCAGCGCGATGATGATCGGGTTCATCCCGACCTGGCGGTAGATCGGGTACATGGAGGTGATGACCACGAAGGCGGCGGTAGAGCCGTCTCCGTCGATGCTGAGGAAGGTGCACAGCACCGCGGTCCCCATCGCGATCCGCACCGGGTCGTCGCCCACCACCGCGAGGATCCTGCGGACCAGCGGCTCGAAGAGGCCTGCCTCCGTCATCACCAGGAAGAAGAGCAGTGCGAAGGTCAGCAGGACCGCGGTCGGGGCGGTGTCGACGATGCCGGACACCATCATGTCGCCCAGCTGCCCGCCGAACCCCCCGACCAGTCCGAATACCGTCGGGACCAGGACCAGAGCGGCCACCGCCGATAGCCTCTTCGCCATGACCAGCGCGGTGAAGACGACGATCGTCGCCAAACCCAACCAAGCCAACATGTCTCTCCTCGGCGTCTCTGTGAAATCGTTCGGCCCGCAATCCCAGCGCGAGGCTAGGTCGCCACCGATGTGGCTTGCGTCACGAAGAACGGGGACGCGGGGTCCCCTGCGCGGGGGATGGACATCCCCCGCACCCGGGCGCCGATGAGCACGCCCGTCAGACGAGTTCGCGCTTGAGGATCTTGCCGGTCGCCGTCGTCGGCAAGGCCGGAACGATCTCGACGATCCGGGGGTACTTGTAGGCGGCCATCGCCCCCCGCGACCACTCGACGATCTCGGCGACACTCGTCGGCGCGCCGGGCTTCAGGACGACGACGGCCTTGACCTCCTCGCCGTGCGTGTCGTGTGGCACCCCGACCACGGCGGCCAGGGAGATGGCCGGGTGGGTCAGCAGGGTCTCCTCGACCTCGCGGGGGTAGACGTTGAAGCCTCCTCGGATGATGAGGTCCTTGGCCCGGTCGACGATGTAGTACCAGCCGTCCTCGTCGCGGCGGGCCAGGTCACCGGTGCGGAACCAGCCGTCGTCGGCCAGGACCTCCGTCGTCGCGTCCGGCCGGCCGAGGTAGCCCTTGAATACGTTGTGACCACGAATCGCGATCTCGCCGATGGCGTCGGGGGTCCAGTCGACGTCCGCCCAGCTGTCCGGGGAAAGGAGTCGCAGCTCGACGCCAGGGATGGGAGGACCGATCGACCCGGGTCGAACCGGCTGGTCGGCGACCGAGAACGCAGCTACGGGCGAGGTCTCGGACAGGCCGTAGCCCTCCTGGATGGTGACTCCGAACCGTTTCTCGAAGGTGTGGTGGATCTCGACCGGGAGCGCCGAGCCGCCGGCCACGGCCACTCGCAGGGAGTCGGCGATGGCCTCGACGTCGACGTCACCGTCCAATGCGCCGAGAAGTGCCCAGTACATCGTCGGCACGCCTGCGAAGAAGCTGACCCGCTCGCGAAGCATCAACGCGATGGCCGCCGCCGGCTCGAAGCGCGGGAGGAACACGATGGTGCCTCCGAACGCCAATGCCCCGTTCTGGACGACTGTCTGGCCGAAGGAGTGGAACAGCGGAAGGACGGCGAGGTAGGTGTCCGGTCGCTCGCTGTCGGCGTCGAAGAGTTGCCTGCCGATGAGCGCGTTGTCGCGGAGGTTGCGGTGGCGCAGCTCCGCTCCCTTGGGCTGCCCCGTCGTCCCCGAGGTGTAGAGGACGACGGCCGTGTCGTCCTCGTCGGTCGCGACGGTGGCGAACCTCGGGGAGCGGCCTGCGACGGCCGCACCGAAGGTCTCGACCCCGTCGATCGGGCTGGGCGCGCCGGGGTTCGCGGTGATGAGGAGGAACGTCTCGACGCCGTCGGACTCCGTGAAGGCCGCGAAGGCCTCCGTACCCACCGGCAGGTCCGCAGTACCCTCGAAGGCGAACACCGCGCGCACGTCGGCGTCCCGGTAGTGATACGCCAGCTCACGTGCCTTCAACAGCACGTTGAGCGGTACGACGACCGCACCCGCCTTGAGGATGCCGAAGTAGGCGATGGTGAAGTACGGCAGGTTCGGACAGACCAATGCGACCCGGTCGCCCGGGTTGATGCCGCGCTCGACGAGAAGGTGGGCGACCTGCGAGGCGGCGGCGTCGAGCTGGGCATAGCCGATCCTCGTCTCGCCCAGCACGAGAGCCGTACGGTCGGGGTGCCGGGTGGCACTGTCCTCGAGGACTGCGGCAAGGTTATGGGCAGACATGGGCCCTCCATCGATCAGGTCGGTTGCGGGTACGGTAGGAAGCCGCGGTCGTGGCGATCGTCACGCCACTCGGGGAGGCGTCTCCCCCGTTCGGGGGACCGCGGGCAAGGTGGCCGGGCTGGGAGGACAATGTGGACAGCGCGCCCGGCACGATGCGGTCTCTTGCACGTCAGGCCCACCTCGTCGCGCTCGCGTGTGTGCTGGTGGACGTCACGTTGTTCCTCCACACGACCGACCAGATGGCGACGGTCGTGCGAGTGGCCGTGGTGTTCGGCATCGTGTGCGTCGATGCCGCGGTCGCGGTGTCGCCACGCTTCTCCGGCGTCGTGGCGGTCGTCCACGCCGGGGCCGCCGTCGGCTTCGCTCTCGTGCTTCAGGACCTGGCCGACGCGAACTCGACCCTCGCGGGGGGCGTGATCGCCGCCTATCGGGTCGGCGCGTGGATGGCGGACAGGCGCGCGCTCGCCGCCGTCGCCGTACTGGTGGCGGGGGGAATGGCGGCCGAGCTGCTGACTGGCACGACCTCGGCGCTGCTGCTCCTCACGGACGCGACCCAGGACGCGCTTCTCCCGTGGCTGGTGGGTCGCTACACGTCGGCGCGGCGGGGCCACGTCCTTGAGCTGCGGCACAACCGGGAGCTGGAGATGCGCGACGCCACCTCGACGATGGAGAGGGCCGCGGAGCGACAACGAGCCTCGATCGCACGGGACCTGCACGACGTCATCGCGCACCACGTTAGCGCGATCGGCGCCCACACCGGCGCCGCACGACTGCGCCTGGCCGCCGAGCCTCACCCCCACGGCAACAAGGTGACCGCGTCCCTCGCCGCCGCCGAGGCCTCGAGCCGGTCGGCCATGACCGACCTCCGTCGGGTGCTCGACGTCCTGCACCGGACCGCCCAGCTGCCCTCCCAGGTCGGTCTGGCCGACCTCGACGAGCTCATCGCCGGTGTGCACCGCTCCGGCCTGCCCGTCCGGCTGTGCACCTCGGGCAGACCTCGGGACCTACCCGGCTCGGTCGACGTGGCGCTCTACCGGATTGCCCAGGAGATGCTGACCAACGCGCTTCGCTACGGCGACGGCAGTCCGGTCGAGCTCCACCTCGACCACCGTGATGACCTGGTCCGGCTCACCGCCCGCAACGGGACCTGCCCAGCCTCCGCCGGGCCGACGGAGTCGTGCTCGACCGGACGTGGGCTGGCCGGAATCCGCAGCCGAGCAGGACTGCTCGGCGGCACGGCATCGTACGGGCCGAGCCCCGACGGTACGGCGTGGGAGACCCGGGTCGAGATCTATATCGATGTTCCCGTGCCGACAGGAGCTCTCCCGTGACGGTTCGCATCCTCATCGCCGACGACCACGCCGCGTTCCGCTCGGGCCTGGGCTCCATCCTCGACACCGACCCCGAGTTCGAGTGCATCGCCGAGGTCGCGGACGGGCACGAGGCGGTGGCCGAGACCATTCGGCTGCGCCCGGACCTGGCGATCCTGGACGTCCGGATGCCCAGACTCGACGGGCTGGCCGCCACCTCGGCCATCAAGGCGGCGGGGCTGACCGTGGTACGCATCATGATGCTCACCACCTACGACAGCGACGACTACCTGCATCGCGCGCTGACCGCGGGTGTCCAGGGCTTCGTGCTCAAGAGTCTCCCGCCGGAGGAACTGATCGCGGCGGTCAAGGCCGCCTCGCGTGGCGACGCCTACGTCGACCCGGCTGTCGTACGACGACTGACTCCCCGCATCGCCGGCGCGATCGCGCCCACCGACGTGACCACGCCGGACCTGCCGCCCGGAATGGCCCGGCTGACGGCGCGTGAGCGCGAGGTCTTCCTGCTGTTGGCCGAGGGTTCCACCAACCAGGAGATCGCCACCACCCTCTACATCGGCGACGAGACCGTGAAGACCCACGTGTCGCGCATCCTGATGAAACTCGATCTGCGGGACAGGGTTCACGCCGTGCGCTACGCCTACCGCCACGGGATCGTCCGCGCTGACGCCGGGGACTGATCACCAGCCCGGCGTCTCCTCGACGCCGGAGCCACGGAACACACCGGTGAGCGTCCTCGGCGGCAACGTCGCCAGGTACACGAGCGCAGCTGCGCCGTCGGCGAGAGTTCGCTCGCCACGGCGGTCGGTGGCGGCGTTGATGTCGGTCGGCACGCGCCCGGGCGTGACCGAGTTGACCTGGATGCCGTCGCCCCGGAGTGCCTCGGCATAGACCAGCGTCAGCGCGTTGAGTGCCGCCTTCGAGGAGCTGTAGGTGAGCGCGCCGATCCTCGCCTGGCGGCTGTCCGGCTCGCTGAGCGCCGTCAATGAGCCCAGACGGCTGGACACGTTCACGATCCGTCCGTTCCTCGAGCGGCGCAGCAGCGGGATGCAGGCGACGGTCACCGTCACCACACCGAAGACGTTCACCTCGTACGTCGTCCGCATCCGCTCGGCCGTGATCTCAGGAACCGCCGTGCCGATCTCGCTGGAGATGCCGGCGTTGTTCACGACGACGTCGAGCCGGCCGCACGCCTCGTCGATCGTGGCGACCGCGGCCGTCACTGACGCGGTGTCGGTGACATCGAGCTGCACGAACCGCACGTCGCCTGCACCGGCCAGCCCGGCCACCGCCTCCCGGCCCCGGAGCTCGTCGCGGGCACCGAGCCAGACCGTCATCCCGCGGCCGGCCAGCTGACGGACGGTCTCGTGACCCAGACCCTTGTTGGCGCCGGTCACCAGCGCGATGTCGTTCACGAGCCGACCGCCCGACGGGTGTTGGCGCGGATCGCGATCACGTCCGGATAGCCGTTGACCGCCATCAGCAGGTCGGCTTCGGCGAGGTACATGCGCAGCAGGTGCACCAGACCCGGTACACCGCCCACGGCGAGCGCCTGGACGTACGGGCGGCCGAGGCCGACCAGGTCGGCGCCGAGGCCGAGCGCCTTCACCACATCGCTGCCGCTGCGCACCCCCGAGTCGAAGAGCACCGGCACGCGGCCGTCGCAGGCCTCAGCCACCTCGGGCAACAGCTCCAGCGCCGTCAGCCCGCCGTTCGCCTGGCGGCCACCGTGGTTGGAACAGTAGATCCCGTCGACACCGGCGTCGATCGCCCGGCGGGCGTCATCAGGATCGGCGATCCCCTTCAGGATCAGCGGCAGGTCGGTGAGCGACCGCAGCCAGGCCAGGTCGTCCCAGCTCAGCGGATTGCCGAACACCTGCGCCCAGGTGCGGACGACGGCACCCGGTTCGTCGCTGCCGCCGAGTAGCCGTTGGAAGACGGGGTCGCTGGTGTAGTTGCGCAGCGCGTGCCCGCGCAGCTGCGGGAAGCTGCCGCTAGCGAGGTCGCGCGGGCGCCAGCCGGGAATCCAGGTGTCGAGGGTGACCGCGATGCCTGCGTACCCGGCCTTCTCGGCACGCGCGACGAGGCTGGCCGCCAGGTCGCGGTCACGCGGCGTGTAGAGCTGGAAGAGGGTGGGCGTCCTCCCGGCGTGCGGTATGACCTCCTCGAGCGGGTCCTGCATGAGGGTAGACAGCATCGCGGGTACCCCTGTCGCCGCCGCGGCCCGGGCGACCGCGAGGTCCCCGTGCCGATCCGGTGTCACCAGCCCGACCACGCCGACGGGCGCGAGGAAGATCGGCGTCGCAAAGGTGTGCCCGAAGGCGGTGACCGAGAAGTCCCGGTCGTGGGCCCCGACGAGCATGCGGGGAACGACGCCCCAGCGCGCGAATGCCTCGACGTTCGCCCGCTGGGTCGTCTCGTCCCCGGCACCACCCGCGATGTAGGAGAGCACCGAGGGGTCGAGCGCGGCGTTCGCGCGCCGTTCCAGAGTCGCGTGGTCCATCGGGAAGTCGGAGACCACTCCGCCGAGCGCGGCGAAGTAGATCTCCAGCTGGTAGTCGGAGTACGACTGGCTCACCTGCGACTCCTCAGTCCAAGGGGTGGTCGAGCAGGTAGGCGTACTGCTGACCGGAATGCAGGTCGCGCTCCTCCACGCCACCCTGCGGACTGCGGCGGGGGTAGGAAATCTTCAGGACCCGCAGTTGCGGCACTGGGTAGAGCGAGATCGCCGCCGGGTCGATCCGGTAGATCGCACCGATCGCCTCGGCGCTCAGTGCCGGACTCTCGGCGTACTGGTCATAGTTCTCCTGGGTATCGAACATCAGGTCGATGGTGACCCAGAAGGGGCCTGCCACCTTCGACCGTACCTGCCGACAGACGTCCTTGACCCGGGTCGCTCCGCTCGTCGCAGTCATCAGGCCACCTCGGCCTTCGCGGCCTCGAACAGCTCCATGCGGACCAGCTCCATCGGGTCGTCGACCCCGACGACGTGGTTGAGGGCGAACTCGTAGACCGGACCGCGGTCGACGTGTCCAGGGGTGAACGGCCAGCCGTAGCTCGGCAGCTCCATCCCCGCCCGTAGCGGCATGTGGAAGAAGTAGGGGTTGCAGGCCTTGGCGATCTCGCTGGCCAGCTCCTGCGTCGGCGCGGTCACGACGCACATCAGGCCGATCTCGAGCGGGACCGAGCCCGCAGGCGGGGCCATACCGCTGACGCCGTTCCAGCCGTACATGCGCAACGAGATGTCGAAGATCTCAGGGTCGGCTCCGGTCGCGGACACAGCGCGGTCCTGCAGGACGCCTGCCATCTTGTCGTGAAACGCCTGCGGCTCGGCCAACACGTCGGGATCAGCGATGCCGACGAGCATGATGGTCTGGAACAGGTGCCCGGTGGCCCCCTCCAGCTTCATCGTGTACGGCTGCGGCTCCCATCGCGATCCCGTCACCCGCACCCGTGAGTCGGTAAGCTGGTGGTACTCGCAGCCGGTGACGTCCAGCGTGCCGCCCGGCTCGGTCAACCTCCACGGATTCTTGTTCTCGTAGAGCAGGTGGCTCGCGACCCCGTGCGCATGGGCCTGGAAGGCCGGGTCGACCGGCTCGATCTCGAAGCCTTCACCGTCGAGCTCGACGATGACGCCCCGCTGCCCGGTGCCCGCGGTGGTCGCCTGCGCGCCGCACTCGGCCACCTTGCCTGCGTGCCAGGCCGGTCCGGCCGGGGCACCCTTCCAGAGCGCGAAGGCCGCGATCACCGCGGGGTCGGAGGTGCGGCCACCGATGATGATGTCGGAGCCGGCCTCCAGGGCGGCGTGGTAGGGCTCCGGCCCCATCAGCGCCACAATGTGCAGGCACCGGTCCACCACCGCGACGTCGAGGTCGCCGAGCGGCGGGAGGTTGGTGACTCTGCCTTCCGCGAGCTTCTGCTTGACCAGCGCCTTCTGCTGCTCGGAGTAAAGGAGCGCGATCTTCGGCTCGTAGCCACGCTCACGAGCGATCTCAAGGACGATGTCACGGGTCCAGTCGACGTTCCGATCGCCGCCTGCCTGGGCGGCGGTACCGATGAGGAGCGGGATCCCGGCGCGTTGCTGGGCACCCATCAGCAGCGCGAGGTCCCGCTTCACCGAGCCGCGGTCGTTCTTGGAGACCCCTTGGGCGAGATACGCCGCGCCGGCATCGGTCGAGCCCGCGTCCAGCGCGATTGCGTGTGGGTCGTGCGCGAGGGCGTGATCGACCTCCTCGGCGAACATCCCCACCCCCAGGGAACCCTGGGGCACATAGACCCGGACCGTGCGGTCCTCGGTCATCGTCATCTGCGTTCCTTCCCTGTGCTGCCTGGTCAGTGCTGTCTGGTCAGTGCTGGTTGGGCGGGATGGTGCTGCCGGTCATCCCGACCAGGAAGTCGAGGTCGCAGCCCTCGTGTGCCTGGTTGACGGAGTCGACGTAGAGCTTCGAGTAGCCGCGGGTCGGTTTCGACTCGCGGGCGGCCCCATCGGCCTGCCGTGCTGCGATCTCCTCGTCGGACACGAGCAGCTCGAGGCTGCGGGCGGCGACGTCGAGCTCGATGAGGTCACCGTCGCGGACGGCGCCGAGCACTCCGCCCGCCGCCGCCTCGGGCGAGACATGTAGGACGACCGTGCCGTACGACGTCCCGCTCATCCTGGCGTCGGAGATCCGCACCATGTCGGTGACGCCCTGAGCGAGCAGCTTCGCGGGGATCGGCATCATGCCGAGCTCGGGCATGCCCGGGTAGCCTTGCGGCCCACAGTTCTTCAGGACCATCACCGAGCCTGCGTCGATCTCGAGCTCGGGGTCGTCGACCCGCGCGTTCAGGTCGGCGGCGTCCTCGAAGACGACGGCCGGGCCGCGGTGCTTCAGCAGCCGCGGATCAGCGGCCGACGGCTTGATCACCGCGCCCTCGGGGCAGAGGTTGCCCCGCAGCACGGCGATACCCGAGTGGGACATGAACGGCTCGGCTGGGCTGAAGATCACGTCACGGCGGTGGCAGACGGCCCCGGCGTTGTTGTCGGCCAGGGTGCGGCCGGTGACAGTCAGCGCGTCACCGTCCAGCATGCCCGCCTCGCACATCTCCCGGATGACGACGGGCAGCCCGCCAGCCTCATGGAACTCCTGCATCAGGTAACGGCCCGACGGCTGGACGTTCACCAGTGTCGGGATCTCCTGGCCCAGGGTGTGCCAGTCCTCGATGTCGAGGGGCACCTCCATCCGTCGCGCGATCGCAGTGAGGTGGATGACCGCGTTGGTCGAGCCGCCGATGGCCGCGTTGACCTTGATGGCGTTCTCGAATGCGGTGCGGGTCAGCACCTTGTCGAGTGTCAGTCTCTCGCGAACCATGTCGACGATGCGGCGCCCGACCATACGGGCCAGCACCCGGCGACGTGCGTCGACGGCCGGGATGGCGGCGTTGTCGGGCAGCCCGACGCCCAGCGCCTCGACCATCGCCGCCATCGTGGAGCCGGTGCCCATCACGTTGCACACCCCGACGGTCCGGTTGAGGCAGGACTCCGCCTCCTCCACGTCCGCGATCGTGGCGCGTCCGGCGCGGACGTCGGCTCCGAGCTCCCACGCGTCCTTGATGCCGAAGGAG
Organism: Pseudonocardia xishanensis; assembly: GCF_039541715.1. Classification (NCBI taxonomy): domain Bacteria; kingdom Bacillati; phylum Actinomycetota; class Actinomycetes; order Pseudonocardiales; family Pseudonocardiaceae; genus Pseudonocardia; species Pseudonocardia xishanensis. The sequence continues at coordinate 187,102 of NZ_BAABGT010000099.1, forward strand.
CGGCCGCGGAAACTGCCGTTGAGCATCGGCCCCGCCGACAGCCCGATGGTCGGAAGGTTGACGCTCGCGGCCCCCATCATCAGTCCGGGCGTGGTCTTGTCGCAGCCCATCATCAGAACGACGCCGTCGAGCGGGTTGGCGCGCAGCGTCTCCTCGACATCCATGCTGGCGAGGTTGCGCAGCAGCATCGCCGTCGGCCGGGTCAGAGTCTCTCCGGTCGAGATGACGGGGAACTCCATCGGCACCCCGCCTGCCTCGAGAATGCCCTCACGGACGTGCTGGGCGAGTTCTCGGAAGTGGGAGTTGCACGAGGTCAGGTCGGACCAGGTGTTGCAGATGCCGATGACGGGCCGACCGTCGAAGTGGTCGGCCGGGACGCCCCGGCTGCGGACCCAGGCGCGATGCACGAACCCTTGCACTCCCACGCCGCCGAACCAGTCCTGCGAGCGACGCTGTGCTGCAGGCTGCTCACTCACCGAGCTTCACCCCTGCCCGCTGCTGCCGGTCGCGGAGCCGCTGCAGCTCAGGCAGATAGCCGATGGAGTCCGGCTCGAGCGTCGTCCCGAAGTTGCGCGCGACGCAGGACTGCAGCACGTACAGGCCGTAGACCAGGATCAGGTCGGTGATCCCCTCACGGCCGAACTGGTCGAACCGCTCCCAGTTCGCGTCCGAGATCCGGTTGCCGTCGTACATCTCGTCGACGGCGCTGACAACGACGCGGTCGAGATCCTGCAGGTGCGTGCTGTCGGGGCCCTCGGCGACGCCGAGGAGCTCCTCGTCCGTGATGCCGATCTTGAGGCCGGCCTTGCGGTGCTGTGACCAGAGGTACTCGCTGTCGCAGCGCCACACGGTGCGCATGCAGGCGATCTGCCAGACCCGCACCGGCAGGCACGTGTCGTCAATGGCGCGCTTCCCGAAGGGCGCCATCGCGGCGAGGAAGGTCGGATAGTTCATCATCGCCTTCTGCAGCTTCGACGTGGACGGCTTCCCGCGTCGCCCCATTCGGCTCGCCTGCTCGGTCTGGCGTGGACTGAGCAGGGTGTAGTCGACCTCGAACACACGTTGGGGCACTACCCGCGAAGCCTGGTGTCCTGCCCCGTCCGCAACCAGCGCCTCGCGCCGCAGGCCCCAGCCAGTGCTGCCCGGCTCCAGCTGGACGCCCATGCTGTTGGTCGCCGCGCAGAGGGTGAGTATGAAGCTGTAGGTCGTCATCAAGTCCAGCAGCGCGTTCGGTCCGAGGCGGTCGATGCGATACCACTTCTCCTCGGTGAGGTGGTGGGTGAAGTGCAGCTCGTCGACCGCCTCCACCACGTGCGTCTCGACGCTGGTCAGGACGGAGTCGTACGACGCCGTCGCGACGGCCGTGATCTCGGCGTCGGTGAGCCCGCGGATCAGCGCCTCGGCGCGGGCCTCGGACCAGACGTACTCGCCGTCGCACAGCCATGCCGTGCGCAGCGCGGCCAGCACCGCGAGCCGCGGACCGAGGTCGTTGGTGAGCGTGACGCGGGTGCCGATGCGACCGATCGATCGGGCGAACTCGGGGTAGTGCCAGAAGGTCCGCATCATCGCTGAAGCGCCTTCCTCGCCGTGCGGGCCCATTTTGGTGCGGACCTGCTGCTGGCGCTCGTCGAGCTGGTCGGGCTCGGCGGGCGGGATGCGGTTCGGGAAGGGCATGAGAGAACTCCTGGATCGGGACAGGGCGCGGGGCGGAGTGGGGTGGGGCGGGGCGGGGCGGCGCTTGTTCCGCCGCGCACAGCGGCGTGGCTAGAGCAGCGGCGGGACGATGGCCTCGATGAGATGGGGGCCGGGTTCGGCGAAGGCGCGCCGTAGCTGCTCGGCGAGCTCCTCGGCGGTGGTGGCCCGGCCGGCGGGCACGCCCATACCCTCGGCGATCTTGGTGAAGTCGAGGTCGGGCCGGGCCAGGTCGAGCAGCGCATTCGCCCGCGGCCCATCGCCGGTCGCACCGACTCGCTGCAGCTCCAGGCGCAGGATCGCGTAGGCACTGTTGTTCAGGACGACGGTGGTGACATCAAGCCGCTCGCGTGCCTGGGTCCACAGCGCGGCGACGGTGTACATCGCGCTGCCGTCGGCCTGCAGGTTGAGGACGGGCCGGTCCGGGGCCGCGATCGCCGCGCCGGTGGCCACGGGCATCCCGAAGCCGATCGCGCCTCCGGTCAGGGTCAGCACGTCGTGCCGGGGCGCGCCGGCTGTCGCGGCCGGGAGCGTCAGCCCGGAGGTGTGGGCCTCGTCGGCGACGATCGCGCCCTCGGGCAGCAGCGCGCCGACGACCTCGACCCAGCTCTGCAACGTGAGCGGCCCGGTCGGCAGCTCCGGTCGCGACGGCTCCTGGAGCATCGGCTCGGTGTCGGGGGCGACCAGATCGGCGACTGCCGCCAGCGCCGCGACGACGTCTTGGGAGCGGTCGGCGAGTACGTGCACCCGCGCTCCCGAGGGGACCAGGTCGCCGGCCCGGTCGGGGTAGGCGAAGAACGATGCCGGCGCCGCGGCTCCGGCGAGCACTACGTGGGCGGCGCCCGCGAGCTGATGCTCGGCCTGCTCGGCCAGGTAGCCGAGCCGCTCTACGCTCGGTACGCCGGCCCCGCGCTCGATCCGGGCCGGGAAGGTCTCGGTGAAGAGCCGCGCCCCGGTTGATACGGCGATCCGGCTGGCGGCGCGCAGGCCTGGTTCACGGCAGGCGCGACCGCCGATCAGCAGCACGACCGACTCTCCGCTGGTCAGGACGCTGACCACGCCCTGCACCGTCGCCGGGTCGGCAGCGGGAGTGTCCGGCGCCTGCAGCGCCTCTGCCACGACGCCACCCTCACCCCAGGAGGCGTCGGCCGGCAGGATCAGGGTCGAGACCCGACCGGGCGGCTCACTGGCCGCCCGCACCGCCGCCATCGCGTCGGCGCCCACCTTCTCGGCGGCGGTCGAGCGGCGGATCCAGCCCTCGAGGTTTCGAGCCAGGGTCTCGATGTCGGAGGTGAGCGGGGCGTCGTACGGCAGGTGGTGCGTCGCGTGGTCGCCCACGATGTTGACCACCGGGCTGTTGGCGCGACGTGCGTTGTGCAGGTTGGCCAGCCCGTTGCCGAGGCCGGGCCCGAGATGCAGGAGGGTGACCGCCGGCTTGTCGGCGATCCGGGCGTAACCGTCGCCCGCACCGGTCACGACACCCTCGGAGAGAGCGAGCACGCCGCGCATCTCGGTGACGTCGTCGAGCGCGGCCACGAAGTGCATCTCCGACGTCCCCGGGTTGGCGAAGCAGACATCGACTCCTGCGCCGATGAGTGAGCGGATCAATGACTGGGCGCCGTTCATCGCACTCATCCGAATGCGTCAGACCGCGGCGGGCAGGATGCCCGGGTTGAGGATGCCCGCGGGGTCGAAGGCGGCCTTGATCCGGCGCATCAAGGCGATCTTCGCGGGATCCTCCAGCTCGAGGTAGTGGTCGGCGCGGGTCTGTCCGACGCCGTGCTCGCCGGAGAGCGCTCCGCCGAGCTCGAGTCCGAGGGCGAAGACGTCACTCAGCAGCTTGCGACGCTGGTCGTCGTCGGGACAGAACACGCCGAGGTGCACGTTGCCGTCGCCGGCGTGACCGCACCCGGCTACCGTGGCGTGGTACGTCTCGGCGAGGGCCTGCGTGCGGCGCAGTAAGGCCGGCATCTGCGAGCGGGGTACGACGACGTCGATGATGTCGTCGACACCGACGGCCTTGGCGGTCCAGAACGACTTCTCCCGGGCCTCGACCAGGGTGCGGGCCGCCGAGCCCTGGAGGACATAAGCGTCGAGTGCACCACGATCCACAACGAGTCCGGCGAGTTCCTCCACATCGACATCGAGACGGTCCTTGTCTCTGCTCTCGAGAGCCACCATGAGGAAAGCGGCCGCCGATGCCCGCACCTTCTCGGCGATGCCGAGGTCGAGTTCGAGGAAGGCGCTGATCGCGTCGAGGGTGCGGTCGTCGATGTACTCGACGATGCTCGGCGACAGGCCGCTCGCGACGATTGCCGGTACGACCTCGAGCACGCCCTCTACGGTCTCGAACGGCGCCAGGACCGTCGCACCGTGCACGAGCCGAGGGTACAGCTTGACGATCACCTCGGTGACCACTGCCAGGCTGCCCTCCGACCCGATGATCAGTTGGGTCAGGTCGTAGCCGGTCGACACCTTCGAGATCCGACCGCCCGTTCGGATGATCTCACCGCTTGCCAACACGGCCTCGAGGCCGAGCACGTTGTGCCTCGTGACGCCGTACTTGACGGCGCGCATGCCACCGGCGTTGGTGCCGACGTTGCCGCCCACGGTGGCGCTAAGCTCACCCGGGTACACGGTGTACCTCAGCCCGACGGCTCCCGCCTCCTGGTCTAGCTCTGCGAGGGTCACGCCGGGCTGAACCACGGCGACATGGTTCTCGGTGTCGACCTCCAGCACCGCCTTCATCCGCTCGAAGGAGAGGACGAGGCCACCCGCGACCGGGCGGGCAGCACCCGACAGTCCGGTCGCCGAGCCTCGCGGGGTGACGGGAACATCGAACCGAGTAGCGGCCACGAGCAGATCCGACACCTCCTGCGCAGTGGCAGGCCGGGCCACGTAGCCGGGTGCAATCGGCGGGGCGGTCAGCGCCTCGTCGTGGCCGTACTCCTGCGGGATCCGGGCTCCCACCACGAGGTGGTCCTCCCCCACGATTCCTGCAAAACACGCACTGACGTCGAACATTGCGTCCTTCCTGCTCGCACTCACCACAGAGCCGTGACGGGCCTCACAGAATTAGGCTAGGAAGTGCAGCGTCGTGAGGCGTCCCACCGTCCGGGGACCTCGACTCCCCCGTCCGGGGGTGTCTCTCTGGGATTGCCAAGCGGCTGCGACAGCCGAAGGCGCAGTCGGGACGCTAGGCGTCGTGTAGTGACGGCGGTCGCGGAGCATGGCGTAGATGACGTCGGTGCGTCGGGGAGGCGAGATGGATCAATGAGACCCCGCCGCCGCGGTGCAGGGACCGGTCGCGACCAGCTGATCGCGGCGGGGATCCTCACCGACGTATGCGTTGCGTTAGTGGCGATGTCCGGGATCGCTCGGGGCAACCAGGTGCACGCCGTCCTCGACGCGTCGGGCACGTGGAACGACCTGGCCTCCCAGGCCGCTGCGCTGCGGATGCAGGCCACGGGCGTGACGCTGAACAGCAGCGTCGCGGTGTCGGCCGAGCTGCTCCACGACTGGCGCGAGCAGGGCGATGCGGAGACGGTGGGCACCTTGACCGGGCACGCGCTGCCGTTCTACGGATCGCTGGTCTCCTTCGTCGCCTGCCGGGCGCAGCCGACTGGTGTGTGACCGCACCTCGTCCGCCGAAGATCCGGGGCCGACCTCCAGCGAGGCCGGGACCACTCCGCCCGTCCGGTGGCCGGGAGGCCATGACTCGAGAGTGATGAACACGATGACACGTCCGGTTCTGTTCGGGGCCGACGCCGATCCGGTGTGGCAGCCGAATGACGCCCCGGTCCACCGCGTGCTCACGGCGGAACGGCTCGGACTCGATCTCGTCACGGTGCAGGACCACCCCTACCAGGCGCGTTCTACGACACCTGGACCCTGGTGACCTACCTCGTCGCACGCACCGAGCGGATCACGGTGGTCCCCACCGTGTCGTCGCTCCCGTTGTGGCCCCCGGCCGTCCTGGCCAAGTCCGCCGCAAGCCTGGACGCACTCTCCGTGGGCGGATCCAGCTCGGGCTCGGCGCTGGGTCCTTTTAGGACGCGGTCGCGGCAATGGGCGGCCTGCGGCGAGACAGGAAGGAAGCCGTCGACGCGCTCGCCGAGTCCGTCGACGTCGTCCGGGCGATGTGGAGCGGGAAGCGTGCGCACGACGGGCGAGCACTACTCGCTGGCCGGGTACCTCCAGGCCCCCGGCCCGGGCCTGGGTCTGAACCTCGGCGCCTACAGTCAGTAACGCTGGCGCTCACCGGCTCCGGCGCCGACGGGTGGTTGCCTCGCATGCGTATCTCGGGCTGGATCGGCTCGGTGAGGCCGTCCGCCGGATAGACGACGCCGCTAGCGCGGCCGACCGTGACCCGGCGAGCCTGCGCAAGATCTACAACGTATCGGGGCGCATCGGGCGGCGACCGCGGTGCGTTCGACGGTCCGCTGAGCCGCTGGCGGGACGACGTGCTGACCGTTGTGGTCGAGCACGGCATGAACGCTGGCGCCGGGGAGGACCACGACCGTCAGCTCACCGTCTTCGCCGAGGAGCTCGTCCCACTCGTGCGGGAGGCACTCGCGACGATCTGAGTGCCGGGCCGTGGTCATCTGGCTCCGCGGGCTCGCAGGTCCGCCAGGGATTCGCACCGTCGAACGCCTACCCGTGCGCCGACGGGGGCAGCGTGGTGATCGCCGGGAACGGCGACGGAATCTTCCGCCGGCTCATGACGGTGTTGGGGCGCCCCGACCTCGCCGACGACTCGGACCTGGGCGGCAACGCCGGGCGGTGGGCGCGCCGGGACGAGCTGGACGAGGCCGTCGGCGCGTGGACGGCTGCACGCCCACGGGCGGAGGTGCTCGCGGCGATGGACCGGGCCGAGATCCCGGCCGAACCGATCTACACCGCCGCCGACATCTGCGCGGACCCACAGTTCCAGGCCCTCAACATGATCCAGTACTTCGCGGTCGACACCGGCGGGGCCGAGGATGCGCGGGTGGGCTTCCCGGGAATTGTCCCGGCGTACGGGGACGTCTCGTGCCGATCCGACACCTCGGACCCGATCTGGGCGAGAACACCGCCGAGGTCCTGGGTCGATGAGTCCGCTTCTGCGGGACGTGACGTTGCGCGACGGTTGCAGCTGTCCGGCCACCCGCTGCCCACCTCGCGCAAGGTCGACCTCGTCCGCGAGCTACTGGCCACCGGGGTCCCCGAGCTGGAGATCGGATCGCTCGCAAGACCCGATCTCGTCCCACCGCTGGCCGACACCCTGGACGTGGTCGCTGCCCTGGAGCCCGAGGAGCTCGAGAGGTGCTGGCTGTGGGTGGCCACACCCCGGCACGTCGAGAGGGCGATGGCAGTCGGTGCGCGGAACGTCCAGTACTGCCTTTCCGTGTCCGACGCCCACAACCGCGCCAACATCGGCCGCGACACCGAGGCGAGCCTGGCCGCCCGCAGGAACCGAGGACGAGCAGCACCGGCAGGGCGAGGGTGGCCAAGGCCATGCGGGGCTTCATGTCCGGATCATCCCCACACCAAGCGACCGCGGTCACACCGGGCACGACGGGTGCGCCACATCGAGGGTCACCCACACCGGCCATACGCTCAGCCACCGCCCAGCATTCGTCGGACCGGCGCCTCGTTGTCGCGGGTCCGACACACGAGACCGTTAGCGGCACGCCGTGACGCTCTTGCACACCGCGATGATCACCGGCAGGATTCCGCCGTGCGAGCGCTTCTGGCGACCTTCGGCTCGTTGGGCCTGGTGGTGGGCCTGGTCTGCGCCGCGCTCACCCCGTACGTGACCCCCGAACCGGTCATCTCGATGCCGATGCCACGGGCGAACGCGTATGAGTCCGCGCTCAGCATCAGCTACGACTGGTCCCCCAGTCTCGCGATCCTCCCGGCCTCCGGGCTACTTCTCGGGCTCCTCCTCGGCGTCGCCTTACACCTCAGAGGGTGGTGGCTCCGCCGAGCGTGACATCCGCTCAACGGCCCAGTCGGACTTGGAAGGCGCCGTAACCCCACGCCCGTCCGTCGAGTCACCGTTTTGGTCACCGCTTACGACTGGCCACCGTGTCTCTGAGCGACCACCACACAAGATCCTCAACGGCGGAATGTGCGGCTGACCAGCAGGATGACCGACCGTGGAACCTGGGCGATCAACCGACTCCCCTCCAGCGGGTTCTCGGTTCAAGTCCGAGGCGGTGTACCAGTTTTCGCAGGTCAAGCTTCTGCGCGCAGTCACCCCGGGCTCCAGTGGAGATCATTCCCGACGCTTTGCCCGTCGAATACTCGGTCTCGTCTTCAGTCGTGCTCGGCGATCACCGACCCGCGCCGTCAGCGGGGAACTCTCAGCGCCGGCGGGTGCGGGTGGCGGCGACGGGGTCGACGGTGGACCAGTCGGCGGCCAGCGCGATGCTCTCGGCGCGGCCGGAGGTGACGTGGTCGAACATCAGGCGGGCGGCGAGATCGGGTTCGCCGGTGGCAACGGCGTCATAGATGTCGTGGTGTTCCTCGCATTGCAGGACGAGGTCGCGGCGGTGGGTGAGGGCGAACAGCCACTGGGTGCGGGCGGCGAGCGGCCCCATCATCGTCGACAGCAGCGGGTTGGCGGCGAGGTCGACCAGCACGCGGTGAAAGCCGGAGTTCGCGGCGGCGATCTCGGGATCGTCCCCGCGGGCGATCGCCGCCTCCGCGAGGTCCATCTGCTCGCGCAGCCGGGCGAGGCCGGGTTCGGCGGCCCGGTCGGCGGCGAGGCGGACGGCGAGGACCTCAAGGGACTCCCGTACGTCGAACAGGTCCCGCACGTCGGCAGCGGTGAACGGGGCCACGACCGCGCCCTGCCGCGGCACCAGGACGACGAGCCCGTCGCTCTGCAGGGCCTGCAGAGCCTCGCGCAGCGGGATGCGGGACACCTGCAGCTCGGCGGCGAGATCGCGTTCGACGAGCCGCTCGCCGGGCTGGTAGGTGAGGGTGACGATCCGGCGGCGCAGCTCGGCGTAGGTGGTGTCGCGCAGCGAGCCGGTCACGGTCACCACCGTAGCCGTCACGGGCCCAGGTCCAGCGCGAGCGCGGCGTAGGCGAGGTCCTGCAGCGCCACACCGACGGAGTTGAACAGCGTGATCTCCTCCCGGCTCGTCCGCCCGGGTGCCTGCCCGGCGAGGACGGCGCCGAGCTCGACGCCGAAGTGTTCGGGGGTGGTGCTGCCGTCGGCGATCGAGAGCAGCACCTCCCCGGACTTGGCCAGCTGGATCTCGCGGCTGTCGACGACGACGGTGGCCCGCGCCATCCCCGCGGAGTCGATCTCGCGGTGGTCCGGCCGCGGTGGCGCACCGACGGCATTGACGTGCAGGCCGGGGTGGAACCAGGCTCCTTCGACGACGGGGGTGTGGGCGGGGGTGACGGTGCAGAGCACGTCGCAGGCCTGCACGGCGGCCCGCGGGCTGTCCGCGGCCCGAACCGTGATCGCCGGGACCCCGTCGGCGGCCTCGCGCTTGCGCAGGGCGGTGCGGAACTCGGCCACCCGCTCCGCGGTGCGGGACCAGACCACGACCTCGTGCAGGTCGCGGACCCGGCGCAGCGCGGCGACGTGCTCGACGGCGAGTGGTCCGGCACCGATCACACCGAGTACCCGGGCGTCGGGGCGGGCCAGCGCGTCGGTGGCCACCGCGGTGGCCGCGGCCGTGCGTTCCCGAGTGATCCGGCCCCCGGATAGCACCGCCCGGCGGGTGCCGGTGCGGGCGTCGAGCACGACGACGGTGGACTGCTGGGCAGGCCCGTCCCCGGGCCCGTTGCCGCGGGCGTCGGTGAGGATCTTGACCGCGGTCAGCCCCAGCCGGTGCGAGGTCGCGATCATCGGCAGCAGCACGGTGTCCGGGCCCGTCGAGGTGAGCATCGGTACGGGCTGGACGGCCCGGCCGAGGGCCTCGTCGACGTGCACGGCCCGGACCGCGGCGATAAGGGCGTCGGTGTCGACCAGGCCGGCGAGGTCGTCGTCGGAGAGGATCCGCCCTGCCGATGATTCGCTCGCACGCTCGCTCATCGGTAGGCCTTCATGAAGCTGTCGTCGGCGAGCTCGTCGTAGCCGGGAGCCCGGGTGACCATGCGGTTCTCGGCGAGCATCCGCATCCAGCGGTCGGAGGCGGCAGGGTCGACGGCGACGGTCTCCCAGGTCCGCCCGGCCTTCATCTGATCGACGGCCTCGCGCAACACCGTGATGTCCTTGCCCGGCCAGCGGGCGGCCAGCACGCCGTCGATGGTGGCGGCGGGGACCTCGTGCAGCCGTGCCATGGACTCGGCGAGGCAGGACACGAAGCGGCTGATCCGGTCGCGCAGCTCCTCGACCCGGTCGGTTCGGACGTAGTAGACGCTGTTGGGCATCAGACCGCCGCTGTCCAGGTGCCGGAACACCACGTGCCCCCGGCCCGAGCGCTCCAGCTCGATGGCGGTCACCAGGTCCAGGACGATCGCGTCACCGAGCCCGGCGCCGAACAGCTCGACCAGCATCGGGCCGGACAGGTCGCGCACGAACGCGACGTCGTCGAGGTCGATCCCGGCCTCGCGGATCAGGCCCGCGGTCACGGCGTACGGGCCGCTGCCGCCCGCGCCCGGGGCGAGGACTACCTTGCCGACGAGGTCGGCGAGGGTGAAGTCCGGGGTGGGCTCCCGGGCGACGATCACCTTGGGGCAGGTGTGGTTGACCTGCCCGACGACCGTGACCCGGCGCGGGCTGCCTGCGTACATGCCGGGCACCCACAGCCCGCCCAGCGCGAGGTCGGCGGTACCGGAGTCCAGGTCGTCGAGGACCCCCGTCCACGGGTCGCGGTCCCGCGAGGTCACCGTCAGGTCGGCGTCGGCGAAGATCCCGGTGACGTCGGCCAGGTACTCGGGCAGGTAGTTGAGTCCGTTGGCGGTGGCGGAGATGCGCAGCTGATCCATGGCGGGGTCCTCGGTCGGGTCAGGCCGCGGCGGCGGCGAGGGTGGGCACGGGGGCGTTCTCGTTGGCCTGCTCCAGCGTGCGGCCCCGGGTCTCGGGGGCGAAGCGGGAGGCGACCACGAGCAGGGCGTACATCACCGCGACCATGCTGAACACCCCGGCCAGGCCGTAGGCGCCGAACAGGGCCACGGCGAGGAACGGCATCACCGCTCCGGCGATGTTGCCGATGCCGTTGACGATCGACGTGCCGCTGGCCCGCACCGCCGTCGGGAACAGCTCCGGCGACCACACGGCCAGCGTGGTGTTGGTGATCATCGTGAAGAACTGGAAGACCGCGCCCAGCACCAGGATCCACAGCGTGGTGTTGCCGAAGGCGGCGAACAGCACGGCGGTGGCACAGCCCAGCAGCGCGGCACCCCCGACGGCGGAGCGCCGCCCGACCCGCCCGGCGAGCAGCGCGGCCGCGACCGCGCCGAGCAGCGAACCGACGTTCATGATCATCGTGAAGAGCAGGCTCTCGGAGATCGAGTAGCCGCGGGCGACCAGCAGGGTCGGCATCAGGAAGTTCAGCGTGACCTGCGCACCGAAGGCCATCCAGGACGCCGCGCCGAGGGTCAGCGTGCGGGGCAGGACCGAGCGGGCGAAGACCGCGGCCGGCGACGACTTGAGCTGCCGCTGCGGGATGTCGGCCTCGGTCAGCGGACCGGTGGGCGGGGTCGCGGGAGCCCGCAGCGAGTCCGACGTGAGCGTGTTCAGCGACAGGTTGGCCTCGGCGACGCGCCCCTTGGACAGCAGGTAGCGCGGGGTCTCGGGCAGGAACCGGCGGTAGAACACGACCAGCAGGGCCGGGAGCGCGAGGAACAGGAACGTCCAGCGCCACACCGTGTCGTCGCCACCCAGCCCGGTCGCGAACGGGCCCAGGAGCAGGAAGAACAGGCCGTAGGACAGGAAGTTGCCCACGCCGCCGGACCCGATGTTCAGGGCGGCGACCAGCGCGCCGCGGCGCTTGGTGGACACCATCTCCGAGAGCATCGCGATCCCGATGGTGAACTCACCGCCCAGGCCGATACCGACGATCAACCGACTCGCCAACAGGATCTCGTAGTTCCACGCGACGGCGCTGAGCAGACCGCCGAGGGTGTAGATCAACAGGTTGACCGACAGCGCCGCGCGGCGGCCGTAGCGGTCCGCCAGCCAGCCCCCCGCCAGCCGGCCGATCAGGCCGCCGATCACCGTGAACGTGTTGATCAGGGTGAGCTCGTTGTCCCCGATCCCCAGCGACAGTTTGATGTTGGCACCCATGGCGCCCACCGAGTTCTGCTCCAGGGTGTCGAAGAACATCCCGGCCAGGATGAGCATGAGCACCCAGAACTGGGCCTTGGTGAAACCGGCCTTGTCGAGGGTGGTGGCGATGGTGCCGGAGGGCTGCTCCTCCGGAAGGTGACTGGCAGACATCGGATCGGACTCCACGTCGGGTGGGTGGCCCTCTCCCACCGGCGGTGAGGAGGGGCAGAACCAGCCGTGCAACGAACATGCATAGTGGTATACCGCTAATGTGGCAGACCGATGGCCCTGCGTTTCACCCACGTAACAGCGTTCGTATATCCACGCCCCGTGCGGACTTCGAGCGCCAACAAGCAGCGGGACCCGCCGCGAACCAGATGTCGGTCAGTCAGAGCCACCGGCAGCCGTCCGCCGTCGACGACGCACGAGCGAGTAAGCCCACGGGCGTGGCCACAGTTCGACCCGCCGCGAAGCCTCCGAGGTCACCGCTTTGCTCACCGCTTACAGCGGATCACCGTGACCAGCTGCCATCTCCGCCGATGATCAATTGGAGCCGCATAAGGCTTCTGACCAGCATGAACGAGGATCGGGGCCGGTGGTGGAACACCCGACTCCCCTCCAGCGGGTTCACGGTTCAAGTCCGTGGCGGTGTACGCAAACTAGCAGGTCAGACCGGTTGTCGGTCTGGCCTGTTAGCTTTTCCCGGAGATCCACTCAACGGAAACTCAACGAAAACCCCGTCCGGGAGGGGTACGCGATGGCTCGTCCTCCGCTTGAGCTCGGCTCGCATGGAGAGATCCAGGTCACCCGCGATGGCAGCCGCTGGCTCGCCCGCTGCCGATACCGCGACCTCGACGGCCGCACCCGCCAGCTCTCCCGCTGGGCGCCCACGAAAGCCACCGCGCAGAAGGCGATCCAGGACGCTCTCCGTGAGCGCAGCGGCGCGCCGCAGGCGATGGCGCTCGGCTCGCACTCCCGCTTCCGCGAGGCCTCCGAGGTCTGGTTCGCGAAGATCCAGGAGCGCCGAGCCGACTCCACCGCCGACACGTACGCCAACTGCCTCAAGAAGCAGGTCCTCCCCAAGCTCGGCGAGCTCCGCCTCATCGAGTGCACGGTCGCACGTCTCGACATCTTCTTCGCCGGCCTCGAGTCGGCCCGCAAGATGGTCAAGCTCCGGGACGGCTCGCACGAGGAGCGCCCCGCCCACGCCGCAAACACCCGACGCATGATCCGAGCAATCGTCTCGGGCGTCATGCAGCAGGCCGTCCTCAACCAGGTCATCCCGACCAACCCGGTCCGCGAGCTCGAACGCATCGAGACATCTCGTGGCCACAAGGCGACTCCCCCGCGCGGCCTCACCGTCGAGGAACGTCGCGGCCTCCTTGAGTTCGCCGACACCGACCAGGTCGCCGTACGCGCGGACATGCCGGACCTGATCCGCTTCGCCCTCGGCTCCGGCCTGCGCGTCGGCGAGATCTGCGCCGTCCGCTGGATGGACCTCGACCTCGACGGCCTCCGCATCGTCGGCCCGGGCGAGGCCCGCCGAGTCCCTGTGGTCGCCGTCCGCCAGAACGTCTACCCGATCAAGGGCAAGGGCCTCGTCGTCCACGACGGCAAGAGCGCTATGGCCCTCCGAGTCGTCCCACTCCCCCAGTTCGTCGTCACTCGCCTCCGCGCCCGCCAGGACCCACTCTTCGACCCCAGCTGGCCCCTCTTCGCCTCAGCGGGCCGCGACGGCACCCCGACCTACCGTTGGCCCGCCAACGTCCGCCGCAGCGTCCGCAGGATCCGCGAGAAGGTCGACCTCGACTGGATGACCCCCACACCTGGCGCCGCACCTACGCCACCATCCTCGACGACGAGATCACCCTCACCGACCGTGCCAAAGCCGACCTCATGGGCCAGGCCAAGTTCCTGAAGGACTCCGAGCGCGAGGAGATGGCGCTGCTCAAGGCACAGGGCCATGGCGTGCGTGCGATCGCCCGCGCGCTCGGGCGCGATCCCGGAACGGTCTCGCGTGAGCTGCGGCGCAACGCCGCGACCCGCGGCGGCAAGCCCGTGTACCGGGCGAGTGTCGCGCAGTGGAAGGCGCAAGTCGCTGCGCGGCGCCCGAAACCGGTGAAGCTGGCCGGCAACCCTCGACTGCGGGACTACGTCCAGACCAGGCTGAGCGGCCAGCTGAAGCGTCCTGATGGGACGGTCGTGGCCGGTCCGTCGACGACCTGGAAGGGGCTGAACAAGCCGCACCGCGCCGATCGGCGCTGGGCCACAGCCTGGAGCCCGGAGCAGATCTCACGGCGGCTGGTCCTCGACTTCCCCGACGATGACGACATGCGTATCAGCCACGAAGCCATCTACCAGTCGCTCTACATCCAGGGCCGCGGCGCGCTCCAGCGTGAGCTGGTGGCCTGTCTGCGCACCGGCCGCGCACTGCGCAAACCACGAGAACGGTCCCGGAACAGGCCACAGGGCCACGTCACTCCCGATGTCGTCCTGAGCCGGCGGCCCGCCGAGGCCGAGGACCGGGCGGTCCCCGGCCACTTACGGAGGGCGACCTGATCATCGGGCTGAACCGGTCCGCGATCGGCACCGTCGTCGAACGCAGCAGCCGCTACACGCTGCTGGTGCACCTTCCCCGGCTCGAGGGCTACGGCACCATCGCGCCGGTCAAGAACGGCCCCGCGCTGGGCGGCTACGGGGCCATCGCGATGAAAGACGCCCTCACCACCACCATGACCACGATGCCCGCCGAACTACTGCGCTCTCTGACCTGGGACCGCGGCAAAGAGCTCTCCGCCCACGCTCAGTTCAAAGTGGACACCGGTATCGCCGTCTACTTCGCCGACCCGCACTCGCCCTGGCAGCGCGGCACGAACGAGAACACCAACGGCCTGCTGCGACAGTACTTCCCCAAGGGCACCGTGAACCGTCCTGGCCGGTGGAGAGGCTCCTGATCTAGCAAGGAGACTGGAGCTGTGG